>CAYRXN010000307.1:0-12081 GCA_964428275.1 uncultured Planctomycetales bacterium | reverse complement strand
CAAGCGCGGCGGCCGCTACTTCTACTCGCGCAACAGCGGCCTTCAGAACCAGTCCGTGCTGTATGTCGCCGACGCGCTGGACGCCGAGCCGCGCGTCCTGCTCAACCCGAACACGCTTTCTGAAGACGGTACCGTCGCGCTCCACGGCACGTCGATCACCGACGACGGGCGGCTGATGGCCTACGGGCTGTCCGAGGCGGGGTCGGACTGGGTGACCTACCACGTGCGCGACGTGGAGACCGGCCAGGATCTGCCCGACGTCATCAAGTGGGTCAAGTTCTCCGGCGCGTCGTGGACCAAGGACGGCCAGGGCTTTTTCTACAGCCGCTACGACGAGCCCAAGGGCAACGAGCTGAAGGAGTCGAACTACTACCAGAAACTCTATTACCACAAGCTCGGCACGCCGCAGTCGCAGGACGAACTGATCTACGAGCGGCCCGACCAGAAGGAGTGGGGCTTTGGCGGGTCGGTGACGGACGACGGCCGCTACCTCATCATCTCGGTCTGGCAGGGAACCGAGGAGAAGAACCGGGTCTACTACAAGGATCTCCGGGCCGGCGGACCGGTCGTCAAACTGCTCGACGATTTCGACGCCCAGTACAGTTTCATCGACAACGACGGGCCGCTGTTCTGGTTCTTCACCGACCTCGACGCGCCGCGCGGGCGCGTCATCGCGATCGACATCCGCCACCCGCAGCGCCAGAACTGGAAAGAGATCATTCCCCAGGCGGCCGAGACGCTGCGCGGCGTCAACGTCGTGGGCGACATGTTCGTCGCCAGCTACCTCAAGGACGCCCACTCGCAGATCCGCATCTTCGACCTGAGCGGCAAGTTCGCCCGGGAGGTGGAGCTGCCCGCACTCGGCAGCGCCCGGGGGTTCGGCGGCAAACGCAGCGACACCGAGACGTTCTACGCCTTCACGAGCTTCGCCTACCCGACCACGATCTATCGCTACGACATGACCACCGGCCAGAGCACCGTCTTCAAACGCCCCCAGGTGGACTTCAACCCGGCCGACTACGTCACGCGGCAGGTGTTCTACCACAGCAAAGACGGCACGCGCATCCCGATGTTCATCACGTACAGGAAGGGGCTGGAACTCGACGGCGACAACCCGACCTATCTCTACGGCTACGGCGGGTTCAATATCTCGCTGACGCCGCGCTTCAGCATCAGCAACCTGGTGTGGATGGAGATGGGCGGGGTGTTCGCGATGCCCAATATCCGCGGGGGCGGCGAATACGGCAAGGCCTGGCACGACGCCGGCCGGCTCAAGAACAAGCAGAACTGTTTCGATGACTTCATCGCCGCCGCCCAGTGGCTCATCGCGCACAAGTATACGCGCACCGAAAAGCTCGCGATCGGCGGCGGAAGCAACGGCGGCCTGCTGGTGGGGGCCTGCATCACGCAGCGGCCCGAGCTGTTCGGCGCGGCGCTGCCGGCCGTCGGCGTGATGGACATGCTGCGCTTCCACAAGTTCACGATCGGCTGGGCCTGGGTCTCCGACTACGGCAACCCGGAAGACGCCGAGATGTTCAAGGTGCTCTATGCCTACAGCCCGCTGCACAACGTACACGAGGGTACCTGCTATCCGCCGACGATGATCACGACCTCCGACCACGACGACCGCGTCGTGCCGTGCCACAGCTTCAAGTTCGCGGCGACGCTCCAGCAGGCCCAGGGCTGCGACAACCCGATTCTGATCCGGATCGAAACGCGCGCCGGCCACGGCGCGGGCAAGCCGACCGCCAAGATCATCGAGGAAGTCGCCGACCGCTGGGCGTTCCTGGTCAGGAACCTGCACGTGGATACCAGCGCAGCTCTGAAGTGAGCCGGAAACGGCGCTGCGCGTGCGCCCCGACGAACGAGACGCCGGCACCTCGCGCGGGGCCGGCGTCTTGCGGTTCACGCGGGGCGTCCGATGGACTACTTGACTTCGCTGAGCCGGACCGCGGCGCGGTGCTTGGCGGCGAGGATGGCCGCTTCGAGCACGCGCTGGGTTTCGTATGCGTCGGCGAAGTCGGGGATGGGGAGGATCGATTCTTCGCCCGCCAGCACGGCCATCATCTCGGCGGCCATGTTGACGAAGGTGTGTTCGTAGCTGATGCCGTGGCCTTCGGGCCACCAGGCGCCGGCGTAGGGGTGGACGCGGGCGGCGGTGCAGAGGATCTTGCGCCAGCCGGCCAGCCGCTTGTCCTCGGTGTGGTCGTAGAACCACAGCGTGTTCATGTCCTCGAACGAGAAGCGCAGGGCGCCGTGCTCGCCGTTGATCTCGATCGTGTTCGTCACGCGGTGCCCGGTGGCCAGGCGACTGGCCTCGAAACTCGCGATGGTCCCCTTGTTGGTCCGGGCAAAAAAGAGCACGCAGTCATCGACGTCGCTCTTGCCGACGGCGGGCTTGCGCCGCCGGGCGCGTGAGCGGCCGCCGGTCTTGGAAGGCGGCGTGAGCACCTCGCGTTCGGTGATGAACGTCTCCGACACGGCGCCGCAGATCTCGGTGAATTCCTCTCCGGTGATGAAGCGGGCCAGGTCGATGATGTGGGCGTTGAGGTCGCCGTGGGCCCCCGATCCAGCGTACTTCTTCTGAAACCGCCAGGTCAGCGGGGCCTCGGGTCCGGCCCAGTCCTGGAGGAACTGCGCCCGAATGTGATAAAGTCGGCCGATGCGCCCCTCGCGCACGAGTTGATACGCCAGCGCCACCGCGGGGCAACGCCGATAGTTGAACCAGACAAACGTGCGACACTTGCGCGCCCGGGCGGCGGCATTGCGCATCATGCGGGCTTCTTTGAGGGTGGTGGCCAGCGGTTTCTCGCACGCGACGTGCTTCCCGGCCGACAGCGCCGCGATGGACTGCTCGGCGTGCATGTAGTTGGGCGTGCTGACATCGACGAGGTCGATCGCACCGTCCTTGACGACTTCCTTCCACGACGTGCTGTATTTCTTCCACCCCCAGCGGTCCGCGAACGGCGCGAGCGAAATGAGGTCGATCCCGACGATCGTGTGCATCACCGGCTGGATCGGCACGTTGAAGAAACGACCGGCTTTCATGTATGCATTGCTGTGGGCGCGACCCATGAACTTCTGCCCGAACAGCGCGACATTGCACGTCGTTGTCATCCCAACACCTTGCTGTGTATAGGCTTATGTGTTCGGCCGCCACACGCCGACCCGTTCCCCCCAACTCGCCCGCGCCAAACACCCGGCTACGTCAACCGCTTTGCCTAACCGGATTTACCAGTATTGTCAAGACGTGGCCGATACACGCGGCGCATGGTCAGAGGGGGTGTCGGTTCCGGTGGCTCCCCTCCAGGCCGTGGCGGCGGTAGATTGTCAGCATGGCCCGTGCCCCCCGCCGAATGGTGCCGACGCTGATCGCTTGTGCCGTGGCGATTGAGGCATCGTTGCTGCTGGTCCGCGCCGCGGACACGCCTGCCCGGCAGGTAGCTTTCGTGCTGGTCGGCTACCTCATCGCCGGAGTCGCGTTCGCGTGGCTGCTCCGGCGGCTGACGGGCGAGGCGCGCGCAACCTGCCCGCGGGCCGAGATCGCGATCGTTCTGGGCGCGGCAGTGCTCTTCCGGGCCACGTTGTGGCCGCTCGCGCCCGCGACCAGCGGTGACGTCTACCGCTACTTGTGGGAAGGACTGGTTCAACAGCAGGGGCTTGATCCCTACCGCCTGGCACCCGACGCGCCCCAACTCCGCGCGCTGGCCGAGAAACATCGCGATCTGTGGCAGCGGATCAACCATCGGGACATTCCGGCGATTTACCCGCCGACGATGCAGGCGCTCTTCAGGATCAACGCGGCGCTGTTCGGCGGTTCGCTGGCGGGGTGGAAGTGCATCCTGCTGCTGTTCGATGCGCTGCTGTGCGCGACCTTGGCATTGGGTTTGCGGCGGCTGCGCGCGTCGCCGCTCTGGCTGGCGGGTGTCCTGTGGTGTCCGCTGCTGCTGCTGGAATGCTACGAGGCGGGGCATCTCGACCTGGTCGGCGCGGCGTTGCTGGCGGCGGCCGTGATCGCGTACGAATCGGCCGCCCCCGACGCGCGCACCGGCGCCAGGCGCGGATGGGTCGCGTGCCTGACCGCCGGCGTGCTGCTGGGGCTGAGCATCGACGTGAAGTACTTCTGGCCGCTGGTGGTCACGGTGTTGCTGGCCGGGCGCACCCGCCCGTGGCGCCGCGGCGCCGCGCTGGCCGCCGCGGCGGGCGCGACGGCCGCGGCGGCGTGGATTCCCTACCGGGCCGGTTTGGCCGCCGCCCGCGACACGGCCCGTTTGTTCGCCGAGCACTGGACGTTCAACGACATCATCTTCGAGGGCTTGCGGATGCTGCCGATGGCGCGCTGGGGGCCGATCGCCATCGTCGCGGGCGCGCTGGTGACGCTGGCGGTGCTGCTGGCGCGGCGCCGGCGCGGCGCCGTGTGGCCCGATGTGTGGTTGCTCTCGGGCACGACGCTCTTGCTGGCTCCGGTCGCCTACCCGTGGTACTTCCTCTGGATCGTGCCGGGGCTGGCCCGCCGACCGCCGCTGTGGCTGGTTGTGTGGCTGCTGGCCGTCCCGGCGCTGCACTTCGTGGACCTGCGCTACGTGCGCACGGGCCAGTGGGACCCGATGCCGTGGTTGTGGTGGGTGGTGGATGCGGGGCCGGCGGCGCTGCTCGGGGTGGCCTGGTGGCGGAGATTGACCGGATCGCGCCACGGCGCGTCAGCGCAATAGCGCTCCGGTCGGCGGCTCGGCAAGGGGGCGGCACCGGCGCGATGCTCGCGTGCGAGGAATAGTTGCATTTTTCTTTGTTTGTGTCGGTCGTGAGCGTTAAACTCCGCGCGTGTGAGCCGTCTTGCGCGATTGGGGCCGGCGCGAGCGGTGCTGCGCCGCGGGCGATGGGCCGTCGCTCCGGCGAGAATCGGCTGTAAAATGGAATCCAGCAGGGGCAATCGGCGGTATAACCATACGGTCGCCGATCTCGCCGGCGCCGTGGCGCCGCGGCCTGGATACCCTCTGACGCAGGAGAGTCGCGCAACGATGAGCATACGACTCGGCATCGACGTCGGATCCGTGGGCGTTCACGCGGCCCTGGTCGCTTCGCCGGCAGCAGCGGCACGCATCCAGACGCCCGCCGACCGAAAACGGGTGTTTCGCCGGCTGGAGACTCCCGCCCGCGACGGACGCGCGGTGTTCGTCACCACGCCCCGGCGATCGCAGGGGCGCCCGGTCGAGACGCTGGCGGAGATGCTCGAAGCGCTCGCCGATTGCCTGGGCGACGAACCGATCGCCGGCATCGGCGTGACCGGCTCGGGCGCCGACCTGGTCGGCGGGCTGCTCGAAGCCCGGCGCTGCAACGAGTTTCAGGCCGCCGTCCGCGCGATCGACCTGCTCTTTGCGCACGTGCGCACCATCTTCGAAATCGGCGGCGAAGCCAGCCGCTACATCCGCTGCGAACCCGATCCGGCCAGCGGCACGCTGGGGATCATGGACTACAGCACCAACGGCGACTGCGCCGCGGGTACCGGCGGCTTCCTCGACCAGCAGGCCTCGCGGCTGCAATACCGCGTCGAGGAGATCGGCACGATCGTCGAGCAGGCCCAGCGGGCGGCCCAGATCGCCGGACGGTGCAGCGTGTTCGCCAAAAGCGACATGATCCACGCCCAGCAGAAGGGTTATGCGCCGCCGGAAGTGTTGCGCGGCCTGTGCGACGCGGTGGCACGCAACTACAAGGCGGCGGTCGTCAAGGGCCGTACCCCCGAGCCGCCGGTGGCGCTGATCGGAGGCGTTTCACTCAACCGGGCGGTGGTGCGGGCGTTGCGCGAGGTGTTCGACCTCGGCGAGGACGAGCTGTTCGTGCCCGAGGCGGCGGAGTCGCTGGGCGCGGTGGGCGCGGCGCTGGCGGTGGAAGCCGAGCCCGGCGAAGCGCACGAATCGCCGGATGCCGACCGCTGTCGCCGGGGGGCCGGCCGGTCGCTGCGCGATCGGCTCGCCCGGCTGCGGGCCGCCCGCGAGGGCAACGGGGCGGCATTCGCCACCATGCCGCCGCTGAGCATGGAGCGGGTCAAGCTGCTGCGCGACCGCGTCAGGCCGTATCACTTCCCGACCGACGGGCGGCTGGTCGATGCCTACCTGGGGCTCGACATCGGCTCGGTCGGTACCAAGCTCGTGCTGATCGACGAGCACGGCGACGTCATCCACTACATCTTCACGCGCACCGAAGGCCGCCCGATCGAGGTCGTGGCGCGCTGCCTGCGCGAGACCGAGGAAGCGGTCGGCTGGGGGGTGCGCATCCGCGGCGTCGGCACGACCGGCAGCGGGCGCGAACTGATCGGCCAACTGGTCGGAGCCGACAGCGTCAACGACGAGATCACCGCGCACAAGACCGGCGCCACGTTCATCGGCGACCGACTGCTCGGCAAACGACCCGACACGATCTTCGAGATCGGCGGGCAGGACAGCAAGTACATCTGCCTCGAGTCCGAGACCGACCGGCGCCGGGCGGGTTCGGGCGGGTCGGCCGCGGAAACGATCGTCGTGGACTTCACGATGAACGAGGCCTGCGCCGCCGGCACGGGCAGCTTTCTCGAAGAGCGGGCCGAGGAACTGGGGGTTTCGATCAAGGACGAGTTCGCCCGGCTCGCGTTGCGCTCGAAGGCGCCGATCCGGCTGGGCGAGCGCTGCACGGTGTTCATGGAGCGCGACGTGAACACCTGCATGCAGCGCGGCGCCAAGCGCGACGACGTGATCGCCGGCCTGGCGTTCTCCATCGCGCACAACTACATCAACCGCGTGGTGCGCGGCCGGCCGATCGGTGAGTGCATCTTCTTCCAGGGCGGCACGGCCTACAACGACGCCGTCGCGGCCGCGTTCAGCATGATCACGGGCAAGGAGATCATCGTCCCGCCGCACAACGCGACGCTCGGGGCGATCGGGGCGGCGTTGCTGGCCCGCGAGAAGATCAGATCGACCGGAGCGACGACGCGCTTCCGCGGCTACAAGATCGAACAGGTGGATTACACGCTCCGCGAGTTCACCTGCCACGGCTGCGGCAATCAGTGCTCGATTCAGGAGTTCACCGTCGAAGACGAGAAGACGTTCTGGGGCGACAAGTGCTCCGACCGCTTCCGCAAGCAGGCCCGCTCCGAGCGCAAGCCGGTCATCGCCGACCTGATCGCGCTCAACCGCGAGTTGCTGATGGCCGACGACGACGGCGATCCGCCGGGGGCGGCGCGCAGCGTCGGCATCCCGCTGGCGATGTACACCTTCGAGCTGCTCCCGTTGTGGCGGCGTTTCTTCCGCGATTGCGGCCTGCGCGTCGTGCTGTCGAGTGAAACCAATCGACGGACCGTGCAGCGCGGCCTCGACACGATCGTGGCCGAGCCGTGCTTCCCGATCATCGTCGCTCACGGGCACGTGGCCGACCTGGTGGCGCAGGGGGTGGATTACGTCTGGCTGCCCAACCTGCTCTCGGTCGAGGGGCTGCCCGCCGCGGGCGACCGGCCGCCGGCCCACGGCGACCCGAGCCACGTCTGCCCCTGGGGCCAGACGCTGCCGTTCGTCCTGCGGCAGACGCCGCTGTTGCGCCACTGGCCGGGACGGGTCCTCTGTCCGACGATTCGGATGCGGGACGGAGCCGAGCAGGTGCGCCGCTCGCTGCTCGATACGGCGCGCGATCTGGGCGTGTCCCGCCGGCGGGCGGTACGCGCCTTCGCGGCGGCCTGGGAAGCGCTGACGCGGTTCCGCACCCGCTATGCCCAGGCGGGGCGCGAAGCACTCCAGACGCTGATCGAAACCGGCGAGCCGGGAATGGTGCTCGCCGGCCGGCCCTACAACATCCACGACCCCGGCGTGAGCCTGTCGGTCGCGCGCAAGCTGCGCGAGAACTACGGCGTCAACGTGCTGCCGGTCGATGCGCTTCCGCTGGAGGGGATCGACATCACCGACGTGAACGACAACATGTTCTGGGCCTTCGGCAAGCGGATCCTGGCGGCCTCGAAGCTCGTGGCGCGTCACCCCAACCTGCACATGATCTACATCACGAACTTCAAGTGCGGCCCGGATTCGTTCATCAAGGGGTTCGTGCGGCCGGCCTCGGGCAAGCCGTTCCTCACGCTCCAGTTCGACGGCCACTCCAACGACGCCGGCATGATGACTCGATGCGAAGCGTATCTCGACAGCAAAGGAATCCTGCGATGGTGGCGCACGTGTCAGACCAGATCCGCGAGCGAAGTCTCGCCGACCGCACCCTCTACTTCCCGCAAATGTCCTACGCCACTGCGGCCCTGACCGCGGCGGCGTTCCGCTCGGTCGGCGTCGACGCCCGGCTCGTCCCGGATTCCGATGACCGGACGCTCGAACTGGGCGGGGCCTACACCAGCGGCGAGGAATGCCTGCCGCACAAGATCACGCTGGGGGACTTCCTGAAGGTCTGCCGCCAGCCGGGCTTCGATCCGGCCCGCACCGCGTTTTTCATGCCCGAGGCCGAAGGGCCCTGCCGGTTCGGCCAGTACGCCCCTTACCTGCGCCAGGTGCTCGACCAGCTCGGCTACGGCGAAGCGCTGGTCGTCTCGCCCACCAGCGCCAACGGCTACGCCGGCATCGGCGAGGCGGCCAAAGACCTCATGCACACGGTCTGGATGGGGATCGTGCTGGCGGACCTGACGCAGCGGTTCCTGCTCAAGACCCGCCCCTACGAGACGGTCGCCGGCGATACCGATGTGGCCTTTCGGGAATCGCTCGACGTGTTCGGAGAGGTGCTGGCGCTGCGCGACCCGCCGCCCAGGCAGCGGGTGCGCATGCTGGCGGAGAAGGTCGTGGAGGTTCGTGACCGGTTCCGGTCGCTGCCGGCGCGTTACGAGAAGGGCCGCCCGCTGATCGGCGTCGTCGGAGAGATCTTCTGCCGACTCAACACCTTCAGCAACGAGGACCTGATCCGCCGGGTGGAGCGGCTCGGCGGCGAGTGCTGGCTCTCGGACACGCCGGAGTGGGTGTGGTATACGAACTGGTGCCGCGAGACCGACGCCATTCGCGAACACGGGCGTTTCAGCATGGCGTTTCTGAAACGCAAGCTCACGTCGCACGTGCAGCACCGCTACGAGCAGACACTGCTGGCGCCCGTACACGACGACTTCGTGGGTTACGAGGAGCCCGAAGACATCCGCGAGGTGATCGAGGCGGCCTGGCCCTACCTGCCGGCCGACGGGGCGCTGGGCGAGATGGTCCTGAGCGTGGGCAAGGCGATCTACGTGTACAGGAAGGGGGCCGACGGCGTGATCGACATCGCGCCGTTTTCGTGCATGAACGGCGTGGTTTCGGAGGCGGTCTACCCGGCGGTCAGCGCCGCGCACGACGACATGCCGATCCGCACGTTCTTTTTCGACAAGGCCAACACCCATCTCGACCGCGATCTGGAGATTTTTCTCGACCTGGCCCGGGCGTATCAGAAACGAAAGCGCCATCCGCGTGTCTATCCGAATTACTTTCAGTGAGTAGAATGCCTGGCGCAGAAACGGGGGCCAAGCATCCGGGAGCAAAGGAGCAGGTGTCCATGGCGCGGTCGGATACGCAGCAGCGGGTGAGACGGGACAAGGCCAGCAGGTCGGCGGCGCTCGAACCGCTGGGGCCGCGCGACGCCGACATGGACCACGTCTGCCACCTGCACGTGATCGACCCCGCCGCCGCCGGGCCCGACCCCGCCGCGCCGCCGGTCGCCACCGACGGCGGACAGCATTCGGGGTTGCTGCACCGGCCGATCGACGGCATCCGGCGGGAGGCGGTCCGGGCCGAGCAGGCCCGCACCGAGCTCGAGCGGTTCAAGCTCGCCCTGCGCAAGTACGCGCCCGTACAGAAGGGCCCGGAGGGGTTGCCGTGGGCCGGCCGCTGGACCTGCGCCGGCTGCGGTGAAGTGGTGGAAGGCCGGCTGACCTACGACGCCGGCGAAGACGCCATCTACCTCGAGCTCGACTGCCCGGCCTGCGGCACCACGCGCGAGCACCACCACGACGTGCTGTTCGTGAAGAACCCGGCCGGCCGCGACCGGCCGCACCAGCCCGCGACCACGCACACCGGCTCGCCGATCCGCCCGATCGTGCGGGAGCTGCCCAAGACGGTCGAGACGCTCTGCCCCGAGTGCCGCTGCATGATCCTGGGACGCTACTACGTCCGCGACGACATCGTCTGGATCGAGAAGACCTGTCCCGAGCACGGCTACTTCCGCGACAAGATCAACACCAACGTGGAGATGTACCTCAAGGGTACCCGCAGCGCCTGGCAGGACGAACGCGGCGTCTACGAGCCGCAGGTTTCGGGGGCTTCGCACTGCCCGAGCGATTGCGGGCTGTGCAACCAGCACCACAGCGCCTCGTGTCTGGCCCAGATCGACCTGACCAACCGCTGCAATCTGAAGTGCCCGGTCTGTTTCGCCAACGCCAACGCCGCCGGGTACGTGGCCGAGCCGGATTACGAGATGGTCGTCGAGTATCTTCAGGCGCTGCGCAACCAGCATCCCTACCCGGCGACCGCGATTCAGTTCACCGGCGGCGAACCCACGTTGCACCCGGACTTCCATCGCATCGTGGCCCAGGCCAACCGCATGGGCTTTTCGCACGTTCAGATCGCCACCAACGGCATCAAGCTCTCCGATCCGGCGTTCGCCCGCCGGGCGGCCGCGGCGGGCCTGCACACGATCTACCTCCAGTTCGATGGCGTCGAGCCGGAGATCTACCGGCAGGTCCGGGCCGCCGACCTGCTGGACAAGAAGCTGCGCTGTATCGACAACTCCGCCGCCAACGACATCAAGGTCTGTCTGGTTCCGACGATCATCAACAACTTCAACAACGACCAGGTGGGCAAGATCTTCCGGTTCGCCGCCGACCACGCCCACGTGATCAGCGCGATCAGCTACCAGCCGGTATCCATCACCGGGCGGATCGAGCAGCACAAGCTCGAACAGATGCGCTACACGCTGGGCGATCTGGCCCGCGACATCGCCGCCGCCAGCGGGGCCGATCCGATGCGCGACATGTTCCCGCTGAGCGTGATCGCGCCGCTGAGCCGCATCATGCAGACGCTCGACGGCAAGCCCAAGATCCGCCCGAGCTGCCACAGCGACTGCGCCTTCGGCACGTACTTCTTCGTCACGCCCGACAAGGAGGTCGTCCCGATCCCGAAGATGTTCGATATCTTCAAGCTCTTCGGCGGGATGAACGAGCTGTACTTCCGAATCACCGGCCGGCGCGACGACGGCAAGGCCAACTGGCTCGACAAGCTCGAACTCTGCTGGGTGTTCCTCAAGAGCTACAACTGGCGGCAGATGGATCGGCGGATCAACCCGCTGACGTTCATCAGTGCCCTGCGCGGCATGACCAACAAGGCCGAGGGCCGCGGCGAAAAGGGCCGGCGCAAGCTGCGCACCCTCATGGCCGCCGGCATGCACTTCATGGACCGCTACAACTCCGACACCGAGCGCATCCGCCGTTGCGTGATCCTCTACAGCACACCCGACGGCATCTACCCGTTCTGCACGCTCAACGGCGGGCCGGAGTATCGCCCGCTGATTGAGAAGATGCTGGCGGTACCGGCGGAGGAGTATCGCCGCCGCCGGCGGGAGTCCTCCCGAGCTGCCACATGAAGAACGTCCACTCGTCGAGGTACTCGTCGATCCGTTTGGCCAGCGGCTTGCCCTTGCCGTGACCGGCCTTGCGCTCCACCCACAGCAGGATCGGCCGGTCCGACGACGTGGCCGCCTGCAGACGCGCCGCCATCTTGAGCGCGTGCATCGGGTCCACCCGCGAGTCGGATTCGGCCGTCGTCAGCAGCACCGCCGGATAGGCCACGCCGTCGCGGACGTGGTGGTAGGGTGAGTAGGCATAGAGGAACTTGAACTGCTCGGGATCCTCGGCGGAGCCGTACTCGGGGATCCACAACCGGGCGATCGAGAAGCGGTGGTAGCGCACCATGTCGAGCAGCGGCACGGCGCACAGCGCGGCCTGGAACAGGTCGGGGTGTTGCGTGATCAGCGCCCCGATCAGCAGCCCGCCGTTGCTGCCGCCGCGCAGCCCCAGTCGCGCGGGGCGCGTATAGCCCTCGGCGGCGAGCTTGC
>CAYRXN010000306.1:0-11918 GCA_964428275.1 uncultured Planctomycetales bacterium | reverse complement strand
CTCGGGCTCGACGATCCGCTCGAGGATCTTGGCCTTGCGGAACTCGGGATGGCGCTCGAGCACCAGTTCCAGCGACTCGACCACTTCGTGGACCGCCTGGTGGAACTCCTTCTCCGCGGGGTTCTTGGCGATCACGCCTTCCATAAACTCCTGCACAAAGTTCGACATCGTTGCACTCCCTGGAAAGAATCCAGAACCTTCTAGCTCGTTCAGCGCCGTGAAAACGCCCCTGAGACTACCATTAGGCGAGGTTTCTCCGCGTCCCCCCCTGTGAGGGACGCACGATACGCCCCCGTCGGGCAAACGGCGTGCCAGGTGAGCGGTTTCTTTCAGGACCACCGCACCTGCCGTCTGCGGACACAGCCGCCCCGGCGTCTGCCACCGCGCAGCGTCACGCCGGCTCGCAGGCCCCGATCCGAGGCGCTAAACGCACCCGCGTCCCGGTTGGCGGCTCCGGCCGCGAAAATCCACACGCAGTCGCGGATTTTGCCCCACCTGGTTCCGCAGCGCCCTCTCAACCACGCTGCGCGATTTGGCGCCGGCGGCGTGTGGGAATCCGCACCGCGCCTTCTTTCCCGCCCGCGGAGCGCGGATCTCGGCAGAGGCGCTCAGTCCTCGATCAGCGCGCCGCTCTCGGCGCCGACCAGGACGTACTGCCCCTCGATCAGCAGCGCATAGAAGGCCTCGTCGGGCATCGGCCAGGTCAGCGGTTTGCGGATCACGACCTCCGCGAAGGGGGCCGCGTAGCCCGCGTCACGAACCACCGCCACGGCATCGGCGAGCGTAAGCGTCTGCGGGAGTCGCTCGTAGACCGTCCCCGCCCACGGCTGACTCATCAGCACGGGGTCGGTGAACTCGCCATCACGGAACTCCAGCGTAACCGTCCCGGTCGTCGGCGACTGCGGGTCCTCGGCGAAAATGAACCCCCACTGGTCCACGTCGTCCGCGGTGTTCGCGGCGCCGCTCGATGGCACTCCGTGCACCTCGATCAGCATCGCGTCAGGGTAGTCGGCCCACACGATCCCCTCCGCCATGCGCATAAGGTCGAGGTTGTTCTCGGGCTGCTCGCCGCACTCGAGGGGGTGAGCGCGGCAGTAGCGATCGTGCAGGCACAACTGACCGCAGCCCATCCAGAGCGGATCGTCCTGGTTGTTGAGACTCTCCAGCCACTCGGCGCAACCGCCGACCGCCAGCAGCAACACGGCGCTGCTCCAACATACGAATCGTCTTGTGTGCCGCATCATGGGTTTTCTCCTCGTCTTGCCGTCACAATCCGGTCGGCGCGCACCACCACCGCCTCACCCCGGCGGCTCGGCGCCGGTTTTCCGGTTCTCGTACATCGCGACAGTCCTCCCCGGATACCGGAGTTGCCCCCGCCGGCTCCCCGACGGGGCCGGACGAAGCCCATGATACCACGTCGCCCGGCCCCGGCACGCCCCCGGCGGGCGCTGCGCCCGGTCACGGGGGGCATCCGGCAACACGATTCTGCTATAATCAGGTTGCACGCATACTCGCCCGGAGCCGAGCATGGATACGTGGAAGGAATTCGAGCAGAACGTCATCAGCCACAGCGCCGCCCACCACCTGATGGCGGTGGACGACCTCGTGAGCCGGCTCGGTTACGCGCGTGTGTCGGACATTGCCCGGCAGCTCAACATCACCCGCGGCAGCGTCTCGATCTCGCTCAAGCCCATGAAGGAGGCCGGACTGGTTCTCCAGGACGAGAACCGCCACCTGCGGCTGTCGGAAAAGGGCCAGCGGCTGGTCGATGCGGTCAAGACCAAACGGCGACTGATCGAGCGGCTGTTTGCCGAGGTGCTGGGCGTCAGCCCGGAACAGGCCGAGATCGACGCGTGCAAGCTGGAGCACCTGACCAGCAACGAAACCGCCCGGCGGCTGGTCGCGTTCTTCCGCTTCGTGGATTCGCACGATGCGATCGTGCGCGATTTTCTCGCCCGCTGGCAAAACTTCGAGCAGTCGTGCGGGAGCGATCCCCAGGCCTGTCCGACCTGCGTGGAAAAGTGCATGGCCCGCGACGTGAACGAGTCCTAGCCGCTCGGCGCAGCGTCCGAGCGCTTGTCAGAACGGAGCATGGTTTGAGTCCGCTGAGTACCGAGGAAATCGTCCAGGAACTGAACCGGGCGTTCGCGGAAGAGGTCGAAGCCGCGACGCGCTATCTGCACCTGCGCAACGCCGTCCGCGGGCTGGACCGCCTGCGGGTCGTCGGCGTGCTCAAGGAGGCCTTTCGCGAGACGATCGAGCACGCCGAGATCCTGGCGCGCAAGATCCGCTCGCTCGGGCACGTGCCCAAGCTCGACATCTGCGTCTCGTGCCCCTCGAAACCGCTGACCGGGACCGAGGCGCTCCAGCAGGCGCTCACGTTCGAGGAGGCCGCCCTGAGCTGCTACCAGGACCTGCTCAAGAAGGTCGAAGGCGACGTGCCGCTCGAGGAGTTCATCCGGTCGCAGATCGCGATCGAGTCCGAGCATGTCGCCCAGATTCGCGAGCTGCTCGATGAATGACCCGTTCGACCCCCGCCGGCGGGGGCTCTGGCGGCACCTGGCCATCCTGCTGATCGCCGGGGGCGGAGGCACGTTCTTGCACGCACAACCGACCCCGGAGCGAATCCACGCTCCTGAGCTGCGCGGCGCCGACGCGTGGCTGAACACCGACACCCCCCTGACGATCAAGGACTTGCGCGGCCAGGTCGTGCTGCTCGACTTCTGGACCTACTGCTGCATCAACTGCATGCACATCTTCCCCGACCTGAAATACCTCGAAGAAAAGTATCACGACCAGCCGCTGGTCGTCATCGGCGTTCACTCGGGCAAGTTCAGCAAAGAGAAGGACGCCGCCCACATCCGCCAGGCGATCCTGCGGCACGACATCCGCCACCCCGTCGCGGTGGACAGCGAGTTCAGGATCTGGAACGCCTACGCCGTCCGCGCGTGGCCGACGCTGGTCCTGATCGACCCCGAGGGCATGATCGTCGGGTTCGTCTCCGGCGAAGGACACCGCGACACGCTCGACCGCGAAATCGGCCGCCTACTCACGGAGCACCGCGAGAAGGGCACGCTGGGCAAGCCGATGCGCTTCCGCCCCGAGCGGGCCGGCTTCGAGCCCGGCCTGCTCGAGTTTCCCGGAAAAGTGCTCGCCGATGCGCCCGGCAAGCGGCTTTTCATCAGCGACACCGGCCACCATCGCGTGCTGGTGACCGACCTGGCCGGTCGCGTGCAGGCGACCATCGGCGATGGGCGGCCGGGGCTGCGCGACGGGACGTTCGAAAGCGCCCGCTTCCACCAGCCGCAAGGACTGGCGCTCTCGGACGACGGCAGGCATCTCTACGTCGCCGACACCGAGAACCACGCGATCCGGGACGTGGACCTGCGCAAGCGTGCCGTGCGCACCATCGCCGGCACCGGCAAACAGACGCACGACTACCGCGCCGACGGGCCGGCAACCCGAACGGCGCTCAGTTCGCCGTGGGATCTCGCGCGCGTGGGCGATCGGTTGTACATCGCGATGGCCGGTACCCACCAGATATGGGTGCTCGACCTGAAAGAGGACCGCGTCCGCGTGCTGGCCGGAACCGGCACCGAAGCGGGCATCGACGGGCCGAACGACGCGGCCGCCTTCGCGCAGCCGTCGGGGCTGGCGACCGACGGTGCGCGGCTGTTCGTGGCCGACTCGGAAATCTCGTCGATTCGCACGGTCGAGCTCGGGCTCGGCGACGAGACGCGCACGCTGGCCGGCCGCGGCGGACTGTTCGAGTTTGGCGACCGCGACGGCGCGGGGTGGGAAGCGCGGTTTCAACACCCGCTGGGCGTCGCGCTGGCCGGTGACACGCTCCTCGTGGCCGACACGTTCAACGACCGCCTCCGGCGGATCGACATCGAGCGGAAACGCGTGACCACCTGGTTCGGCGTCGCGCCGGCGGGCATCGCCGCGGCCGACGGGCGAGCGCTGTACGAGCCCGGCGGCCTCTCGGTTGGCGGCGGGACCGTGTACGTCGCCGACACGAACCACCATCGGATCGTGGCCATCGACCTGACAACGCGCAAGGCCCGCGTGCTGCCCGTTCGGCTGAAAGAGCCACGGTAGCTGGATCGCCGGCCGATACCCAGCCCACATCGGTAACGGGCCGGCGGCGCCCGCGCTTCGGGTCACGCGTGTCCGACGCGCACGACGAGCTGGCCGGGCAGGCGTTTGATCAGCCCCCTGAGCTCCAGTGATGTGAATGCGGCGAGAACCTCGCCCGGCGGGAGGCCGGTCGCGGCGAGCACGAGATCCTGAAACACGGGATCGTAGCCGACCGCTTCGTAAACGCGCTTCTCGATTTCGCTGAGGTGCGCCAGCGGCCCCGGGGAACCAGACTCGCCCAGGGCGTTCGGTCCCGTGCGCGGCGCGCCGGAACCGCCGGGACTCCCTTCCCCTCCCGGGCCGGCCCGGCCTTCACCACGAACGGACGAACCCTGACCCCGACCGGCCGGCGGCGGCGCGTTCGCTGCCAGCTTCTCGCCGACCTCGCCCAGCTCTTCGAGGATGTCTTCCAGACAGGTCGTGAGCTTGGCGTAGCCGCGGCGGATCAGGTCGTTGGTACCGGCGGAAGCGACGTCCTGGGCGCGGCCGGGGAGCGCGAATACCTCGCGGTTGTACTCGCTGGCGAGCCGGGCCGTGATGAGCGCCCCGCTGCGGCGGGGCGCCTCGATCACGAGCGTGCCCAGCGACATGCCGGCGATGATGCGGTTGCGGCTGGGAAACGTGTTGCGGGCAACGGCCGTCGCCATCGGCAGCTCGCTGATCCAGGCCCCGTGGTCGAGCAGCTTGGCAGCCAGGGCCTCGTTTTCCGGCGGATAGATTTCCGTCAGGCCGCGGCCCATCACCGCGATCGACCGTCCGCCGGCGTCCACCGCGCCGTGGTGGGCGAACGCATCGACTCCCCGCGCCAATCCGCTGACGACCGTAAACCCCGCCCCGGCCAGCAGCTCGCCGAACCGCCGGGCCTGTTCGCTACCGTAGATCGAGCATCGCCGCGTACCCACCACGGCGATCGCCACGGCATCGGTCGGCCGCAGTTGCCCCTTGACATAGAGCACGATCGGTGCGTCCGGGATTTGCCGCAGCCCCGGCGGATAGTCGTCATCCTCGCGGCAGATGATCCGCACGCCATGCTCGGCGGCGATCGCAACTTCACGCTCGACGTCGGCCGCATCGCGCGAGCGCGCGATCCGGTCGGCGGTCTTCTCGCCGATGCGCCTGATGCGGGCCAGCTCGGCCGCCGTGGCACCGAGGGCCTGCTCGACGGTGCCGAACTGGATCAGGATGCGACTCAGCGCAAGCGGCCCCACGCCCTCGGCCAGCGCCCAGCGCAGGTATGCGCGTCCGGTCTTGGTGATCGTGGATTCCATGGGTCTTGTGGTACGCCGGCCACCGGACACCGCCGCACGGGGGTTCCGCCTGCCGAGCGCGTCGCGCTCGCGGCCGGGTCAGACGCTGGCGTCGAGTTGCCCGATGACGTCGGCCTCGATCCCGCGGGCCCGTTCCAGCGCGCGACAGGCTCGATTCCGCCCGGCGGCGTCGCGGAAAAGCTCCTCCGTCGCCTCGCACGTTTCGCAGCCCGAGAGTATTTCCACCACCTGGTCGCAGGCGGCGGCCCAACGCGCCGCCAACTCCACGTCGCGTCCGCCGAGCTTGGCGGCGATGCTGCGCAGCCACGTCGCGAGGCTGGCGCGCGCGGCGGTGTGTACGCGCACCGCCTGGCTGTGCTGCCACCCGAGGGAACGTCCCGACGCCTCGCGGGCATGCGGATGGGCCAGAACCTCGCACCAGGCGTCATACGCAGCAGGCCCGGCGAGCACGCCCGTCTCGTCCGGCCACGGACCACGCCAGATCGCCAGCGTCGCGCGAACGGCGGTCTTGAACTGCTGCACGGGCGTCCAGTCCGTCGTCGGCCGGGCGAAGTCCTCGACGATGTACGCCTGGTGGGCCGGACCGATCAGGGGCAGCGGGCCGCTGCGGTGCCACAACGTGTGCCCGAGCAGCATGTCGCCCTGCTGCTCGACCAGCACGCCCCACAGCCGTTCGCGCGGCGGCGGCCAGCCCCGCCAGGTCAGCACCCGCTGGCCGTGGTCCAGCGCCCGGCGAATCAACGGCAGATAGCTGTCCTGGAAGTGCCGGGCATACTCGGCCGAACGCGCCAGGCCGATCGCGGCCGACGGCGGATGAAGCTCGCGCAGTTGCAGCCCGTAGTGTATTGCAACAGGGGCGAGCGCCGCGTCGCGCGCGTACGTGCACCACCAGCCGAGCTCATCATCCGGAACAGCCACGACGGCCATCCCCAGCCCCAGGACCGCGACGATCTCCTCGTAGGGGCGGGACAGCTCGTGGCAGGCGAGAAGCGCCCGCAGGCTTACGGCGAGCGACTCGTAATGGTGCGGTGCTTCCAACCAACGCGTTTGCACGGCGGCTCCCGAAAGCAACGTTCAACCCTTCGTCTCACGCTGCGCAGGGTAGCCGACCGGGCGGCGAATGCAAAATGGCCGGACGCGCGGAAATGACAAGCGTCAAAGGAGGACGCCGGACCACGGCCCGGCGTCCTCTTGATGCCGCTTGCGCTCTCAGCGCCGCGCAAGTCGCTCCCGGCGGCCTCAGGTGGCCTCGGAGCCCGCGACGGCGACGTCTTCCTTGTCGGCTTTCTGGTCGGCCGGCGGCGCATCGACGCCTTCGAACCGGAGCTTGCGGTCGTCGCCTTCGCCCTCGACCGTCACGCGGACGATCGACTTGCCGGCGAACTCGTCGCGCAGGATCTTCTCGCTCAGCGGGTCTTCGATCATCGACGAGATGCAGCGGCGCAGCGGCCGGGCACCGAACTTCTCGTCGGTCCCCTTGGCCAGCAGCAACTCCTTGGCCTCCTCGCTGAGCTCCAGCGCCAGGCCGTGATCGGCCAACCGCTTGGCGACCTTGGCGGTTTCGAGCTCGAGGATGTTGAGCAGGTCGTCGTGCGTGAGCTTGTGGAACACGACGATCTCGTCGATCCGGTTGATGAACTCGGGCCGGAAGAACCGTTCGAGCTCGCCGACGAGCATCTCCTTCATCTTCTGGTAGTCGATGTTCTCGTCGCGCTTCATGAAGCCGAAGGGGTCCTGGCTCATGATGCGGTCGGCCCCGATGTTGCTCGTCATGATCAGAATGACGTTCTTGAAATCGACGTTGCGGCCGAACGAGTCGGTCAGCCGGCCCTCCTCCATGATCTGGAGCAGCATGTTGAAGACGTCGCCGTGGGCCTTCTCGATCTCGTCGAGCAGCACCACGCAGTACGGCCGCCGGCGGACGCGCTCGGTGAGCTGGCCGCCCTCCTCGTAGCCGACGTAGCCGGGCGGCGCGCCGATCAGGCGGCTGACGTTGTGCTTCTCCATGTACTCCGACATGTCGATCGTGATCAGCGCGTCTTCGTCGCCGAAGAGGAACTCCGCCAGCGTCTTGGCCAGCAGCGTCTTGCCCACGCCCGACGGCCCCAGGAAGATGAACGAACCCATCGGGCGGTTCGGGTCCTTCAGGCCGCTGCGGCTGCGCCGCACGCTGCGGGCAATCGCACTGATCGCCTCGTTCTGGCTGACGACGGTCTTGTGCAGCTCGTCTTCGAGCGAGAGCAGCCGCTGGGCCTCGTCCTTCTCGAGCCGCTTGAGCGGCACGCCGGTCATCATGCTGACGACCTCGGCGACGATGTTCTCATCGACGATGCCGTCCACCTCCTTCGAGCGGTTGCGCCACTCCTTCTGCATCTCCTCCTTCTTCATGCGCAGCGATTCGCACTTGTCGCGCAGCTCGGCGGCCCGCTCGTAGTCGGCGTTCTTGACCGCCTCGTCCTTCTCGGCCATCAGCCGCTCGATCTCGCGCTCGATCTCGGCCAAGTCCGGCGGCATGGTCATGCTCTTGATGCGGATGCGCGCGCCGGCTTCGTCGATCACGTCGATCGCCTTGTCGGGCAGCACCCGTCCGCTGATGTAGCGATGCGAGAGCTCGACGGCGCTGTGCAGCGCTTCGTCGGTGATCTGTACGCGATGGTGGGCCTCGTAACGGTCGCGCAGGCCCTTGAGGATCTCCAGCGTGTGCTCGATCGTCGGTTCATCGACGTGGATCGACTGGAACCGCCGGGCCAGCGCCGCGTCCTTCTCGATGTACTTGCGGTACTCGTCGAACGTCGTGGCGCCGATGCACTGGATTTCGCCGCGCGAAAGCGCGGGCTTGAGCACGTTCGAGGCGTCGATCGCGCCCTCGGCTCCGCCGGCCCCGACCAGCGTGTGCAGCTCGTCGATGAACAGGATGACGTTCCGGGCCCGGCGGACTTCGTTCATCACCGCCTTGATGCGCTCCTCGAACTGCCCCCGGTACTTGGTACCGGCGACCATCATCGCCAGATCGAGAATCACGATGCGCCGGCCGTGGAGGATCTCGGGTACCTGGTGGTTGACGATCTTCTGGGCCAGCCCCTCGACGATCGCGGTCTTGCCCACGCCGGCCTCACCGAGCAGTACGGGGTTGTTCTTCATGCGCCGGCAGAGGACGGTGATGACGCGCTCGATCTCCTCGGCGCGGCCGATCACCGGATCGAGCTTGCCTTCGCGGGCCAGCTCGGTCAGGTCGCGGCCGAACGAATCGAGCGCGGGCGTCTTGCTCTTGCCGCTCTTCTTGGAGGCCATCTCGGGCGGGCCGCCGGCGATGCTGGTTTCCTCGGGCTCGACGCCGGCGCCGAGCAGATTCAGCACCTCCTCGCGCACGTCTTCGAGCTTGAGGCCGAGATTCATGAGCACCTGGGCCGCGACGCCGTCCTGCTCGCGCAGCAGGCCGAGCAGCACGTGTTCGGTGCCGACGTAGTTGTGGTTGAGATTGCGAGCCTCCTCGATCGCGAACTCGATGACGCGCTTGGCCCGCGGGGTCTGCGGGAGTTTGCCCATCGTGACCATCTCGGGGCCACTGCGCACGAGCTTCTCGACCTCGAGGCGGACCTTGCGCAAGTCCACGCCCAGGTTCTTGAGCACGTTCGCCCCGACGCCGGAACCTTCCTTGACCAGTCCGAGCAGGATGTGTTCCGTTCCGATGTAGTCGTGATTGAACCGCTGCGCCTCCTGGTTGGCGAGGGCCATCACCTTGCGCGCGCGATCCGTAAATCTCTCGAACATCTGAGTTTAGCTCCGTTTGCGGGATTCCTGCCCGGAACACCGACGCCGCCCGCCCGTTACCGGACCCTCCCGGGACTGATTCTAGCGCACTGTGGTACCACCATCAAGCGCGCGACCGCTTCCGGTGTTTGCTATCGACCGGATTCCCGCCCGAATCAAGCCCCGGCCGGCGGGTCGCCGTGCGAGCCGTCATTATCGCGCGTCCGCGCCGCCAGTTCACGGCGGGCGGCCTCCAGCTCGGCCCGGTACAGGCGATGTCGGTCGAGCCGCCACAGACGCTCCCACGCCTGCGCGGCGGCGGCCGCCTCGCCGCGCGCCGTCAGCACCTGCGCGAGCCGGTACGCGACCATCAGGTCGTTGGGCGATTCCTCAGCCAGGTGCGAGATCGCCTCCCACGCATCGTCGAGGCGCCCCTCCTGGAGCGCCAGCTGCGTCTTGCGCAGCGCCGCGCGGCGGGCCGCGGTGCGCGCGGCGGTCTGCCGATGCCGAAGCGTCTGCCCCAGGCGGACCTGGGCCCCCACCCACGTCCCCAGCGCCACGCCCAGCCACAGGTTCCGCCACATCGGCGTAAACCCGGCCGGCATCAGCAGGTTGACCGCGATCGCGTACGAAGCGGCGGCGGTAAACAGTAATGCGATCACGACCCCCGTGGTCTCGGCGCCCAGCAGGATCAGGCCCCCGCCCGGCACGAAGAAGTTGACGGCGCGCGTCATCCAGGCCATCCGCTCGCTCATGCCTGCGTATCCCTCCCGCCGCCGTCGGCCGCTGCGGTCGGCTCGAGCCCGGCCGCCGTGCGGTAGATCTCCGCGATGCGGCGGGCGACCACGGCGATGTCGTGCCGGGCGCGAACGTGTTCGGCGGCCGCACGCGCCACCGCCACCACGTGCCGGTGCGCCACCGACGCGCGCAGGAGGTGAAACGCCAGTTCGACCGCCGATCCGGGCGCGAATTGCAAACACGTCCGGTCTTCGGCGAACCACTCCGCCGGCTGGTCGCGCGACGTGACGACCACCCGCCCGTGGGCCATCGCCACCAGCGGGGCCAACGAGATGTCGCGTTGCGCCGTGGGCACGACGCAGACATCGGCCCCGGCCATGGTTCGATCCCACACCAGCGGGTCTTCGATCAGCGAGAAACAGCGGGCGACGCCCCGCCGCTCGATCTCGCGCCACACGCGATCGACGGCCGGCCCCGTGCCGATCAGCGCCACCTGCACGTCGGCGCCCTGCGCCACGACCCGCTCCACCGCTTCGATCAACACCTCCAGTCCGCAATGCTCGTCGAAACGCCCGACCCAGATCACGCCCAGCGTGCGCCCCCGCGGCGAGGGAACCTCCACCGACGCGGGGATGCGCAGCCCCGGCCCGACGATCTCGAACGCGTCGCCCAGTCCCGGCCAACGCTGTTGCAGCCGCTGCCGGTAGGCGCCGCACAGCGCCAGCAGCGTTTCGTTGGCGTACACCCCGCGCCGCATGATGCGTTCGACGTCCGCTTCCGCCGTCAGGTGGATCAGCAGGGCGGCGTCGCCGTGCAACGTCCAGTCGCTCAGGTAGCTCAGTCCGGCCGTGCCCCAGACGTGCACCACATCGGGCGCGTGCTCGAACTCGCGGCGCAGATAGCCGTGCAGCCGCCACTGCCGCCAGCCGCGCAGCGCATCGACGACGTGGACGCCGAGGGGCTCGTTTTCGAAAAGGACCGGCAGCCGGCGATCATTGGTCAGGATGTCGGAGGGGAACCCCCGGGCGGCCAGCCCGGTCGCCAGCGCGCCAAACATCGGCGCCACGCGGGCGTGAACGTCCGCGGCGATCACGTGCAGCACGCGCGGAGCGCTGGGTTGTTCGGTTCGGATTGCAGACCCGTTCGCAACCGCCATCGAAGCGCAGAATAGCCGCCCGCAGCGATCCCGCCAACGGGAGAGACGCGGGCATGGGATGCCGACGCGGAGAACAGGTCGGCCCGACCCGGGATCAACGACCGCGCCAACCGACACCCGCGCCGGGCGTCGGGGCCCGTGGGTTCTGCCCGCTTTGCACCACTACTCGTCCAGATCGTCGGTTTCGATCTCGAGCGGAGCGTGGTGGTGCGTCTCGGGCGCAGGCTCGCGCAGAATCCGCCAGAAACAGAAGATCGTCAGCGCCAGTACGAGCGTGATGCTCAGCGTCATCACCGCCGTGCCGGCGGGGGTCAGCCCCGTGGTCTGCGCCGCCGACTGGGCAGCGGCCTGAGAGGCCGCCTGGGCCAGCAGGGGTGTGGTCGCCGCGGTCATCTGGCAGCCTCCCACGCGATACCCTCGTCCTCGACGCGCTGGATCGCCCGGCCGATCCGCGTGCGGCAGGCGATGTCGGCCAGCACGTACAACACCAGCAGAAACAGCAGGACACCCAGGAAAACGTAGCGGGCGATGTTCGCGTCCGACCGGGCCTGGGCCGCCTTTCGTGCGGCGACGTCCGCGATGGCCCGTCGCTCCTTCGGCCCGGTCGCGATCTTCGCATGGGCCAACCACGGCGGCAGCGCGTCCGCGTCGATCGCGTCGTCGTCCTCCGAGCCGATCAGGGCGGCGGTCCGCTCCTCGAGCGCTTCTTCGCTCAGGCCGCTGCCGTCGAAGTGCGCTGCGATCGCCTTTTCATAGACGCGGTGCGTGGCGATGCGGGCCTGTTTGTCGGGGTTCATCCGGGCGAAGTAGGAAGGCGCCGTCTGCCAGGTCCAGGCCGCCAGGATCACGATCAGGAACGCCGGCGT
>CAYRXN010000305.1:0-3749 GCA_964428275.1 uncultured Planctomycetales bacterium | reverse complement strand
CGCAGATCACCGGCAGCGCGAGCAGCGTCAACGAGTCCTCCTTCAGCGTGAGCACATCCTGCGGCAGCGACCCGCCGGAAGCCTCGGTGCCGCCATCGCGGCGCAGCGCCGCGGTGATGCGCTCGAACCACGCCGAGAACGCGACGCCGTGAATCAGGCGGTCGAGCATTTCCGTCGTGCATTCGCACACCTCGTCCGCGACCCAGTCGTAACGCTCGACAACCGTCAGCGGCCCGGAATCCTCGCGCTCGATGCGGTACGCCACGACCCGGCACACCTGCGTCACCTCACCCAGGCGCCGCAACAACTGCCGGATCTGGTCGACATACTCGCGCTCGCCGATGATCGATTCGGCCGCCTGGCTGAGTGCCGCGAGAATCTGATCGCGGCGGCGCAGCGCGTCCTCGATTCGTTTGCGCGCTGCGATGTCCTTCCGCAACGCCTGGTTGGCCTCGTCCAGGTCCCGCGTCTTGCGGCGAAGCTGGTTGCGAAAGACGATCGTGCTGATCGCCAGCACACACAGCAGAGCGCCGGCCGCGATCAGCGCGTTGCGAAACCAGATCGGCAGCGACCCGATCTTCACGGTCGCCAGGTGGCGCCGCAACACCCGGTGGAAGACCGAGTCCGGATCCGCCTTGAGCGCCGCGAGCCGCTGGTCGAACGCCGCGGCGAACGCCTCAGGGATGTCCCGCCGGAACGCGCAGCGAACCTCAACCGGACTGACCAGAATCGCGCTGCGCTGAATGCCGGCCGTCGCCCTGTACTGCTCGCCCACCAGGCGGTTGAGCAGCGCCGCATCGGCCCGTCCCTCCGCCACCGCCCGGGCCGCCTCGCCGTAACTGTCGAGCTCCAGAAACCGGCAGCGAATGTGGTACTGTTCGGCGACGCGCCGCAGCCCGTCGTGGGCCGTCAGGAAAATGTCGTCGCGCAGCACCGCCACCGTCTTCTGATCGAGATCGACGATCTTCTCGATCGACGAATCGGCCGGCGTGTAGACCCAGCCCCAATTCACCAGCACCGGCAGCGTGGAGAAGCGATAGCGCTCGGCCCGCTCGGGCGTCCACGCAATCGGCGCGATCAGGTCGATCTCGCCGGCCTCGAGACGCTTGAGACAACCCGGCCAGCTTTCCCGAACCCACTGGATCCGCCAACCCTCGCTCCGCGCGATCTCTTCGATAACTTCGGCGAAAATCCCCGCCGGCGCGCCGCCGTTCCAGGAAATCAACGGCTGGTTGTCGTAGACGCCGACCCGCACGACCTTCTCAACCGGGTCTTCCTCCCCGGCCAGACCCAGGCTGCCAAGCGCCAGTACGAGCACGCCGCAGAGAAACCGCAGGCACCACGGAGCACGACGTTGGTGGGATATCGACATGCGGACACATTCCGGCAAGGTGGCATCGCTGATCGCGAGCGGGTCGTCCATCGTTCGACCCCCCTTCTCTGGAAACGTGACGTGATCGTCATTGTAGACCCGCGTCCATCGGGATGCCATACAGGAATCGATGGATTCTGATACATACTGATGCCCGAATAAGTATTTGTATTTCACCCGGCCGTGCGCGCCGGCGCCGCGAGCGCGGGGCCCATGGCCCGGTTTGCGCGCCCCGTCGCCACCGTGAAACCCCGTTCACGGCTGACGAGCCCCCCGGATCCCCCGGAAACCGCGCCACCGCGACCGGCAGACCACCGGCGGCGGAGTTGAGCCGGGCCGGTGGTCTGGGTACGCTTGGCAACGCGGCGCGGCGAGCAGGACTCGTGATGACCACCCCCACCCGGGCGGCGCGCCCTCGAACCAACACCAGGAGCAAACGCAGATGGCAAGGAAACGCTACGACGTCACCGACCTCAAGCTGGCCCCCGCCGGCAAGAAGAAGATACTCTGGGCCGACCGGGACATGCCCGTGCTGGCGCTGATCCGCAAGCGCTTCGAGAAACAGAAGCCGCTCAAGGGCCTGCACATGGGCTGCTGCATGCACGTCACCAGCGAAACCGCCAACCTCATGCGCACGCTCAAGGCCGGCGGCGCCGAAGTCGCCCTGTGCGCCTCCAACCCGCTGAGCACCCAGGACGCCACCGCCGCCAGTCTCGTCAAGGACTTCGGCATCTCGGTCTTCGCGCGGCGGGGCGAGAACGTGAAGGTCTTCTACGAACACCTCAACGCGGTGATCGACACCAAGCCGCGCATCACCATGGATGACGGCGCCGACCTGGTCAACCTGCTGCACACCAGGCGCACCCGCGAGGCCGCCCACATCATCGCCAGCATGGAAGAAACCACCACCGGCGTGATCCGGCTGCGCGCGATGCAGAACGACGGGATCCTCAAGTTCCCCGTCATCGCCGTCAACGACGCCGACACCAAGCACCTCTTCGACAACCGCTACGGCACCGGCCAGAGCACGCTCGACGGCGTCGTGCGCGCCACCGACATCCTGCTCGCCGGAAAAAAGGTCGTCGTGGCCGGCTACGGCTGGTGCGGACGCGGTGTGGCCATGCGGGCCCGCGGCGCCGGCGCGCTGGTAACCGTGACCGAG
This sequence comes from uncultured Planctomycetales bacterium, assembly GCA_964428275.1. Taxonomy (GTDB): domain Bacteria; phylum Planctomycetota; class Phycisphaerae; order UBA1845; family Fen-1342; genus JALSRY01. Next base: position 1,215 of record CAYRXN010000305.1, on the reverse strand, counting down.
GTGGACCCGCTCAAGGCGCTCGAAGCCACGATGGACGGCTTCGACGTGCGGCCGATGCGCGAAGCCGCCGCGTTCGGCGAGCTGTTCATCACCGTCACCGGCAACAAACACGTGCTCCGGGCCGAGCACTTCCGCAAGATGCCCCACGGCGCGATGGTCTGCAACAGCGGCCACTTCGACGTGGAAATCGACATCCCGGCGCTCAAGAAGATGGCCCGGAAAGTCATCAAGGGTATCCGCCCCAACGTGGACGAGTACGTCATCAACAATCGCAAGAGCATCTTCCTGCTCGCGCAGGGACGGCTGGTGAACCTCTCGGCCGCGACCGGCCACCCGGCCAGCGTGATGGACATGAGTTTCGCCACGCAGGCGTTGGCCGCCGAATGGTGCAAGAAGAAGGGGGCCCGCCTCGAGGCCGTCGTGCACGATATCCCGCACCAGATCGAGGACTGGGTCGCCAAGCTCAAGCTCCAGGCGATGAACGTGAGTATCGACCGGCTCACCCGCGAGCAGGTGATCTACCTCGCCAGCTCGGGCGAAGGGACGTAGGGGCCAAGGCCACGCGGCAGCCTCGCCCGACGACGAGCCGCCGGCCTCAGTCCGCGGCGGGCGGGCGCAGCCCGTAACGGGCGATGTACTTGTACAGCGTCGTCCGGCTGACCCCCAGCAGCCGGGCCGCCTTCGAGACGTTCCAGCCGGTCGTCGTCAGGGCGCGCAGAACCTGCCCGCGGCCGGGGCGCCCCCCGCGTCGATCCGGCGCCGCATCCGCCGCGGCGACCGCCGGCGGGGGCAGCGACGACCCCGCGAACAGATCCGGCGGCAAGTGCGCGACGGTCACCAGGCCGCCGTGCGCTTTCACGAACGCGTACTCGATCACGTTTTCGAGCTCGCGCACGTTGCCGGGCCAGTCGTGGTCCACCAGCCGGGCCAGCGCGTCGGGATGGAGCCCCTCGATCGGCCGCTCGGTTCGCTGGCGAAACTGCTCGATGAAGTGCTGCGCCAGCAACGGAATGTCGTCGCGCCGGCGGCGCAGCGGCGGCAGGTGGATCGGAACCACCCGCAGCCGATAGAACAGGTCCTGCCGAAAACCGCCAGCGGCCACCAGTTCCGCCAGCGGCCGGTGGGTCGCCGAGATCACGCGAATGTCCACCGGGATGGTCTGCTCCCCGCCCACACGCTCGATCGTGCGCTCCTGCAGGACGCGCAGCAGCTTGA
>CAYRXN010000304.1:0-3688 GCA_964428275.1 uncultured Planctomycetales bacterium | reverse complement strand
CCCGCGGCGCGCAGTCGGTCCCAATCCGCTCATCTGCGGCAGAAGATCGTCTGTCCGCTGCAAGGTGCCATCGACTCGGAGGCCAGCCTCTCGATGACGGCGGCGACCTCGTCGGGCTGGAGCACGTTCTCCGCCGGCAGGTCGGGAAACAACCCGCGGAGCATGTCCGTCTCCACCGCACCGGGGGCCACCGCCAGCACGCGAATCCCCAGCGGGCGGCCCTCAGCGGCCAGCGCCTGCGTGAAGAGATTGACCCACGCCTTGCACGCGCCGTAGACCGCGAAACCGGGAAACGGATCGACCGAAGACAGCGACGAGACGTTGACGATGACGCCGCCGCCGGCCGCTCTCATCGTCGGCCAGACCGCCCGGCACAGGCGAAACACGGCCTCGACATTCGCCCCCAGGGTCCGGGCGAATTCTTCGTCGCTCATCTGATCGATGCTGCGCAGAAGCGCCACGCCCGCGTTGTTGACGAGCAGATCGACGCCGCCGAACCGCGCGCAGGTCGCCTCCACGACGCGCCGGGCGTCCTCGGGACATCCCACGTCGGCCGCGACGATCTCGCAGGTGCCGCCGGCCTGCTCGATCTGCCGCGCCGCCGCTGCGAGTCCGTCGCGCCCGCGGGCGACGGCGACGATCGCATAGCCGGCGCGGGCGAGCCGCAGCGCGGTCGCGCGTCCGATCCCCCGGCTGGCCCCGGTAACGATGGCCGTCTTCGTTGCCATGACGAATACTACTCCGTGGTGGGTGGGCGGCCCGCCGGGTCGCCGACGACGGCGACCGGCGCGACCGGCTCCCAGTCGCGATGGTCGCGGCGGGGGTCGATCTGAAGATAACGTGAGAGGAAGTTCACACCAAGGTAGAACGGGACGGTGTCCAGCAGTGCTGCCGCGGCCTTGAACGCGTAGCCGGACGCGATGAACACCAGCAGTTGCGGCCACAGCGCCCGCTCGGCGTCGATCGGCAGCGCGTGGGCGTAGAAGTGCGTGATGAGGATGACGGCCACGGTGTCCACGAGCTGGCTGATCAGCGTCGAGCCGTTGTTGCGCAGCCAGAGGTGCCGCCCCCGGGTGAGTCGTTTCCAGAAATGAAACACGTACACGTCGCAGAACTGCGCCGCGAGGTACGCCGCCATCGAAGCGCCGACCGCTCCGAACGCCAGCCGCTTGACCTCGAAGAACACGGGCAACCGCCCGGCGGCGTCGCGCACGATCTCGCCGGTGGCCGGATCGACCGGTTCGAACCCCGGCAGCACGCCGCCGAGCCAGAGAACGAACACGACCCAGATGTTGAGCAGCAGTCCGATCAGCACGACGCAGTTGGCCCGCCGCCGGCCGTAGAACTCGCTGATGAAGTCGGTACACAGGAACGTCAGCGGATAGGGCAACACGCCGATCGCCACGGCGAACGTGAATTCGTAGCCGTGCCAGGTGACGCTGCCCAGGCGGATGAAGCGCGTGATGCCGAGGATGTTCAGCATCGCGAGCGTGCCGAGGAACAACCCCGCCAGCACCAGGAAAACCCGCTCACGCCGCTCGTGCAGCTTCGCATCGACAAAATCGTAGGGCAGCGTCATCAGGTCCGGAGCGTAGCGAACCGAGGGCGGCATCGTCAACGAACGATCGACACGCGGCCGCGGCGGGGATTTGACGAAGGCCCAAAGTCATCGGGGGCCGCGAGGCAATCTCGCGCCGGCTCGGGCTACAATGTTCGCGATGATTCGACTCACGCGCGAAGTGCGGTTTTCGGTGGATCGCGACTGGGCGGGCCACATCGAGTTCTCGCGTCCGGTGACGAACTCGTGGGCCGGCTGGCCGAGCGCGGTGGGGATTGTGCCGTACCTGCGGCTGCGGGCCACCGTCGGCGGCGAGCCCGATCCCCGAACGGGCTACGTGTGCAACATCGCGCGGCTCGACACGCTGTTGCGCCGCCACGCGATTCCACTCGCCGCCGCCAAACTGCGCGCGTACGGCTGGCGGATGTCCGCCGAGCGACTGGTCTGCGAGATCTTCACGGGTGTTTGCGACGCGACGCCGGCAAGTACGCCGCTTCTTCGCCTGGAACTGCTGACGACACCCTTTCTGCGTTACGCCGTGGTGCGCGAGGCTTGCCACATGGTTCACCTGACCTGCCAGTTCGAGTTTTCCGCGGCCCATCGGCTGCACTGCGATGCGCTCTCCGACGAGGAAAACCGCCGCACGTTCGGAAAATGCAACAATCCCAGCGGACACGGCCACAACTACGTCGTGGAGGTCACCGTGGCCGGCGTGCCCGACCCGACCACCGGCGTCGTGCTGCCGCTGCCTCGGTTCGAGCGCACCGTGCAGCAGCGCGTCATCGAGCGGCTCGATCACAAGCACCTGAACGTCGATACGGAATTGTTCGCGCAGCGCAACCCCAGCGTGGAAAACATCGCCCAGGTGGTGTGGGAGCTGCTGCACGGCGCCCTCGCGCCGGCCCGGCTGGTCAACGTGCGCGTCTTCGAAACCCCCAAGACCTGGGCGGACTACGCTGGACACTGAGCCCCGCCGCGGCGTCACTTCAGCTCAACGTTCCAGTACGCGAAATCGAGGAACTGCTTCCAGCTGGCGTAGCGCGCGTCGCCGAGCTTGATCGTAAGCACGGGCGAATGCCGCGGGCGCACCGGGCGCGTGATCAGGCGCATGCGGGCCTGCTCCGGCGTGCGGCCCCCCTTGCGCACGTTACAGCGCGTGCAGGCGCAGACGACGTTGTCCCAGGTCGTCTTGCCGCCCTGGGAACGCGGAACGACGTGGTCGATGCTCAGGTCGGTCGTCGGAAAACGGTGGCCGCAATACTGGCAACGGTTGCGGTCGCGTGCGAAGAGATTGCGCCGGTTGAGCTTGACCCGCGCCTTGGGCAGCTTGTCATATGCGAGCAACCGTATGACGCGCGGAACGGCGATCTGAAAACGCACGGTGTGCAGCCAGTCGTGCTTGTCCGGCTCGAACGCCGCCTTGGCGGCGCTGACTTCGAGCCAGTCGTCGAAGTCGTACGACAGGTATTGCCCGTCTTCAACGTAGACGATCTCCGCCAACTCGCGATAGACGAGTGTCATCGCCCGTTTGACGCTGATAATGCGCAGCGCCATGTACAGGCGGTTGAGCAGCAGAACGCTCGAAGACAGTACCGGTGTTTCAGCCGTCATCAGACACTCTTGCGGGCAGGCCGATGCGCGCGGCGCGCAACCCTCCTTATCTCCTGTTCAATGCTAGCCGCGAGACGGGGCATTATCAACCTCGACATCCCGTGCCGGGATATGCTTCTCATACAATATATGGGGCCAACGGCCCCGTTCCAGGGATGTGCGCCCGGCAGCAGGCCTTGCACGGGCCGCGCATGCGTGCGATAACCCCCCCATGAACACCAGCGAACCTCACGAAGATTCACGGCTCGCGCCCGACGCCGCGCCGCGCGGTCGCGGGCTGTACTGGGTCGGCGGGCTGCTGATCGTCGCCGCCGTGCTGGCCGCCGGCGGACCGGACCTCGACGCTCCCTGGATTCAGGGGGACGAGCACATCTTCATCGTCAACAACCCCGACGTCACCGGCATCGGACCGCCCTCCGAGCCTACCGGAAACCGCTGGCTCGACATCTTCCTGCACACGCACGAAGACCTCTACCAGCCACTGACGATCCTGACCTATGCCATCGAGTGGCAGCTCTG
>CAYRXN010000303.1:0-7991 GCA_964428275.1 uncultured Planctomycetales bacterium | reverse complement strand
GTGCCTCACGCCTTCGTCCCTGGGCCCCTTGATCCCTCAATCCCTGAATTCCTCGGTCCCTTTGCGAATGCCGAATGGCCCTCCCCTTCGTCCCTGTGTCCCTCAGTCCCTGCGTCCCTTGGCTTTCTCAGTCCCTCAATCCCTCGCCCGCCCCTCGTCTACTCCTCGGAACGCAGTGCGGGGGAACCGGAATGCGGCATGGTCTCGATGATCTTGTCCGCGAGGCCGTAGGCGACGGTCTCGGACGCGTCCATCCAGTTGTTGCGGTCGCAGTCCCTGGTGATCTGCTCGACATCCTTGCCGGTGTGCTTGGCGAGGATTTCGTACAACTGGCGCTGGGTGCGCAGCATTTCCTCGAGCTCGATCTTGATGTCGGTCGCCGGGCCGCGGGCGCCGCCGAGCGGCTGGTGGATCATCACGCGGGCGTTCGGCAGGACGAAGCGTTTGCCCTTGGCGCCGGCGGCAAAAAGCACGGCCCCCATGCTGGCGGCGATGCCGACGACGTAAGTGGCCACCGGGCACTGGATGTACTGCATGGTGTCGTAAATACCCATGCCACTGTAGACCGATCCGCCGGGCGTGTTGAGATAAAGGTGGATGTCGGCCTTGGGATCCTCGTTGGCGAGGAAGAGCATCTGGGCGACGACCAGGTTGGCGAGGTCGGGGGACACTTCATCACCGAGGAAAATGATGCGGTCCTTCAGCAGTCGGGAGTAGATGTCGTAGGCGCGCTCGCCGCGGCCTTCGCGTTCGATGACGATGGGTACCAGGTGGCCGTAGTGACTCATGCCGAAGGCTTCCTTGCGTTACTTGCACTCGTTGTTGGACTTGTCCTTGTTCTCCACGCCGAGGATTTCGTCGATGAGGCCATACTCCTTGGCCTCGAAGACGTCCATGTAGCGATCGCGTTCGATGTCCTTCTCGATCTGCTCGGCGCTGCGGCCGGTTTCGCAGGCGAGGATGTCGATGAGCGTCTGCTTGACCTTGAGGATCTCGCGGGCCTGGATGTGCATGTCGGCGGCCTGGCCGGCGACCATGCCCCAGGGCTGGTGGATCATCACCTTGGCGTGCGGCAGGGCGAACCGCTTGCCCTTCGTGCCGGCGGCCAGGATGACCGCGGCGCCGCTGCTGGCGCCGCCGACGCAGTAGGTGGCGACGTCGCAGTTGAGAAACTTCATCGTGTCATAGATCGCCAGCGTGTCGTCGATGTCGCCGCCGGGACAGTTGATGTAGAGGTGGATGTCCTGGTCGCGCTTGACGGACTGAAGGTAGAGCATGCTCTTGATCACGTGGGAGCAGACGGTGCTGCTGTTGATCGTGATGCGCGGATCGAGCGGCAGATCGAGAAAGATGATGCGGTTGTCCAGCAGCATCTCGTTGAGGCCCATCTGCCGCCAGTTCTGATACTGGGGTCCGCCCTGGACGCGGGGGCGCTCGGTCTGAGGCCAGTATGGCAATGACATGAACTCTCCTTCGGTGCGGACCGCCTGGCGCAGCTATTGCGCGGACCGCTCTGCTGGGCCGGGCGCAGCGACGGTGGCAGCCGCGCCCGGCGGGGGACTAATCCTTGTCCTCGGTTTTCTTGTCCTCGTCCTTTTGTGCATCGGCCGATTCGTCCTGCGACCCGGCCTCGACGTTCTCGAATTGCGCGTCCTCGAGCAGCAACCGAACGCACTTGGTCTCGCGGATGTTGTCCACGAGCTGGTCGAGCAGGCCCTGGTTGTGCAGCGTGTCGCGCAGACGGTCGAAACGCTGGTTGTAGAGCCGGGCCATGTGGGCGATTTCGCTGTTGATCTCCTCGTCGGTGACGACGACATCGAGCTTCTCGGCGACCTTCTCCATGATGAACTGGAGCTTGAGGTCGCGGGCCACGTCCTCGCTGGCCGAGGTGCGCAGCTCGTCGATGCGGGATTCGATCTCGCCGTCCGGGACGCCGGACTGCCGCAGCTCCATCACGCGGCGCAGGACGGCCTGGTCGGTCTGGCGGGCCGAAAGCTGCTCGGGCAGGTCCATCGGCGTGTGGTCGAGCAAGTACTGGAGCACCTGCTCGCGCTTGGCCCGCTCGGTCAGGCGGTCGGCCTCGGCGGCCATGTCCTCGCGGATGAAGTCGCGCAGATCCTGCTCGGACTCGGCGCCGAACTGCTCGACGAGGTCGGCGACCTCGATGGGCTTGAGCCGCTTGATCTCATGGATCGTAAACTCGAAGGTGCCTTTCTTGCCGCGCAGGTCGGGGCGCTCGTAGTCGGCCGGGATGTCGCAGTCGATGGAGACGGTCTGACCGACCTTGACACCCTTGAGCACGTCGCCGAGGTTCTCGAGCGAAATGCCGTCGAGACGCGTGCCGCGGACGCCGAGCTGGACGTTGGACTCCTTCTTGATCTCCTGGCCGTCCACGACCAGCCGGATCTCCGCGATGAGCAGGTCGTCCGGCTGGGCGGCACCGTCGAGCACGGGCTCGTAGCGCCCGCGGATCTTGCACTGGCGCTCGATGAACTCGTCGATCATCGCGTCGGTGACCTCGACCTTGGGGGCCTTGACCCGAATCCCCTTGAGCTCGGGCAGCTCGAAGGAGGGTTTGATCTCGACCTCGCAGGCGAAAGTGAAGTCGCCGGTGGCCGGCAGCGTGATGTGCTGGAGGGCCTCGTCGACCTGCATGAGCTTTTCGCCGTCGTCGGTTTCGATGCAGATCAGGGGGTCGCCGAGGACTTCGAGCTCCTGCTTCCCGGTCGCGGCGAAAAAGGCCTGGCCGAGAATCATGGTCTTGAGCGACTCGCGCACGTCGGAACCGAAGCGTTTCTGGACGAGCTGAATCGGGGCGCGGCCCTTGCGAAAGCCCGGTACGACCGCGTCCGTGCGAATCTCGTCGAAGTTGCGCTTCAGGTGGGCCTCGATCACCTCTTCGGGAACCGTGATCGTGAGCTTGCGGCGCAGCGGGCCGAGTTCCTCCGACTGGACCTGCACCTTCTCCTTGAGCTCATCGAGCAGGTCTTCGGCCTCCTTGTCCACGCGCTCCAACAGTTCCGGATCGTTGGTTTCGTCGGTGATCCCGGGGATCGTCATGTCATTCTCCTGTCACGCCGCCGGCGGGGCGGTCCGCCCGGACGCCCGCGAGAGGTGCGTGCGCAAGTGGTTTCTCATGGTGACCAATCGGGCGACGGGACCGCAGCACCCCGCGCTGCGCGGCCGGCCCGCAAACGCCGGGCGTCAGACTCCCATCGCGCCGGCGAAGCCCGAAAACAGGTCTGCGCCGCCCGTGAGGCTGCCGAGATCGGCGCCGAACAACGCGTTGATCAGGGCGCTGAGCCAGGTCACGATGAACTGGAACCAGAGCGAGTTCCAGTCGATGCTCATCCCGGCCTGGAGCCATCCAAGCGTAATGCCGCCGACCAGCAGCGGCTGCAACTGCCGTGCCCACTTGTGCGTCATCCTTACACTCCCAGACGCGGGCGGCGGGCGCGCCGCCTGTGTGCCGGGCGCGGCCGGCGCGGCCGCCGCCGAGGGCGCACACTGCCCCCGCGCAATATCGAGTGCTTACGTTATGCCGATGCCCACCCGTGTCAAGCGCCGGACGCCGACCCGGATGTGGCAAGCGTGAGCCGAAACACGCAGTCAAGCACGCGGCCGCCGAGCCATCGGGCGACGGCCGCGTCCTTGATAACCGCGCAACGCAGCACGTCACAGGCGAAGCGGGCGCGATAGTTGCTCTCGAGCGCCCGGCCCATGCCGTGCAGGATGAGCAGGTCGGCATCCGCGAGAGCTGCGACACAAGCCGGCGTCAGCGCGCACAAGTCGAGCAGCGGAGCCGCGCCGCCGGAAGCGATCACGCGGAGCCGGCCCCCCGCGGCAAACCCGCCGAGCTTCCCGTCGATCCGCGCGGCGGATTCGAGCAGGTGGCGGGCCTGCCCGGCGGTGACGTCGTTGAGCGCCGGATGCGAGTTCGCGACGAGCGTGACACGCGACCCACGGGCAGCCATCCAGCGCGCCAGCGGCAGACAACCCAGACAGAAGTCGGCACCGGCGTTGTCCACGAAGAACGCGACGTGGCGGTAAGGTTCTGCCAGCCAGTGGGCTTGCCATGCGTCGAGATCGTCGATCAGCCACGGCCGCCGGGGCTGGGTGGCGCGCAGTCGCTCGAAGTCCGCCTCGTGTGCGCGCACGTGCTCGACGGCGGCAGCAGACCCGAGATCAAACAGGTTTCCCGCCAGCAGGGCGCCGGCGAGCGATTCGATCTGCGCCTCGGGCGACTGCGAGTCCAGGTCTCGGAGCAGCTCGGGCAACAGGCGCAACGCGATCTCGTTTTCGCGCCGTTTCTGGACCCGGAAGGGATCGGGAACGCCAAACTCGTCCAAGACGGCGGTCCGGGCCGCGTCGAGCACGAGGATGTCGATCCGCTCGAATGCCTCCGGCTGCTCGATGAAACGGCGGATGGTGCGGTCGTAGCGGTTACGAAACTGCGCGAGCCGTTCGCGGGATGTATCGGGGTAGCTCTCCCGGATCGCGGCTTCGAGGGAATCCGCGTGATGGCGAAAGACGCGCCCCCAATACGCCCGGCAGCGGTCATCGGCCTTCAGGTCCCACTCGCAAGGACGGTAGGTGCGGGGATCCAGGAGCTGCGGAAGCTGCGCCACGGTCTCTCCTGAGGATGCCACTCGGGCGGGTCGCTCCCGCGTGTACTCCGGTCCCGGGCAAGACGCCCACCGAGGAAACTGGCGCCGGCGAAGGTTCGGCATACAATGGGTCCATGAACCTCGATGCGACATACAAAAGGGTATCGGCGTGGCTCGAAGGCTGCCAGCGGCCCCTGCTGCTCTCGCACCAGCGCGCCGATGGCGACAGCCTGGGGGCCCTGGCGGCGATGGGGCGCGTGCTCGAAAGGCGCGGCGCCCGGCCGGCGGTGATGCTCTTCGAGCCGCCGCCGGAATCGTACCGCGTGCTGCACCATCTGGCCCACTGGCTCGTGTGGAACGAGGCGGCACAGCGCGTATTGCCCGAGTGCGACGCCGTCATCATCGTGGACACGTGCGCGCTGACACAGCTCGAGCCCGCCGCCGAGTACCTGCGCGACGCACCGCGCACACTCGTCATCGATCACCACGCGACACGCGACCCGATCGGGACGCGGGCGGGTGACCTGAGGGTCCTGGACGAGACGGCATCCGCTGCGTGCCTGCTGGTGGCGGAGTGGGCGCGCGGCGCGCAACTTCTTTCGAATTCGGATGTTGCGATGGCGCTGTTTGTCGGGATCGCAACCGACTGCGGGTGGTTTCGGTTCTCCAACACGGACGCGCGCAGCCTGCGAATGGTGGCCGAACTGGTCGAGCGCGGCGCCCAGCCGGCGGAACTCTACGACGCGATCTACCAGCGCGATCCGCCCGAGCGCTTGCGACTGATCGGCCGGATGCTCGGAAACATGGAACTCCACGCCGGCGGGCGGCTCGCGGTATTGACGCTGCGCCCCGCCGACTTTCAGGCCGCCGGTGCCGATCCGTCGATGGCATACGACCTGGTCAACGAGGCCGGCCGACTCGGCTGCACCGAGGCGACACTGCTCTTTACCGAACAACCCGACGGATCCATCCGCGTCAATCTGCGCAGCAAACGCTCGCTCGATGTCGCCGCACTGGCCCGGCGCTTCGGCGGTGGCGGACACGCGCGGGCGGCGGGCGCTACGCTGCGCGGCAAGTGGGACGATGTCGTGCCGCGCATGATCGAAGAAACGTGCGAACTCCTCGCGTGAGCGCGCTCCGCGCACGGGCGGGCTGTCGCCGACTCGCGGCAACCGCCATCCGCGCCGACGTCGCGCGATGATCTTCCGCGACCCGGGAAACCGCGCACGGAAGCCCGTGGGGGGGCCACGCCGCGGAGCGGACTTCAGGGAGATCGGCGGGGCCGCGTGATCCGCTCCGCGAGGGGGCGCCAGTCGGCGGCCCCGGCCGTGCCGACCAGCGTGCCGTCCCGATCGACGGCGAATACGAGGGGTACGTGGCGGACGCCCCAGGCGCGGGCGAAGGCGTTGGCGAATCCGAGCCCGTCGTTGAATTGCGGCCACGGCAGGCCCAACTCCCCGGCGGCGGCCCGACCGATCTCGGCAGACGCGTCGAGGTTCACGCCGATCACGCGCAGCTCGGGGTGGTCGAGCCGGAAGGCCTCGACGGCGCGGACGCACGCACGCGCGGGCGCGTTGCAACCGGCCCAGAACACGATCAGCAACGGCCGGCCGCGCCAGGTGGATACGGGCACCGATTTGCCGGCCGCGTCGGTGAGTGTGCCGGTCAGCGGTTTGCCGACGGCCTGGCAGCGTTTCAACGTGGCGGCGAGCTCGCGCGTCACGATGTGGTTCGGGAAACCCTTGCGCAACCGCTCGACGCACGCGCTCATCTGTTTCAGATCGTCCCGCCGCGCGGCGTCGGCGAAGATCTGCCGCATGGCCGCGGGGAGGTGGCGACCCCCGGGACAGCGCTTCACGTAGGCGCGCAGGGCCTCCAGCAGCGGCGCGTCGCACACCCGCATCGGTCCGCTGGCCACCGGCGGGCCCCCCGAGCGGCCCTCGATGCGGCGGGTCACGATCGCCCACCACGCGGCCTCATCGGCGGCGGCGGCGCAGGGCGAGTGCCGGAGATAGTGGGCGATCCGTTGCCGGAGCGGCTTGAAGTCGCCCCCTCGAAGCACCCCGATCTCGAAGAGCATCTCGAGCTCGAGGCGAACGGCCCGATCGCGCTGCGCGCCGCCGGGGTACGACGACAAGTAGGTGCGCACCAGATCCAACAGTTGCGTTCGCCGGCGGATGGCTTCATCGGCGGGGGGCGGGCCGTCGTTTCCGGGAACGAGGGATCGGTGTCGGGCCTCGATGCGCTGCCACAGGGCGGCGTCACGCGGCAACGGCTGCGACGCCGGGGGCGGCGGCCCACCGCACGCGGCCGCGACGGCGGCGGCGACAAGCAGAAAACACGTTGCCCGGCTGGCCAGCCGCATCATCGGCTTGGTTCTCCGCGTCTTGTTGGCACGGCCCGTCGTCCGGTGGCCCGCGTCCCGCATGATGCTACCAGAACATCCACGCCGCGGGATGGTTCTGCACCACCGCCTGATAGATTACCCACAGATAGAGGAAGAGGTTGGTAAACCCGTGGACAAGGATCAGAAACAGCAGACTCTTTTTCCAGACCATCAGCCCGTTGAACGCGAACCAGCAGGGGATGCTTACGATCCAGTTGTCGGGGTGCTCCAGCGTCGAGAGCAGCGCGGTCAGCAGGAACGATCGCCAGGTGAAGGTGCCCAGCGGGATCTTCTCGAAACTGTCCCAGCGGATCAGGGCCCGCAGCAGAAATGCACGCCAGAACAGCTCCTCGACGATCGGAACCGTGATCGATGCGACGGCGATCCGCGTCACCACCATCGGCCAGAAAGACGCCGTCGCGCGCACGGCGTCGAGTTTTTCGGCGTGAGCCGCCAGGTCGAACTGGCCCGGAAACAGCGGCAGCCGGTGCGGCAGGCCGAGCGCGTCGCACAGGAACTGGCCGTAGTACCAGCCGGCGGCGATCAGCAGGCCCATCAGCGCGGCCAGCCCCCAACAGGGCCGGCCCCACGGCGGCAGATGGCGGCGCAGGACCCAGACGACGACCAGGCCGCCGACGCCGCGGATCAGGCTGGCCAGCCAGCGATACTCGAACGGGATCAGCGAGGTGTCGCGCAGGCCCAGCAGCGCGAGGTACACGAGCATCGGCGCGATGAGGATGATGTCCGGCCGGTCGGCGGCGAGCCGATCGAGCCAGCTGGTCTTGCGGCCGGGCGGTGTTCGGGAAACGTCAGTCATGGTCCTCGCTGCACAGATACTCCATCGGCGGCCAGAGGCGGCATACTATAGCGAGCCGGGCGGGGGAAAAAGCGCGCAGGCAAAAAGCCGGCAAACCAGCCGGCCACGCGGGTGCCGCCACAGTAACCCGTTCTTGGACGGCCGCTTACGAACGCAGCACCGCCCATTCAAAGGAACCGCC
>CAYRXN010000302.1:0-4136 GCA_964428275.1 uncultured Planctomycetales bacterium | reverse complement strand
CTCCGCGTACTCGTGCGATGCGAGCGCGACGAGATGCCCGAACGACGCGCGGCGTGCGACGAGGTGCTCGTCCGCTGCCGCGCGGGAGCGCTGGGTGTCCGCGCGGAACTTCTGCCACGACGGCTGCCGACGTGCCCGGCGGAGGACGCCCGCGTCCGCCGCGGCGTGCGCGAGGTGGTAGCGGTACGGCGCGTCGTGCCGCTGCGGCTCGACCGGCGCGTCGCGGTACCTCGCGTGGACGGGTGCGCGCCGGACCGACCTTGCGTGGTGCGGCGACTCGCGTGACGGCCGCTGCTCGGTCGTCTTGAAACGCCGCTGCGACCGGCCGCGCTGCTGCGCTGAAGACCGCCGCGCGACCGGGTGGAGGCGGAAGAGCGCTGCGAGAGGGCGCTGCGGCTGTGCGATCGGCGGGCCGGGCGGCGGGTCGTCGCCGCACCGTGACTTCGCGTGCTGCGATGCGGCGGCGTGGACGTACCCGAGCGGGTTGCGGCGTGACCGCTGCTTCTCCGCGCCGTGCCATGCGTACTTCGGCTGCGCGTCGGCGCGTTCGTGCGGCTGCTTGTGCCGCTGCGGGTGCCGCGCGGCCGCGTGACGCCCGAACGGGCGGCAGAACCGTGGCGCCCGGGAGAGCGGACGCCGCCGCCGCGCGGCCGGCTCAGCGCGCGCCGGGGCGGCGTGGTCGGCGCAGGGCGGTCCGTGGCGGAGTATCGCGTCGGCCGGGTCGAGCGGTGGGTGGTGGTCGCCGAACCGAGAGCCTCACGGCCGCGCCTGGGGTTGACGCGCGCGGCCTTGGTCGCGCCGGAGGTGCGGCGCGGAGCCCCACGCGTGCCCGATCGTGCGACCCCGAAGGGCGCGTGCGAGCCGCCGAGGGACCGGAGTATCCCGCTGCCGCGCGCAGGCGACCCGGTGCCCCTCTTGGGGGTTACGCGCGTGCGCTTGGGAAGCGCGCGGGTCGATCCGTGTCGAGAGGTGGTCCCCGGTCGCCGGGTGATGGTCGTGCGCTGCGGCGGCGCGGCGTGGCGTGAGGCAGCCGGTGAGCCGGACGAGCCGCGTGCCCGTTTCGGGTTGATCCGCGACTTCTTGACGGCGGCGACGCCGGGGCGCGCCGCCGATCCGTGGCGCGTCGCGGAGCCGCTCCGTGTCGGGGTAGACCGCCGCGGGAACACGGTGAGCTTGTGGGTCTTGCCGGACGCGCCGCGCCGCGCGAGTCCCCGGGCCGGGGTCGCGTGTCCGGAACGCCGGGGGATCACCAGCCCCGCGCCGGTGTGCGCGAGCGGGTTGCGTGAGGTCGGCGTCGCCCGGCCGGCCTGGCCGCCGGCTGTGTGGGTCCGGCTGACGGTGTGCCGCGAGGAGGCCAACGGGCGGCCGCCGGCGCGCTGGCTCGGCGATCGGCTCACCTCGTGCAGCCGCACGCCGAAGTAGCCGCCGTAGCCGCCGGTCCTGGCGGTCGGGGTGCGCGTGATGCGCGTGTGGCGCAAGACGGTCCGGCGGCGATGGTGCAGCACGCGCACGAGCCGGCTGCGCTCGTAACGCCGGTACACGTGGTGGCCGATGCGAATCCCCCCGCAGGTTCCGCAACTGGATCCGCCGTAGCCCGCGCTTCCGACGCCGAAATACGCCGACCCGCCATGGTGCGACGTGTGAATGCTTATCCCAAAGCCGTAGTAGTTCGAGCAGATTCGCCGCCGGACGATCCAGCCCGGATCGCAGCCGTAAAACAGCGGCCAGTCGACCGGATAACCGCAGTAATAGACGACCAGCGGGGCGTAGTAGTGGTGGTACGAACGGTAGCTGACGTGCGTGTAGCCGGGGTAGCTGGCCCAGCTCGTGCTCAGGCCACCGGTGTAGCCGTCGTAAACGACCCGCTCCGGATCATCGTACTCGTAATCGTAGTCATCGTAATCATCGTCGTAGTCGTCGTAGTAGGAATCGCCGGCATCGTCGTCCATGCTCCAGTCGCTGGCGTAGTAGCTCACACCGCCGGTGGGAACGGCGGGTTCGTCGAACAGGTTGGCCGCGGGCGCATCGGCGCCAGCCCCTTCGGCGGCGAGATCGTCGTCGGCGACCGGCGGCGGCAGGGGTGTCCACAGCCGCGCGTGCTCGGCGACGGCGCGGGCGTAGTAGGCCTCGGCCGGCAGGTCGCCCCGCGGCTGCATGATGACCGGCACGAGTCCGACGACGCCGGTTTGGTTTTCCTGGTTCGGCCGCCACATCGCGGCGCGTTTTTCGGGGGGCATGAGGGCCACGACGCCGGGGCCGGTTTCCACGTCCGGGCGTCCCGGCTCGCCGTCGAGGACGCGGGCGTCCCGCTCGTACGGTGAATAGGTCTGCCACCACTGTCGGATGGCCTCCCCCGCCACGGACGATGCGGCGCGGTCGATCGAATAGACGACGACCGCTTCGCTGGGCGGACAGGCGTAATAGTATTCGGCGTCGAGCACCTGCACGCACGGGAAGTCGGGGTTTGTCTGAAGTTGACCGCGGCAGAACTCGGTGACCAGTTGGCGGTAGGCACGCAACGTGCTCGGGTCGCGGCTCAGCGTCTGCTGCCACGCGGCGGCGGCTTCGTCCTCGAGTCGGTCGTAAGCTCCGCGCATCCGCAAGACGCGGTCTTCCATGCGTTGCGGGTCTTGCTGATAGAGCGTTTGCAGCGCCTTGAGCTCGGCGGGATGGTCCGCCGCCACGGCGACGATCGCCGGCATGACCGCCAGCGTGCGGATCGCGGCGTGGGTGCTCGACGAAACCGGCGGGCTGATCCGGTCGGGCTGGCTCAGCAACTCCGGCTGGTCGGCAAGTTGGCGCAACACGAGCGGGTCACCGGCCAACTGGAGCAGCGACCGCACCACGACCGCCGGATACTCGCGCACCCCCGCCGCGAGCCGGTCCGGCGTCGTCACGATTTCCTCCGTTTCGTTGGCCGGTTCGCCGCTGGCCGGCGATTGGGCCACGAGGACCGGAAGTGCCCCGAAAACAGCGACAATCAGGCTCGCGCGAATGGTTTTGACCCACATGGCATCTCTCCTGGCCGCAATCCGGCACTGGGTGGACATCGCGTGCCGCCTGTCACGGGATCGCACCGTGTTCGCTGGTTGCAACGCCTGAGGCGCACCGTGCCCGCTGACCATGCGCCGAAAGGGCTCGTGGTCTGCAACGAGTCGGAAGAATCTCACAAGTGGATGCCACAAATGGTGTTGCGCACTCCGCAAGGAAGGCCGTCCCTGCGCGAAGCGTTGCCGGCCATTCACCGCTTCATTTCGGCACGGCCCCGGTGGGCGCGCAAGGAAGCGGCCCACACCAGGAGTCATTCGCTGCGCGCGGGAGGGGACGCGCCAACAAACCACCCGGCGTGGGCCGCTGGGGTTGGACTCGGGGTTGCGGCGTTAGACCAGACCCTGGTCCAGCATCGCGTTGGCGACCTTCAGGAAGCCGGCGATGTTCGCACCGTTTACGTAGTTGCCGGGCGTGCCGTACTTCTCGGCGGTCGCGCGGCAGTTCTCGTGGATGTTGATCATGATGCTGTGCAGCCGCTGATCGACCTCTTCACGCGACCACGACAGGCGGATCGAGTTCTGGGACATTTCCAGGCCCGAAACGGCGACGCCACCGGCGTTGGCGGCCTTGCCGGGGCCGTAGAGGATCTTGCTCTCGAGGAAGACGTTGACGCCGGCCGGGGTGGTCGGCATGTTCGCGCCTTCGGAGACGCAGTAGCAGCCGTTCTTGACGAGGTTGTTCGCGTCGATCTCGTTGATCTCGTTCTGCGTGGCCGACGGCAGCGCCACGTCGCACTTGACCTGCCACAGCGGGTTGTGGTCCTTCTTCGGATCGGCTTCCTCGTAGTGGGCGTTGGGGTACTTGTCCTTGTACTCCTTGATCCGGCCGCGCTTGACGTTCTTGAGGTTCATCACGAACGCCAGCTTCTCCTTGTCGATGCCTTCCTCGTCCACGATGAAGCCGTTGGAGTCGGAGAACGTCAGCACCTTTCCGCCGAGCTCGATGACCTTTTCGGCGGCGTACTGGGCGACGTTGCCCGAGCCGGAGATGACGACGCGCTTGCCCTCGAAGGACTCGTTGCGGGTCTTGAGCATTTCCTGGGCGAAGTAGACGGCCCCGTAACCGGTGGCCTCGGGCCGGATCAG
>CAYRXN010000301.1:0-2714 GCA_964428275.1 uncultured Planctomycetales bacterium | reverse complement strand
GGCCGACGTGATCGATCCGCTGTGCATTTCGCCGCGGGCCGACCTGTTCGACCGGATCGTCGCCGGGCTCGACGTGGATCCGCGTTTCGTCGCGGTGATCTTCATCCAGCGGTTCAAGGCCCTGCGCCGCGACGGCCTCGACCCGGATCGGCTGAGCGAGTCCGAGATCTACGAAGTGTTCCGGGCCCACGCCGAAGGCCGGCTGGCACGCGAGGGCGTCGTCGAGGTGTTCGAACGCCTGTTCCAGTTTCACGCCGCAGCGCCATCCGAGTCGGTCCAGGTTTCCGAACTGCTCGATGCCCTCGACATCCACCCCGTATCGGACGACGAGCTCGATGCGGCCGTGACCGACGCGCTGGCGGAGGCCGCAGAACGCACCTTCCGCGACACACGCGCGTTGCATCGCTACCTCATGGGACGCCTGATGCGCCGCTACATCGGCTGCGTACCCGGATCGGCGCTGGCGCGCAAGCTCGATGAACACCTCGCCCGCGCCGGCGCGGCGGTGTTCCAGCGCCGCCCGCAGAATACCTGACCATCCCCGTCTGCCGTCTGCTTCCCCACTGGTTTTCGCGTGGCAGCGCCGCGCGCCCCGCACGATTTTCGGCCCGTCTGTTATCGGGCGAAAACGAATACGACGCCGGCGTGTTTTGCGTTCGTGCTAATTGAGCCCCGCTGCAACCGACTCGATAACAAGACCGGAGCCATGACCACAGAAACCGCTGAATCCATTCGTCAGGTTGTTTGCGTGCTCGACGCCTTGCACTGCGGGGCGGTGCTGGTGGCGCCCGATGGCGCGATCGTGTACGCCAACCGCCGCCTCTGCCGCATGATGCAGCGGTCCGAGAGCGAGCTGTTCGGACGGCGCATCTGGGATTTCTTCCCGCCCGAACAGGCCACCAAGCTCCGCTACGACTTCGCCCAGGACGCTTTCGAAGAAATCGAACGCGAGGCGGCCCTTCCACGGAGCGACGGCAGCGACCTGCCCGTGATCGTGTCCAGCCGCCCCCTGGACTCGTCCGACCTGCTGACCGCCCACCGCATCTACACGTTGATCGACATTTCCTCGCAGAAAACGGCCGAAGCGCGCTTCCAGGAGCAGTTCCAGGACGTGGCCCGGCTGAGCGACACGGTGCTCGAACAGGCGATCGCGCTCAAGCACTACTCGCAGACGCTCGAGGAGAAGGTCGCCGAGCGGACGGCCGAGCTGCGCGACGCCAACCTCGATTCGATTCTGATGCTCGCGATGGCCAGCGAGGCCCGCGACAACGACACCGGCGCCCACGTGCTGCGCATCCGCGAGCTTACGCAACTGCTGGGCCGCGAACTGGGCATGGCCGAGCACGAAGCCGAAGAACTCGGCTTTTCCGCGATTCTGCACGACGTCGGCAAGATCCAGATCGCCGACGACATCCTGAAAAAGCCCGGACCGCTCACACCCGAAGAACGCAAGCTCATGGAGCAGCACACGATCTTCGGCGAACGCATTCTCTCCAAGCGCCGCTTCTTCGACGCCGCCCGCATGATCGCCCGCAGTCACCACGAGAACTGGGATGGCAGCGGCTATCCGGACGGGCTCGTCGGCGACCAGACGCCACTGCCTGCCCGCATCGTGCACCTCGTCGATGTCTTCGACGCACTCACCAGCAAACGCGTGTACAAAGACGCCTGGACGCTGGACGAGGCCCTCGACGAGATCGCCCGCTGCGAGGGCAGGATGTTCGACCCGCAGCTCGTGCGCGTCTTTCTGCCGCTGGCCCGTACCTCCGCGGTCGCCGAGATCATGTCCCTGCGCCACAGCCCCGCGATCGCCTGACCGCCGCCGCTTGCGGCCTCCTCTTCGCCCCCCCGCGTTTTCCGCATCTTCGCGATTCCTTCCTGGTACAAGACCGTGCGAAGGACGAAGGGACGGAGGCGCGGAGGGAACAGGGATTAAGGGATGAAGGGATACAGGGACGGAGGGACTGAGGGACGGAGGGGATGCGCCGGCGGCAGATAATTCGCCATTCGCCATTCGGCATTCGCCATTCGGGAAGGCCGCGAAGGGCCATTCGCTGTTCAGGAAAACCGGGACCGCGCTGCCCAAGACCGCTGGAGATCGCTTGTGATTTCGACGCGAACGACGGACGATAAACAGCAGAGCACGCGCGTGGTTCAGCCGCGCAACGCCCGGTACCCGGAACACACCATGAACGCACTGCCCCCCGACTCGGACCTGATCGACCTGCTGCGACTGGCCGCGACGCAAGGAGCGTCCGATATCCACCTCGTCCCCGGCTATCCCCCCACGTTTCGCGTGCAGGGCGTGCTTGGTCCGCTCGATCGACCGCCGCTGGATGAGGAGACGCTCGAAGCGATGCTGCTGCCGCTGGTGGCCAGCCGCGGCCACGGCGCCTCCGTGGACACAGAAGGTCTGGACTGCTCGTTGTCGATCGAACACGACGGTTCGCCACGGCGGTTCCGGGTCAGCCTGTATCGCGCGCAGGATGCCCTGTGCGCGTGCCTGCGCTATATTCCCGCCGAGATTCCCTCGTTCGACTGGCTCGGCTTTCCCGAAGACCTCGCCGACCGCCTGATCTCCTACCCCAACGGCATGGTGGTCTTCACCGGCGTAACCGGTTCCGGGAAGTCGTCTTCGCTTGCCGCCCTGATCGCGCACCTGCAGCGGCGGACGAATCGCCACGTGCTGACCATCGAGGAGCCGATCGAGTACG
>CAYRXN010000300.1:0-10037 GCA_964428275.1 uncultured Planctomycetales bacterium | reverse complement strand
CCGGCGCGTGGCGTCGTGGCGCCAGCCGCCGCCGCGCGAAATCCCGCTCCGCCGCGACCGCGTGTACGTGACGCTCACGATGTCTGACGGCGACAACCTGAACACGTATTACGACTACTTCATCCACGACTGGCGCAGGCCGGGGGCGCCGCGTCCGCCGATCGGCTGGACGCTGGGCCCCAGTGCGTGCGATCTCTACCCCGCCGTGGTGGACTGGTACTATCGCCGCCTGACGCCGCGCGATCATTTCCAGTGCGCGGTTTCCGGCATCGGGTACATCTATCCCGACCACTACGCCGCCGCGTACACGAACCGCGCCGCCGTGGTGGACCAGTTTCTCCGGCTCACGGACACGTACATGCGCCGGCTGGATCAGCGAACGGCGTGGCTCATGGGCATCGGCGATGAGATGCTGGAGCGTTTCGCGCGTGGGTTGCCGTCGGCCCGGGCGTTGTTGCCCGGCTACGGCCGCCGCTCGACGACCACGATCGACAACGCCGACAAGCTGCTGGCCGGCAAGGCGGTTTTCCGCGTGCTGGTCGCGGGCAAGCCCGGCAAGCTGGTGCCGGCGCTGCGCGCCGCGGTGGGTGACCGCCGACCGGCGTTCGTGCACGCGTTTCTGCTCAACTGGGATTGGCGTCTGGCGGACGTGCGCCGGCTGGAAGCGGCCCTGCCGGAGGACTACGTGCTGGTCCGCCCCGACGAGCTGGCCCGTCTGTACCTGAGTCGGCAAGCGCAGCCGGCGCCGCGCGAGTAGTTGCCGTTCCCCTCAGTTTTCCCGTGGCCTTCGCACCTTGGCAGCCAGCCGGGCAGGCCGGGCCCCGCCCGGCCCAGAGGGGTTCCCTGGATTCCGCTGTGGTCTTCGTCTCCCACTTGCGGCGCGTCAATACGCGCCAAGCGCCTGCGCTACGTTCGCCCCGACTTGACAAGACACCGCCGAAACCCACGGCAGCGCCGCCACGATCCACAACAGCACCCACTTGCGCCGCAGGCGCACCCACACGATCGTGACCAGCACGATCATCCACCAGTAGTACGCGACGCCGCGCAGCAGCTCTGCCGGGTCGATCTGTTGCGGCGGCCACCACTTGCCCAGTTGCCACATTTCGCTTTCGAGCGGCCAGGGGAAGTTGGCGGTCGTCAGCAACATATCCAGCATCGGCGGCCCGCGCGGCAGATCGAGCACGACGAACGCCGTGGTGTACATCGACACCTTGCGCCACATGGCCCAGCGTCGTCGCCACGCCTGGCCCGGAAACTCGAGCAGCACGAACAGGGCCGACTGGCACTCGACGTGGAACCAGACGGCGACGGCCCAGCCGACCATCGAAGCCGGATTGAAGTCGTCCGCGATGGCGTTTCCGCCGATCCCCAGCACGATGCACCCGAGCGCGAACACCGTGGCCCAGCGCGTCGAGGTTTCCTCCGAGATGCTTCGGGCGGCCGCGCGCGGGCGAAACGCGATCAGCAGCCACGTCCGAACCGCGCCCCACCAGCGCCGCCGTCCCTGCGCGCGTTCGATCGGCAACGGCGGCGCTGCCGCACACGACACGGCCTCCCAGTCGATGCGCGTCCCGCACTCCGGGCAGCGATCGCCCGGCAAGCCGAGCAGGATGTAGTCGCAGTGCAAACATCGCGGCGGCCGCGCGCCGGGAGCGTCCGGCACCGCGCCGCCCGGCGCCGCCACGTCGTGTTCGCCGGCGCGGCGGGTGAGGTCGGTCGCCTCGCGGCTCGGTCTGTCGGCGGTGGAGTCGGTCATGGTTCCCACGCGGCGCACGATCTGCGCAGGTGTTGCCGGGGGTACACTTCGTGATAGTTCCGTCGGCACGATCGGTTGCAGCGCGTCGGGGTGGTCCGCGGCGCGCCCGATTCCGCCAGGCTTTGCGCCCGGCCGACAAGACGATACCGTTGCTTGCCGGGTTGTGCCCGGCGGAACGAAGCTTGCTTGCAACGGTGTTTCACGTGAAACACATTTGGACCATCCTCCACGGCGGTGCGCTGGGCGACCTGGCCCTGACGCTGCGCCTGGCCCGCGGC
Source organism: uncultured Planctomycetales bacterium (assembly GCA_964428275.1). Classification (GTDB taxonomy): domain Bacteria; phylum Planctomycetota; class Phycisphaerae; order UBA1845; family Fen-1342; genus JALSRY01. The sequence goes on along the minus strand of CAYRXN010000300.1, from coordinate 8,000 downwards.
CTGCCCGGCGTCGAGCCGGCCGGACGGCTCCGGGTCGTGTCGCGCACCACGCTCGCGGCGCTTCGCGACGGTCGGCCCGCGCTCGACTGCCGCAGCAGCGAAACCGCCGGGCTGACCTGGCTCTACGGCGATGGCCAGGCTCCGCCGCCGGTTCCGCTGCGCAAGCTGATTTCCGGGCAGCGCGTGCTCAACGCGCTCGACGCGCCCGATTCGCCGCTCCACCGCCGATTGCTGCAACTCGCGCCCCGGGCGCTCTACAGCTTCGACCCGCGCCCGCAACCTGCGTGCGCCGCGCACATCGTCACGCAGTGGCGACGCACGCTCGCAGCGCAGGGGCTGGACGTCCCGGCGGACGAGCCGCCGTACTCGGCAGCGCTGCGCGTCTCGCCACGCTGCGTGGCGCGCGGCCGCGCGCAGCTGATCGCCGCGCTCGATGCCCATCGGGGGGCGGGCAAGCGGCGGCTGGAGTCGGTGGTTCTGATGCACCCCGGCAGCGGCGGTGTCGCCAAGTGCTGGCCGCTGGAAGCGTTTGTGATCGTCGCCCGCCAGCTGGCGGATTCCGGTAAAGCGGTGGCGTGGCTGCTCGGCCCGGCCGAGCTCGAACGCTGGCCGGCGCAGCGCGTCGCGTCGCTGCGCGCGGAATTCGCCGTGCTCGCGCCGCCGTCGGCCGGCGATCTGCTCGACGTGCTGGCCGCCGCGGGGTTGCTGATCGCCAACGACAGCGGGCCGGCCCATCTGGCGGCCCTGATCGGCACGCCCACGGTCGCGATCTTCGGTCCTACTTCGCCCGACATCTGGCGCCCGCTCGGGCCGGGGGCGCGCGTCATCCGCGGCGATCCGAACCGCGCCGCGACATGGGGAATCGAACCCGCCGCAGTCGCAGCCGCTGCCGCGCAGATCGTGACGGCCTGAGCGGATCATCCCCCGGTCGCAAACCGGGGGCCGCATCGCGGGGAGTGGGCAGCGCCCCCGGTCGGCGAGCATGCGGCTGCGAAGCCGGCGCCTCGGGAACACGCGGCGGACCACGCCGGTTTCAGGCCCGCGGCTCGTTCTCGCACCGTGTTGCCCCGTCGCCTTCGGCGCCGCGCCCGCGGACCTCGCAACCCGGCCTAAGCGCCGGCGGCGACGGTGGTCTTGCTGCCGACGGCCGTGAGCGCCTGGTCGAGGTCGGCGATGATGTCGTCCGGATGCTCGGCGCCGACGCACAACCGCACCATGTTCGGCGGGATGTGTGCGAGCTTGCGGCCCTCTTCGCCCTGCTGCTGGTGCGTCGAGATGGCGGGGATCGTCGCGACGCTCTTGATACGGCCCAGGTCGGTCGCCCGCCAGATGCGCTGGAGACCGTCGAAGAACTTGCGGGCGGCCTCGGCGCCGCCCTTGACGCAGAACGACATCAGGTGGCCGTAGCGGTTGACCGGCTTGCCGTACTGTTCGTCGTATTCCGCATCGACGAGCCACATGTACTTGCTGGCCAGCTCGTGCAGCGGGTGGTCGGGCAGTCCGAGGTAGGCGACGCTCTCGACCGCCGGGTGGTTCTGGAGGAACTCGGCGACCTTCATGGTGTTGCGGCTCATCAGGTCCATCTTCGACCGCAGCGTGCGCATGTCGTTGAGCGTGAGCACGGCCTGCATCGGGTGGAGGTTGGGCCCGTAGTCGCGGTTGGGCAGGTACTTGACGTAGAGGGCGAAGTCCTTCTTGAGGTCTTCGTTGTCGAGGTTGCACACCAGGTCGCGCCGGGCGATCACGGCGCCGCAGACGCCGAAGCCGCTGGTGGTCAGGCTCTTGGTGGCGCTCTGCACGACGATGTCGGCCCCGTGGCACAGCGGCCGCAGCAGGGCGGGCGAAGCCACGGTCGTGTCGCAGATCAGCGGCAGGCCGTGGCTGTGCGCCAGGTCCGCCACCGCCTGGATATCGAAAAAGCCCTGGCCGGGGTTGCTCGGCAGCTCGCCGTAGAGGAAGCGCGTGTTTTCGTCGATCCTGGAGGCCCACTCGTCGATGTTGGTCGGGTCGGTGATCCAGCGGCACTCGATGTCGCGCTCCTGCATCATGCGGACGTTGAACTGCTGGAACGTCCCGCCGTAGCACTGGGCCGTCGCGAGGAAGTTGCGCGGTTCGCGCACGTGGTGCCTGGTGTGCACGAGGAACGGCTGGACGGCGGTCATGATCGCGGCCATGCCGGAGGAGGTCGAGCAACACGAGGTTTCGCCGTCGAAGCCGTAGCCTTCGAGCAGCGCGAGCGTCCATTCGTAATAGTACGTGGAGGGATTGGCGATGCGCGAGTAGCACCAGGTGGGGATCAGGTATCCCAAGGCGGCGGCCATCTCGTCGGAATCGCGGTAGGCCTGCGAGGAACTCATGAAGACGGGCTCGATGATGGCCCCCTGGTAGTCCTCGATCGCGTCCTCGACACAGTACAGGCCGTGAACGGCGATCGTGTCGAACTTCCACTTCTTGACCACGTCGCGGATGTACCGGTCCCGCCGGGCGAGATAGGCGTTGTTCTGGTCGATGTATCGTTGCATCCCGGGCGTGATGTGGACGTTCTCGCTGCCGAACATGATCATCTCCCTTGTCGATCCGGGTTGGGCCGTACGTACACCAGCCTACCGAAATCGACGGTAAAACGCCAACGGGGGACGGTCAATGCCCGGCGGCGAGACGCTGCCACCAGCAGCGGCGCGGGGGTCAGCTCTCGGCCGCCTCGGCGGCTTCCTCGCGGTCGCGGGCGTTGCGGATCTGCTCCCACTCTTCCTTGGTCAGCAGCACCTCGCGGGCCTGGCTGCCCTTGTACTCGCCGACGATGCCGGCGTCGTACATCTGGTCCACCAGGCGCGAGGCCCGGCTGTAGCCGATCGTCAGGCGGCGCTGGAGCAGACTGACCGACCCCCGCCCGGTCTGGATGATGATGTCCACCGCCTGGTCGAACAGCTCGTCACGCTCGGCGGCGGCGTCGCCACCGGCCTTGGGCATGCGCATCAGCTCGGGGTGGAACTCGGGCTCGCCCTGGTCGCGGCAGTGCCGCACCATGGCGCGCAGCTCGTCGTCGGAGACGAACGCCCCCTGGGCCCGCAGCAGTTTCGCACTGCCCGGCGGCAGGAACAGCATGTCGCCCTGGCCCATGAGCGTCTCGGCCCCGTTCTGGTCGAGCACGATGCGCGAATCGAGCCGCGACGACACGCGGAACGCGATCCGGCACGGCAGGTTGGACTTGATCAGCCCCGTCACGACGTTGGCCTGCGGTCGCTGGGTCGAGACGATCAGGTGGATGCCGACCGCGCGGCTCTTCTGCGCCAGCCGACAAAGGTAGAACTCGACCTCCTTGGCGGAGGTCATCATCAGGTCGGCCAGCTCGTCGATCACGATGACGATATAGGGCAGGTGGATCGGAACGCGACCCATGTCCTCGTCGTCGTCGATCTGCATGCGCTCGCGCAGCCCCTTTTCCCCCAGCTTGTTGTACGCCCGGATCTCCTTGACGCCCGCTTCGGCCAGCAGCGCGTAACGCTCGTCCATCTTCGTCGCCGCCCAGTCGAGAATGCCCTCGGCCTTGGACACCTCCGTCACGATCGGACACATCAGGTGCGGGATGTCCTTGAACATCGCCAGCTCGACCACCTTCGGATCGACCAGGATCAGCTTGACCTCCTCGGGGGTGCGGGTCATCAACACCGACGAAATGATGCTCGCCACGCACACGCTCTTGCCCGACCCGGTCGTTCCGGCGATCAGCAGGTGGGGCATGCGCGTCAGGTCGCTGACCAGCGGCTGGCCCGAGGCGTCCTTGCCCAGATAGAGCGGAATCGCGTACTTGTGCGTGCGCGGCGGCGCGTGCCGCATCAGGTCCTTGAGCCGCACCTTCTCCTTGTCCATGTTCGGGACTTCGATCCCGATCGTGTTCTTGCCCGGCAGCGGCGCGACGACCCGCACCGCCGGCGCCTTGAGCGCGCGGGCCATGTCGTTCGAGAGCGAGACGATCTGGCTGACCTTGATCCCCGGCGCCAGCTTGAGCTCGAACACCGTGATCACCGGGCCGGTTTCGATCGCCACCACCTGCACCGCGAGTTTGAACTCGTTGAGCGTCTGCTCGAGGATGTAGGCCTTCTCGCGACACAGAATCTCGATCGACTCGCGATCGACCGGGTCGGGGTCTTCGAGCAGCGAGATGCTCGGCAGCTCGTAGTCCGAGTCCTCCGGCGAACGATGCGGGACGGCCCCGGCCAGCGGCGCGCTACGCGCCCGACCAACCTCCGTCACGCGCGGCGGCGCGGCGGTCGGCGGCGTCGAAGGATCGATCGGCGGCAGCTCCTCGATCTCCGGCTCGTCACCTGCTTCGGCCAGCGGCTGGCCGCCGGCGGTGATCGCGGGCGGCTCCGGCTCCGGGGCAGCTTCCCGCGCCGCTTCGGCTTCGCCGCCCGAGTCGCCTTCGCCGGTCTCCTCGGCATCGAGTTCGAGCGCGAGCTGGCGGGCACGCCGGGCCGGTCGCGCTTCATCGGGGGCGTCGTCGCGCCCGGGCAGCAGGTCGCTCCCGGCGGTCGCCAACCGGCCCGAAACATCGGAAACGCCCGAGACGATGCTCGCGCCGGCGCTGGCGATCAACTGGCCGCCCTGGCGAACGATCGCCGGCCCGGACCGCTTCCCGATGCCGAGCAGCCAGCGCATGAAACGAATCATCACGTCGTCGATCGCCAGGATCAGCCCCACCAGCATTCCGGCCGCCAGCACGATCAGCGTGCCCGGCGTTTGCAGACGGACGCGGAGAAAATGCGCAAACGCCGTTCCGAGCACGCCGCCCGGACCGGAAACCAGGAAATGACGCGACGGCGGGACCAGCGTCGCCGCCGCGGCGCTGAGCGCCACGCAGATCAGCGCCAGCCCGACGAATCGCAGGTAGAGATCCTTCAGCGGCAGGCGCTGCGTCCACGCCGCCAGCGCCAGCGTCGCCAACAGCAGCGCGGCGTAGGCGCTGATGCCCAGGTAGTACATGGCCTGATACGCGAACCAGGCGCCGACGTAACCGCACCAGTTCTGCGGCGGGGTATTCTGGGGCCAGACGGTCGTGGACGGCCAGTCGGCGACGTGGAACGTCACGATCGAAACCCACGCGAAAACGCAGGCCAGCCAGGCAACCGTGGAGAGACTGAACTGGAGTGCCAGACGGCGCTGATCGGGGCGCGACATGGGATGCCCATCCTTGAACTCGAACAAACCCGCGCCGGCGTCGGTCCCGTGCCGGCGGGGGTGAGCCTTCCTCGCTCGATGGTGGTACTATACAAGACCCTTGCACGATTTTCAGCAACCAAAACGAGCGACCGCCATATGAGAATGTGAAGGGATCGAGGGATCGAGGGATCAAGGGATCGAGGGACGCAGGGACACAGGGACGCGGGGCTGCGGTCGTCTTCTCGCTCTGGCCCGCGACCCACGGCCCGGAGGAAACGTCGGCGCGATGACAGGACTCAAGACCATTTCGCAGTCCGTTTCCGGGATCGGCCGGTGGGCGATGAACCTGCCGGAAGACCTGGGGCGCTTCGCGCTGTTCGCGATGCAGGCCATCGGTTGCGGTCCGATCGACCTGGTGACCGTCCGCGGCTGGCGCCGGTTCATCCCCCAGTGCTTCGCGATCGGCACGCTGTCCGTACCCGTCATCATGGCGACCGGTGCCTTCGTGGGCATGGTGCTCGTCGTCCAGGGGTACCAGCAGTTCGACAACGCCAACCTCGCCGACCGCCTCGGCGTCGTGGTGAACATTTCAGTCGCGGCCGAGCTCGGCCCGGTGCTCGCGGGGGTGATGCTGGCCGGTCGCGTGGGCGGGGCGCTGACCGCCGAACTCGGCACCATGAACGTCACCGAGCAACTGCTGGCGCTGCGCGCCATGGGGTGTGAGCCGGTGCACTACCTGGCGACGCCGCGTTTTCTGGCGTGCCTGCTGCTGAGCCCGATCCTGACGCTGTACGCCGACCTGATGGGGGCGCTGGGGGCGTGGCTGATCTACAGCGGCGTCTACGGCGGGCTCTCCGAACCGTACTGGTACTACACGCGCCAGGCGGTCGAGTACTGGGATCTCGGGACCGGGCTGGTCAAGGCGTTCTTCTTCGGCGGCGCGATCGGGCTCATCAGTTGTTACAAGGGCTTCCACTGCCGCGGCGGAGCCGAGGGCGTCGGGCGGGCCTGCACCGAATCGTTCGTCATCAGCTTCATCGTCATCCTGGCGCTCGATTTCTTCCTGAACATCGTCATCAACGGGCTGTACGAGATCCTCTACGGCTATCGCGCACTGCTGTTCTAGCTACGAGGCCCCCGCGTGGACCATGCCGACCCCACCATCGAACTGCGCGAGGTAAGCAAGGCATTCGGTGCGCAGGTCGTGCTCGACGCGATCGACCTGAGCGTCGAACGCGAAAAAACGACCGTGATTATCGGTCGCAGCGGCACCGGCAAGAGCGTGCTGCTCAAACACATCGTGGGGCTGCTGCGGCCCGACTCCGGGCAGGTGCGCTACGAAGGACGGCGAATCGACAACCTCTCGGAAAAACAGCTCGCTCCGATCCGCTGCGAAATCGGTTACGTCTTTCAGCTCAACGCGCTGTTCGATTCGCTCTCCGTGCTCGAAAACGTCGCTTTTCCCATGACGGAGCAGAAGGGCCGCCGCCGGGATCGCAAGTACGCGCACGAACTCGCCCGGCGGTGCCTCGAGCTGGTCGGCCTGTCGGGCTTCGAACACAAGCGGCCGGCCGAGCTCTCGGGCGGGGAGAAAAAGCGTGTCGCGGTCGCGCGGGCCATTGCGCTCGATCCACCGCCCAAGGTCATCCTCTACGACGAGCCGACGGCGGGCCTGGACCCCCAGCGGTCCGACGTCATCAACAAGCTGATCCGCCATCTCCAGCAAAAAGTGCGCGTCACGTCGATTGTCGTCACTCACGACATGAAAAGCGCCACCGAAGTGGGCGACCGGCTGCTGATGCTGCACGGCGGAAAGTTCCTGGCCGACGGCCCGCCCGAGGAGGTCATGCGCAGCGAGAACGTTCACGTTCGGCGATTCGTGGAAGGACGGGCCGAGCCGGAAGACCTGCTGAATCTGCCCACCTGACATCGTCCTATAACCCGTGTTCCGGCCGCCGGGCGGCATTAGCGGGCGGTCGGCAGGAATTGCCTATCTTAACGCGCAAGCCCTCGTTTTGCGGCATAATTGTTAAACCTTGCTGGGTGGCGTACTTAGCGCGCGGCTTTTTCTGCAATTTTTCGCTCCCCTCACAAAAGTCAGCATGCGATCCGGTCGATGAAACAAGTGGCCGATACCTCGGCCAGCGGGCGTCGCCGCAGGAGGCGGCGCAGGGACTTTTGGGGCATTGGGTTGTGCTGTCACGGACGACGCGCGAGCGAGAGCTCGGACGGCCCGTGCGCAGCAGGGTAGAAGTGAGGCGGTGAATCATGATTGAAGGTGTGTCGAATCCGATGCAGGCCGCGACGCCACAAGTGGGACACGGCGGGCCGGTGTCGCCGGAATCGGGGCGCGAGGCGGCTCGCGCTTACGAACGGACCGACGCGGTCGAGCTGTCTCCGATGGCGCGCGAACACCTGGAGCGATCCGGCGAGCAGTCCATCCGCGAAGACCTGGTCGAGCGCGTCCGGGCGGAGATCGCCGCGGGAACCTACCTGACGGACGACAAGATCGACGCCGTCGTGGATCGTTTGCTCGCGAAGGTGATCGCGGCCGCGTAAACGGCTGCCACGGCCGGGCGCGGTGGGCGTCGCCCGGCAAACGACCTAGCAGTTTCCTCCTTCTCACCGCGTCGCATTCGTGCGGCGCGGTTTTTTGTGCCGGTAAGAAACGGGGGCACCGGCGCGGGCGTCCGTCGTTCTCCGGGCGGGCGGTGTTTCCCCGGGGGCACTTCGAACTCGCCGCAAGCGAGACCACCGCCGCACTCGAGTCGATGCGCGCTTCGTTTCCGGGCAGGCACACGCGCAACCACCCGCGCGTCGGCCTCGATGGCGACGGTCGC
>CAYRXN010000299.1:0-3681 GCA_964428275.1 uncultured Planctomycetales bacterium | reverse complement strand
CGTACCGCGGGTTCGAATCCCGCCCTCTCCGTAACCTGCGGGGGCGTTCGGTCCGAGCGGACCGGCAGTCCTGGTGACGAGTGCAGGCACGGCGCCCGACGGCGCCGGCCCCCGTCTGGCGCCGCGCGGATCATCAACGTCCATTCGGCTCCGCGCCTCGCGGGTCGGCTTGCAAGTCCGGGGCGTCGGTTCTATTCTTCGCACTGTCCGGGAACGCCACGGTGGGCACCAGCCGGACGGGGTGCGGCGCGCAGTCGTGCCAGGGCAACTCATTCAGCTTTGGTGGTAGGGAGTGATCGATGAAACGGATGTCGCGCGAAATCGGAATGTTGCTCGCGCTGGCGGCGGTGGTGCTGTTGCCCGCCTGCCAGAACGCCAAGGATCTGCAAATCAGCGAATTGCAGCGTCGTGTCGATGAGCTGACCGGGACCAACAAGGACCTCGAATCCCGGCTGGCCGCGGCGCTCAACGCCAGCGACAAGGCCAACCAGATGGCCCTCTCGCTCCAGCAGCAGCTCGACGACTGCCGCCGGCAGCTCGCCGCCGCCCCGCGCCAGGTGGTCCGTCCGGTGGAGCGGCCGCAGGAGCAGGCTCCTCCGGGCTGGCACCAGGTGGGCAAGCTGGTCTGGACCGACGTCGGCACCGACATCCTGTTCGATTCCGGGCGGGCCAAGCTCAAGAAGGGCGCGCGCAACACGCTCCAGGAGCTCGTCAGCACGCTGCGATCGCGCTATCCCGATCGCCAGATCTGGATCATCGGGCACACCGATTCCGATCCGATCAAGCGCACGAAGAACCTCTGGAAAGACAACCTCGACCTGAGCCTCAACCGGGCGGCGACCGTCGCCCGCGAGATGTACAAGCTCGGGCTCGATCCGTCCAAGATCTACGTCGCCGGGCAGGGCGAGTATCGGCCCAAGGCGCCCAACGACACCAAGCAGAACAAGGCGCTCAATCGGCGGGTCGAGATCATCGCCGTCGATATGAACGGGTAAGCGCATCGGGCACGCGCGGCGCACGTCCGCCCGCCGACGCCCGATGCCGCCGGACACCGACGCACGCTCGACGGCAGCCGGCCCCGGGCGTGCGTTTTCCGTTGCAGGCGGCCGCGCTCACTGGCGACAGGGGGCCGTCCGCCCCAGGGGTGTTGTGATGTACATCCTTCCAGCGATTGACCTGCTCAACGGCAAATGTGTGCGTCTGGTCCAGGGGCACTACGACCGCGTGATCGAGTACGAGGACGATCCGGTCGCCGTCGCGCAGCGTTTTCTCGAAGCGGGGGCGCGCTGGGCGCACGTCGTCGACCTGCAGGGCGCCCGCTGCGGCAACCTGATGAACACCGACGCGCTGCGGCGCATCGCCGAAACGGGGATCCAGGTCGAGTTCGGCGGCGGCGTGCGCGATGAACAGGCGATTCAGGCGGCGCTCGACGCCGGCGCCCGCCGGGTCATCGTCGGCACGCGCGCCCTGGAAGACTGGGGCTGGTTCCGTTCGGTCGTCCACGATACGCGGTTCATCGAGAGAATCTCGCTGGGGCTCGACGCCCGGTTGGGCAAGCTGGCCACCCACGGCTGGACGCGTCAGACCGAACGAACCGCGGCCGAGGTCGCCCGCGAGGTGGCCGACTGGCCGCTGGCCACGATCTGCTACACCGACATCGGGCGCGACGGGATGCTGCTGGGCCCCAACATCGACGCGATCCGCGACCTCGCCGCCGTTTCCGCCGTTCCGATCGTGGCCGCCGGCGGCGTGACCGACCTGGACGACGTCCGCCGGCTGGCCCAGATCAACCTGGAGGGCATCGTTATCGGTCGCGCGATCTACGAACAGACGATCGCGCTGCCCGAAGCCATCGAAATCGCCCACCGCAACGACGAAGGACGCTGAGCAGCCGTCCCCCCGAACGAGAGACACGACGCGCCCGGGAGCACGGCCACCGGCGGCGGGACATGCTCGCCCCCCTTGGCCCGCCGCAGTACTGCCGCTTCTGCCTTCCCCCGCCACGCAGAGAATAATCTGCCGATCGCGCCGGTGGTTGAACGCCCGCCGGAAGCGCGCCCGGCCCCCTCTCACGACACACTTGCGCACACTATCGGTCGCTGCCGGCCGCGGGGCGCAGCGGGCTGCTAAAGCGCCCCCCCGATCCGGCCGACCCGATAAGAGCGGTCGCGCTCGGAAGACCGCCGGAGAGGCACCAACCGTACGGAGCGTCCTTCATGTTCGCAATTGCTCGGCACCGCCTGGCCGTGTCGGTCACCCTCGTCGCGACGGCCTTTGCCCTGGTCGGATGCGAAAGCTACTTCTTCCTGCCCCAGCTCGGCGGCGGGACCGTCGCCGGCGGGGGGGTCGTCGCCGGCGAGTCCTTCACCGCCGACATCATCCAGGAACGCACGTTCCTCAGCGGCACGGCCGTCACGACCGTCACGCACGCCATCAGCGACAAGCAACGCACGCCGCTGGTGGTCGATTTCAACGGCGACGGCAAGGTCGACCCGGTCGTCGGCTACGGCGACAACCAGGCCGTCATCCAGATCCTGCTCAGCCGGCCCGACACCAGCGAGGTCGATCCGATCAGCCTCACGCTCGACAGCAAGCGCGACATGGAAGACCTCGCGGACGTGGCCGTCGGCGACATCGACAACGACGGCTACCTCGACATCGTCGCCGGCGCCAAGCAGGCCGTGTGGTACTACCACCACCCCGCCAGCGGCCAAACGACCACGCTGCGCCAGTGGGGCAACCAGGACCCCAACGACGCCCTGCGCGAACGCATCGACGTCAGCGCCGAGATGGTTGACGACACCGACCTGCTGGCGATCATCGCCCAGGCGATCGGCCCCGGCGTCAACCTCGACGATTACATCATCACCACCGAGCAGATCTACTCGAACGTCGAAATCGCCGACTTCGACAACGACGGCGACAACGACATCGCCGCCTCGCGCTCGTTCATCATCACGATGACGCCGCGGCCCGATTCCCCCGTCGAGCCGCTCCAGATCGTCGATGGCGACGTGATGATCTTCGTCAACCCCGGCTTCGCCACCGACGGGCACAACTGGACCATCGTCAGCGTCGGCAAACACGAACGCCAGCAGCGGCTCGACCGCGACGGCGCCTCCGGCCTGGTCGTGTTCGACATGGACGGCGACGGGTGGCTCGACGTGGTTTCATCGGCCCGCAACGACAACAACGCCCAGATCGAGTGGTTCCGCAACCCCGGCAGCCCCCTGGCCACCGAGCACGTCTGGACGCCGTACCGCGTCGGCAGCATCCGCGATTCGTGGGCGATCGACGTCGCCGATGTCACCGGCGACGGCCTGCCCGACGTGGTCGCCACCGGCGGCAGACAGATGCAGGCGATCCTGTTCGAACACCCCGCGGCCGAGTTCCCCGACGCGCGCTACGAGTACGACTGGGACACGCACGTCATCTCGAACTTCGAGAGCTTCGAGCCGCGCGACATCCACGCGCTCGATATCGACCGCGACGGCACGCTGGAGCTGATCGTCAGCGGCACCGAGGGCGCCATCCGCTACTTCGAGCCGCCGGCCCGCCTCGCCGACGAGTGGCCGGCCGCCATCGTCGTCACCGTGGACGGCGGCGGCGAAGTGGGCTTCCTCGGCTACGGCGACCTCGACGGCGACGGCGATCTCGACCTGGTCGCCACCGTCAAGGCCA
>CAYRXN010000298.1:0-3739 GCA_964428275.1 uncultured Planctomycetales bacterium | reverse complement strand
CGCTTTCCGCGACCCCCCAGTCGCGGCCCCATTGAAGCGAATGGTACGATGCATGCGGCCTGCGCTACGGCGAGCGGCCTTTCCGCGACCCCCCAGTCGCGGCCCCATTGAAGCGGGGCCGAGTTGGCCCGCCTGCTGCTGGATGGTGGTCTTTCCGCGACCCTCCACGGCCCCATTGAAGCGAGGCAAGGAATGACCGGCTGGAAGCCGGTACCACAGCTTTCCGCGGCTCCCCAGTCCCTTGGTCTCTCAGTCCCTTGGCCCCTCAGTCCCTTGGTCCCTCAGTCCCTTGGTCCCTCAGTCCTTTGGTCCGATCTTCCCCGGCCACTTCACGGCCAACGCGCCGCGGCCCCTCAGTCCCTTGGTCCCTCAGTCCTTTGGTCCCTCAGTCCTTTGGCCCCTCGTGGTCCCCCAGTCTCCTGGTTCCCACGTCGTCGTGACGCCTATTCCTACTCGGTGTGCGAAGCCTTGCGCCTGGCGGCGGAGAGCGGCTGGGCCGCGCGCGGGCCCGGCGGACGAACGGAACGCCAGGCACCCGAGGGCCACTCGACGACCGCCCCCACGGCGTACGCGGCGTTTCGTCGCGGAAGGTCACACGCGCTTCGGGGTGCCCAGAAACGACCACACCCAGCCGCGGGCCGCGGGGGTGTGTCCGATCCTGGTGGCAATCGGCCCACCAACGCGCGCTTCATCGCCGGTCCCGGGCTGTCAGGGCGGGGCTTGCCTCGCGCAACAGGCAGTTGCCACGAATTCTGGTCACAGCCGACCGCGCGGAGAATCCATCAGGCTATTGACAAACGCTGGAATCCTGTTTAACATGGCATGTGGTACTGAAAATTGCGCAGGTAGCATCGCCCGGCTGAGCGGGCGAATGTCTCCAGCGAGCCTGAGAGAATGAGAAAGGCTCCGCGGTGGTTCCGCGGGGCCTTTTTTTTCGTTCCGCGGCCGGCTTGCGTAACAAGCCGCCGCATGCGTCGCCGATTGCGGCGGCCCAGACTGGTGTCGGATACGAAAGCCGTCTGCACCCCCTCGTCCGGCTCGGGGCGAGGCGCCGTCTGGCTTTCGCCGCGGGCGGGCGCCGCCCCGTGCGCGTCGCCTGATCGGTCTTGCCACAAGGAGGCCGCGGCATCACTGCCCCACTCCAACGGCGGTGCTGGCAAGTGGGTCAGCGCCCGCGCGGAGGAACTTGATACCACAGAAGGATTCACGACTCCCATGGCCATCTCCTCCGACCAATACGATTGCCCGCTCGAAAGCATGTCCTGCCAAAAACTCGACCTGCTGGTCAGCGGCGGCGGCATCGTCGGCGCGGGTGTTGCCCGGGATGCCGCGATGCGCGGATTGCGGGTCGGCCTGGTCGAACAACACGACTTCGCATCGGGCACGAGCAGCCGCTCCAGCCGACTCCTGCACGGGGGCATCCGCTACCTGGCCCAGGCGAGAATTGGCCTGGTTCGCGAGGCGAACCGCGAAAAGACCGTCATCAATCGCATTGCGCCCCATCTCTCCCAACCGCTGCCGTTTGTCTTTCCCACGCGAAGGGGAACGCCCTGGTCGCGCTGGAAGCTCGGCATCGGCGTCAAGCTGTACGACATGCTGTGCGGTCCGGACAAGCTGGGCCGCAGCCGCGGACTCAACATCGGCCAGACACTCGAAATGCTCCCCGGTCTGTCGCGAACCGATCTGACCGGCGCCGTGCGTTACTTCGACGGGCTGACCAACGACGCCCGGCTGGTCATCGACACGCTGCGATCGGCGGTACACCACGGGGCGATCGTCTGCAATTACGTGCGCTTCGCGGGGGCTTCCTGCAAGCAAGGCACCTGGCGCTGCACGCTGGTAGACGCCCGGACCGGGCGGGAAACCGAAGTGCTCACGCGCGCCGTCGTCAACGCCACCGGGCCGTGGTCGGATCGGCTGCCCTTTGCCGGAACGTCGCTGCGCCTGACCAAAGGCGTTCACCTGGTCGTCGATCGCCAGCGGTTTCCCGTCCCCGAAGCGGTCGTCATGGCCGAAGGGAAGCGGATCCTGTTCGCGATTCCCTGGGGACAGCGCGTCATCCTGGGCACCACCGACACCGACTACGACGGCCCCCTCGAATCTCCGACGTGCGACGCGGACGACATCCGCTATGTGCTCGAAACGGTCAACACGACCTTTCCCGAAGCCAAGCTGGGCGAGACGGACATACTAAGCACCTGGGCCGGGCTCCGGCCGCTGGTCGCCGACCGTCGGGGCAACCCATCGGACATCTCCCGCCGCCACGAGATCACCATGAACCACGACGGCTGGTGGGACGTGACGGGCGGCAAGCTGACGACCTACCGCCTCATGGCCGAGGAGACGATCAACAAGATCGTCGCGTACCTGGGCGTTTCGACCCCCAGGTGCAGCACGGCCGCTGTTCCGCTGCTGGAAAACGGCGAGGTGGGCGAGTTCAGCGGGATCCTTCCGCCACCGGTGTCCCGGTCGGCGGTGGAGCACTACTGCCGCCGGGAGTGGGCCCGCCACCTGGACGACGTGATGTTCCGCCGCACGAGCTGGCGTCATTACAACACGGATCACCTGGCGATCGCCGAGAAGGTCGCCGGCTGGATGGCCGAGCTGCTCGGCTGGAGCAAGCAGGAAACCGAGGAACAACTCGCCGATTACCGGCGGATGGCCGTCGGCCCCGGCGCGTCCGGCGCGCTTTCCGCGCCGCGTACACGCCCGGTCGCCGAGATTACGCGCGTCCCCTCTCCCGTGGAGAGGTCGGCGACGGTCACCAGAACCTAGTGTCCAGGCAGCGCACAACGAACGGGGTGCGTCGGGCCTCCGCGCCCAACGCACAGCAGCGGAAGACCTCGACCGTCTTCGTCGGGCAGGCACACCCGACGGCGCGACCCGCACCACGAACCGTCGCGGCGCGCGGGTTCGCGCCTGGCCGGTGCGCCGCCCGTGGGATGATGTTGGACCTGGTCACCATGACGTTTGCGAAATACGCCAGGCCCCCCGACCGCCGCCCTCCGCTCGGGCGCGATCGTGCCGCCGCCCCTTCGTGGCGGTTTTCTTGCAGCCGTATCAGCGACTAACGGTGTTTCTTTTCACACGGTATGCTTTCATGTCGTGTCTCGGAAACGTTGCCAACCGAACGGACCGCATGGCCGAGGGTGGCCCAGCCCCGGTCTTGCGGGAACCGAATCGACTGTTTCCTTTTCAGGGTGCACGGGCGTCCCGCCGCGCCTGGGGCGTCGGCGGACGGTTGAGGTGCCGAGAGTTCCTGATCGCCAGAATGTCCTGACCACCAGCCCGAGATCGGTTAATACACTATGCCCGCTCGCGTATCCATCGAAAGCTGTTTCGCTCGCCCCGTGATCCCGGTCGTCTGGGATCCATCGTCCCAGCGAGATCGAATCGCGCTGGCGAGCGCGGTCATCCTCCAGGGAGGATCGATCGTTGACCTGCCGAGAGTCCTGGAAGTATTCGAGAGCCCGCCGCTCGACCGCGTGCGCATCCTCGTGCACATCGACCTGATCCACGGCCTGGAGAACAACGAAGCCGGCTTGGGATACCTGGCCGGGATGGGCCGTGTCCAGGGCGTCGCGACGGTTCACGCGCGCCTGGCCAAACCGGCCAAACGGCTGGGGCTCCTGTCGATCATCCGGCTGTTTCTCTCGGACAGCCGGGCCGCGGAGCGCTGGCTCGACGTCGCGTCCCAATCCCACGCCGACGCGATCGAGCTGCTGCCGGCTCCGGCGGC
>CAYRXN010000297.1:0-7098 GCA_964428275.1 uncultured Planctomycetales bacterium | reverse complement strand
AGCCTCAGAAGGCCGCGGTCGAACAGGTCGGCGGCATGACCAGCACCGACGGGCGGCTGATCTGCCTCTCGTGCCACAAGATGCACAAGGCCCCCAGCCACCGCTACATCCTCGCGTTCGGCGACGTGAGCGGGGACATGTGCCTGCGCTGCCACGACGACAAGCAGGCGGTGGTCGGCGGGGCGCACGACCTGCGGACCAACTTCCCCGACGAGAAGAACCAGTACGACCAGACCCCCGCCGAGGGCGGCGTGTGCAGTGCGTGCCACCTGTTCCACAACTTCGCCCGGCCGCTCGAACGCACCCCGGCCGACCCCGCCGGCGAATGCGTCACCTGCCATCAGGCCAGTCGCGTGGCCAGGGACAAGGCCCTCGACGCCTACAACCACCCGGAGGAGAAGTGTACGTCGTGCCACAATCCGCACGACGCCACCTGCGGGAAGTTCCTCAACGAAGAGCCGCCGGCGCTGTGCCTGAAGTGTCACGAGGACCAGGCCACGCTGGCCGGCGGTCCGCACGATTTCGAACACAACCCGCCCGAGCACGCTGCGATCAGGCTGGAACGGCTCGACCCGTGCCTCTCGTGCCACCGCACGCACGGAACCGCGGAGACCGGACCGTTCCGCGTGGCGCCCGTCGGCGGGCCGAAGTCGTCCAACGGCGCGTGCCTGGCGTGTCACCCGAACACGACCCCCGAAGCGGGCAGCGAGCTCGCGCTGGTGCACCCCACGGCCGCCAACGCGGTCGCGGTCGAGTCCGGTCTGCCGCTGTTTCCCGCTCCCGCCGGCGAAGACGCGCAGGTGCTCGGCTGCGAGACGTGCCACGATGCGCACCTCGGTGGCCAGTCGTCGTCGCGTCTGCTCCGCGCGCAGCAGGGGGCCCACGAGCAGACGCTGTGCCTGAAGTGCCACGCGGACATGGCGACGATCCGCAAGCTCGGCCACGCCGTCGAGATCCTCCGCAAGGACGGCTTCGCGACGGCCGACGCCTGCCAGCCCTGCCACGTCATGCACGCCGACCCGGCGACGATCGACGCGCCGGGCATGTGGCCCAAGTCGCTCTCCACCTGGGACGGCAAGGACCACGTGGACCAGCGGCCGGAGACCCGCTGCACCTCGTGCCACCGCGCGGGCGGTCCCGTCGCACCGCCGGCGATCGCCGAACACCCGCAGGCGGACATGTTCAACCCGTTCACGCCGGACGAGCCGGGCTATCTGCCGTTGTGGAACGACCGGGGCGAGATCGACCCGAAGGGGCACATCACGTGCCTGACCTGCCACCTCACGCACGGGCGCGCGACGCCCGGCGCGCTGCCGACGCCCCAGGACGCCAGGCTCACGCCGCGCGAACACCGCGCCCGGCAGTGGCACCTGCGCAGCTTCGGCCCGGCCAACGTGTGCTCGACCTGTCACGGGATTGACGCCCTGCGCCGGATCATGTACTTCCACGACCCGCAGCGCCGCGGCGGGCCGATCGACGGCGGCGGCGTGCTGGCCCCGACCCGCCTGGCCCCCGCCGGCGGCAGATGATCGCAAGGCAGGCGGCACGCAGCGGGAATACCGCCCGTGCTCTCGCCGCCTTCGCCCGCAGCCGAAGGGGCGAGGGATCGAAGGATCGAGGGACAGAGGGACGCAGGGACATAGGGATGCAGGGGCGTAGGGACGCAGGGACATAGGGACGTAGGGACACAGGGGCCAAGGCCACGAGGCCAACGCACCGCCAGGCCCGCCACGGGGCTTGGGGTCACACGGTGCTCGGCGGGGGGGCTGCTGGCAGCGGCGGCAGGGTGGAGGTTGCCACCAGGTTGAACGGGTAGGGTCTTCGCACGCAGCGACAAGACCGCTCGTTCGTCATACGGAGCGTGGTGCGATGCTGACGAAGGCCACGGTGGTCGGGACCGGAGCGATGGGCACCGTGCTGGCGCAGATTCTCGCCGGCAACAACGTCCACGTCGCGTTGCTCGGCCGCCGCAGCGAACACGTCGATGCGATGCTCGCGACGCGCGAGAACCAGCGTTACCTCCCCGGCATCCGCCTGTCCGAGCGCATCACGCCCACGACCGACGTCGCGGCGGCGATGGCGGGGACCGAGTTCGTCATTTCCGCCGTTCCGTGCCAGTATCTCCGATCGTTCTTCGAACAGATCGGCGGTTTCATCGGCGCGGGCGTGCCGATTTGCAGCGTCACCAAGGGCATCGAGATCGACACCCTGGCCCGTCCCTCGCAGATCATCGACGCTTACGTCGGCGACAACCCGATCGCCGTACTGTCGGGGCCGAGCATCGCGCCCGAGATCGCCCGCTGCCTGCCGGCGACGGTCGTCGTCGCCTGCCACGACGCGCAGGCCGCGCGGCTTGCGCAGCGCGTGCTCACGACGGCGGCCTTCCGGTTGTACACCAACCCGGACGTGCTCGGCGTCGAGCTGGCCGGTGCGCTCAAGAACGTCATCGCGCTCGCCGCCGGCATCCTCGACGGGCTCAAGGCCGGCGACAACGCCAAGGCGGCCCTGCTCACGCGCGGGCTGGTCGAGATCGCGCGTCTGGGCGTCAGTCTCGGCGCGCGGCAACAGACTTTCGTCGGCCTGGCCGGCGTGGGCGATCTCGTCACCACCTGCGTTTCGCCGATGGGGCGCAACCGTTCGGCCGGCGAGCGCATCGGTCTCGGCGTCGATGCGGAAACGGTCATGCGTGAAAGCTCGTCCGTGATCGAGGGCATCCCCACCACCCGGGCCGTGCTGAAGCTCGCGGCCCGCTGCGGCGTCGAAATGCCCATCACCCAGGCGGTCCACGATGTGCTCTTTGCCGGCAAGCCCCCGCTCGAAGCGATCACCGAACTGATGCGCCGCCCGCCCAAGGCCGAGGAGCCGCTGTAGGCGCGACAGACGAGCATGCCGCGGGCGCTGGTTGCCACGCACGTCTGCGCCGGGCTGCACTGCGTCCGTTCGAGCCGTACGGATGTCGCACGTCGGCCCGTTCGACCGCGAGCGCGAGACGATCGAAAAGATGCAGGCGTTCGCCCACGAACGGGGCCTGACCTTCGCCGGCCCTCATCACGAGATCTATCTGTCCGGTCCGCGACGAACGGCGCCCGAGCGCTTGCGCACGGTTCTGCGCCAGCCCGTGCGCTGACACACGCCCCGCACTGTCCGAGGGTGGGGATCGCCGCGCGCCGCACGGGTCTTTCGCGGGAGCGGGAGGCAATGCGTCCTGTCGTGTCTGCCGCTGGTGCCGCAACCACGCCGGGCTTTGCTCGGCACGGTCCACGCCGGGTCATCGCGCGTACCGGCCAGGCGCGGAAGCGTTGCGCTTCTTGCGCCGGTGGTACCGGGCCGAGCCCGGCCTGCAGGGGCTGCCGGGGCCCGTCATTCCGTACCATTGCCCCGCTGCCCGCGTGCGCTCGGAAACAGAGCGGGCCGGGGAGGTTTCCCCGGCCCGTGTGTCGAAACATGGCTGCAACGGTAACCGGCCCGCGGCCGCCCGTGCCGATGCGCTAACCGTTTTCCGGCGTCGCATTCTCGGCGTCGTCTTCGGCGGGTTTCTGATCTTCGGCCGGCGCCGTCGGCGCCGCGCCGCCGGTGAGCACGGTGAACAGTTCTGCTTCCTTGTGAAGGTGGGGCCACTGCATGCGCCCCTTGAGGGTCTCACCCAGCTGCGCGATCAGCTCGCTGCGGTGCCGGGGCGCGTTGGCGATATCGACTTGCCAGAGGATGTGGCTGACCAGCGCGAGCGAAGCCTGGTACACCCACGCGGTCGCACCGCCCTTCTGGGCCAGGCGCTGGTAGACCTCGCGTGCCTCATTCAGCGACTTGACCGCCGAATCCACCGCGACCTGGTAGGCCTGTTGTCGCGCGGCCGCGTCCGGGGCCAGCGGTGGCATCAGTTCGGCCACTTGCTGGAACGTGGTCAGCTCCGCCCGCAGGCGCAGCGCCCGTTCTGTGAGAATGCGTCCGGCCAGGGTCTTGGCCTGAGCCTCGCCGGCGGCGGCGAACGCAGCGAGCCGCTCGTCGGCGGCGATGCGTTTGAGCCGCTCGTTCTGCCGCTGGGCGTCGTACTTGGACTGCACCGAGCGGGCATCGCTCTTCCAGCGGTCGGCCGCCATCTTGGCGGCCGCGAAGGCCGTCGCGGCCTCGCGCGCCGCGGCGAGGGCCTTGTCTTCCGCCTCGACGGCCTGCCTGGCCAGCGCGTCGAGCTGTCCGATGATCTGCCCCCCCTGCGCCGCGAGCTCCTTCAGTTGGCCCGCGTAGTCTTTCGCGCGCATCTGTGTCTGCGTGGCGAACCTGTCGATCTGCCCGATCTGCTGCTCGAGCTCGGTGCGGGCCGCGGCGTAGCGCTCCGCGCTGACGCGGGCGCGCTCGTGCCGCCGCGCGAGTTCCTCAAGCCCCAGCACCGGCTGGCCGCCTTCGATCGGCGAATGGAGGTAATCGTCGCCGGCGAACGTGCCGCCTTCGATCCCGCCGTATGTCAGCAGCATCTCGCGGTCCTGAAGCGCCACCAGCCGCTTGCTCAGGTCAAGATACTGCGTGCGGTATGCGTTGAAGGAGGCGTCGTTTCCGGCCTCGAAGCCCGATTCCTCAAGCGCGAGGCGGGCGGCGCGCGTTTTCTGGATGTCCGCGCGCACGGTCTTCAATTCGTCCTGTGCATCGGCAATCTGGCGGGCAAGGGCATCACGCTGCTTGCCGGCCTGCTCGGCCAGTTTGGTGATTTCCTCGAGATCCGCTTCCAGGTCGGCGCGCGTCTTGGAGACATCGAGGCCGGCGTAGTGATCGCGATCGCCGCGGCAGGCCGCCCAGTTCAGCGCAACCGCGAAACACTGTCCCAGCCGCTGTTCGATCTGCGTGCGGATGTGCCGGGCGACTTCCGCGTAGCGCGCGGCCCGGGCCAGCCCGACGATCCCGCTGACCTCGTTCACGCCGACGACGCCGCGCCCCTTCGAGCCGGCGGCGCGGGCGTTTTTCGCGGCATCCGCCAGCAGCTGCTCGTTCTCGCGCAGCAGCCGCGCAAAACCCTTGACGCCGCTGCGCAGCCCCGCCGCCCCGCCGGGCAGCGCCCGCAGCTTGCCCGCGGGCATCTTGTTCTTGCGGTCCAGCGACTGGGCCTGCCGCACGTCCCGGCTGAACTCGCTGCTGAGCGCCGTCAGCGCGTCGGCCGACCGCTCGGCGAGCTGGTCGAAGTCCGCTTTTTCGAGCTCGGAAACCGGTGCGTGCAGCGCCGCGACCGGCAGGCCGGCGTCGTAGGCGTGCAGCTCCCGCTTGGCCAGCTCGGCCGCTTTGAGCGCATCGAGCGACTGCGGATCAGGCTTGCCGGGCAGATAGCGCGGAACCAGAAAACCCGCCGCCAGGATGACGGCGCCGAGCACGAGGCCGATCACGAAACCCTTCAATGTTCTGCTCCGTATCATGCGGGCCGGCTGGGGCCCCGCGGACTGCGCAGACTCTCACATATTGCATGTCTGTCTACCCGCCCGGCGTGCGGCTGTCAATTCCTCGCCGCCCCCGCCGGCCGGACCGGCGGCGGAGGCGTATTTCGCGCCCCGCGGGGAACTTTCGCCCGCAGGCGGTGTCGAACCGGGTACCCGCCGGCGGGCGGCGGGGTCCTGGCTTGAGAGGACGAGCGATGCGTCACTACACCCACACCGGCGGTAACGGCCCCTGGATGCTCATGATCCTGCTCGTGTGCCTTATCCACCAGCCTCAAACGCGGGCCGAAGACGAAAGACCGATCCGATCCGGGTCGTTGCGCATCATCGACCCGCCCGCGAACGCACCGCCCGCCTGTCCGCTGCGTCACACCGACGTCGAGGCGGACATCGCGGGCTTTGTCGCGCGCACCACGGTGCGCCAGGAGTTCTGCAACCCGCTCGAAGTCAAGATCGAGGCCGTGTACGTCTTTCCGCTGCCGCACGATGCCGCCGTCGATACGATGGTCATGACCGTCGGCGACCGGAGAGTCGTCGGCGAGGTACACGAACGCGCCGAGGCCCGCGCGATCTACGAGCAGGGCCGCGCCGCCGGCCACGTCGCCAGCCTGCTCGACCAGGAACGCCCCAACATCTTCACCCAGTCGGTCGCCAACATCGAACCGGGCGTAACCGTCGTAATCGAAATCAGTTACGTGGAGACGCTCCGTTACGAGGACGGCGTGTTCGAGTGGGTCTTCCCGATGGTCGTCGGCCCGCGATACATCCCCGGCGGCGGCTCGGCCGCAGCTCCGCTGACGCGGGGCAGCCCGACGCCCCCGGTGCCCGACGGCGACCGCATCACGCCGCCGATCATCCCCGAGGGAATGCGCGCCGGACACGACGTGAGCATCACCGTCCACATCGACGCCGGCATGGAACTGCGCGAGCTCGAGAGCGTCCTGCACGACGTGGACGTTCGGACCGACGGCCCGAACCGCGCCACCGTCACCCTCCGCGACCAGGCGACCATCCCCAACAAGGACTTCATCCTGCGCTACGGACTCGGCGGCGGGGGCATCGGCGACGCCTTCCTGCTCCACCACGACGAGCGCGGCGACTTCTTCACGCTGATCCTCCAGCCACCCGAGAAGGTTCGCCCCGCCCAGATCGTCCCGCGCGAACTGGTGTTCGTCCTCGACACCTCCGGCTCGATGATGGGCCTGCCGATCGAAACCTCGAAAAAGCTGATGCGGCGCATGCTCGATGCCATGCAGCCCCGCGACACCTTCAACATCATCACCTTCGCCGGCAGCACCCGCGTCCTCTGGCCCGAGCCGCGGCCGAACAACGCCGCCAACCGGGCCCAGGCCGCGCGGTTCCTCGCGAACCTGCGGGGCAGCGGCGGCACCGAGATGATGAAGGCCATCAACACGGCACTCGTCCAGCAGCGCCGCGAAGCGCCCGCCGGCCGGCCGGCGCCCATCCGCGTGGTCTGCTTCCTCACCGACGGTTACGTCGGCAACGACATGGCCATCATCGACGCCGTGCGCCACAACGCCGCCACGACCCGCGTGTTCGGCTTCGGCATCGGCAACAGCGTCAACCGCTACCTGCTGGAGGGGATGGCCCGCGCCGGACGGGGCGAGGTCGAGTTCGTGCCGCTGGCCGCCGCGCGCCCCGAAGCCGCCGACAAGGCCGCGGA
>CAYRXN010000296.1:0-2556 GCA_964428275.1 uncultured Planctomycetales bacterium | reverse complement strand
AGGTGGACCCGCTGTCGCCCGACAACCGGCTGATCTTCGCGTCCGGCCCGCTCGGCGGCACGCGCTGGCCGGCGTCGGGGCGGGGCGAGGTGATCGCCAAATCGCCGCTCACCGGCATCTACGGCGACGCCAATGCCGGCGGGATGTTCCCGGCGTTTTTGAAGTTCTCCGGCTACGACATGGTGATCTTCCAGGGCGCGGCGCCGAAGCCGGTCTATCTGCACATAGCGGACGGCGAGCCGCGGTTGATGGACGCATCCGAGCTGTGGGGGCTGGACGCGCTGGAGACCGAGGCCGAGCTCAAGCGACGGCACGGAAAGCCCACCCAGGTGGCGAGCATCGGACCAGCCGGGGAGCGGTTGGTGCGCTACGCGTGCATCACGGCCAGTCCGCAGCGCAGCTTTGCCCGCAGCGGCATGGGGGCGGTGATGGGATCGAAACGGCTGAAAGCGGTGGCGGTGTCCGGGACCATCCGCCCACGGTTGGCCCAGCCAGAGGAGTTCACCGCGTACGCCGAGCAGATGCACGCCCGCCTGAACACGAACCGAGATCGGCCGATCCTGACCAAATACGGCACCCCGAACCTGGTGCCGACGATGAACGAGATCGGTCGGTTCCCAACCAAGAACTTCCAGTACGGGAGCTTCGACCGGGCGGACGCAATCGGGCCCGAGGAGCTGCAGCGATTCCTGGTGCGGGACATGGGCTGCTTCGGCTGCCCGATCAGGTGCGACAAGCTGTACCGGGTCGACCGCGGCGCGTTCAGCGGGCTGGAACTGAGCAGCGTCGAGTACGAGACATTGAGCTCGCTCGGATCCGGGGTGCTGGTCGACGACTTGCCCGCGGTGCTCAAGGCGAACGACGTCTGCGACCGGTTGGGGCTGGACACGATCTCGGCCGGGCGCACGATCTCGTTCGCCATGGAGCTCTACGAGAAGGGGATCATCGACAAGCGCGACACCGGTGGGATCGAACTTGCATGGGGCGATTCCCAGCTCGTCCTCGATCTACTCGAAATGATCAGCCGGCGGGAGGGGTTCGGCGATCTGCTCGCCGAGGGGACGCGACGGATGGCGGCGGAGATCGGCCGTGGGGCAGAGGAATATGCCATGCACGTCAAAGGGCAGGAGATCCCGGCTCAGGACGGGCGCGCCCAGCAAGCGATGGGGCTGGCCCATGTCACCTCGACGCGCGGCGCCGATCATCTGAAGGCTCTACCCACGGTGGACGAGACCGGCATTCCCGGCGCGGCCAAGCGTCGCTACGGTGAGGCCTGGCTGCCGGATGTGTACGATCCGCACGCCACTAAGTACAAACCGTTCGTGGTCAAGGACGGAGAGGACTTCGGAGTGATTGTCGACTCCGCTGGGGTGTGCAAGCTGGCAGGGACGCTGTGCTTCTTCGAGATCTATTGGGAGGAGATGGCCCACGGGCTCACTCTGGCCACCGGGATTGACTTCGACGTTGAGATGCTGAAACAGATCGGCGCCCGGGTGTACAACCTGATGCGAAGCTACAACGTCCTGCACGGCATCACGAGCAAGGATGACACGCTCCCCGCGCGGTTTTTGACCGAGCCGTCCCCGTCCGGCGGGGCTAAGGGACGCGTGTGTAGATTGGCGGAGATGCTGCCGGAGTACTACCGGCTGCGCGGCTGGGACGAAAATACCGGGATCCCCCGCCGGGAGACCCTCGAACAACTCGGGTTGGAGGATGCGATCCGCCGGCTGACCAACGCGGGAATCGAGGTGTAGCGTATGCGCCCAAGCGACACGGATCGGCCGACGACCCTGATCCACGGCGGGACGGTGGTGCTTCCCACCGGTATGTTCCCCTGTGACCTGGCGATCGCCGGGGAGCGGATCACCGCGATGGGGCAGGATCTGAGCGGATTGGGTCCGTTCCAGCGGACGATCGACGCCACCGGCAGATTAATTCTCCCCGGCCTGATCGACGCGCACGTCCACCTGCCGTGGGAAAGCGACGGAGTCAGTTCAGGCGATGACTTCTCCTCCGGGAGCAAGGCGGCAATCTGCGGCGGGGTGACCACGATCATCGACTTCGCCGTTCCCGTCGCCGGCGAGTCGGTCCTCGCTGCGGTCGAACGGCGCATCAATCAGGCCCAAGGGGCATGTTACACCGATTTTTCGCTTCACGCTGCCGTCACCTATTTCGACGCATCTCTCCCGGAGGAGATCACGCAGGTAGTGGAACGCGGGATTACCAGCTTCAAACTCTACATGCTGTATCCCGGGCTGCACCTCAACTCCGGCGAGATTTACCAGATCATGCGCTGGGTGAAAGAAGCGTGGGGGCTGATCGGGGTTCACGCCGAAAACGGCGATATCATCCACACGCTGCGGACTCTCTTTCTGAATCAGGGGCATAAAACGCCGTTTTATCACTATCTCAGCAGTCCGGCCGTCGCCGAGGCGGAGGCGGTGAACCAGATGTTATTCCTCAACGAGCACGTCGGCGGACGGTTGTATTTCGTGCACGTCTCCGCGGGGGAATCGCTGGCCCTGATCGCCCGGGCGAAGGCCCGCGGCCAGACGG
>CAYRXN010000295.1:0-3410 GCA_964428275.1 uncultured Planctomycetales bacterium | reverse complement strand
TTTTTCCAGGCCGTTCGGGAGCTCGACTGACTCACCGGACAGGTTTCGGTCCCGCACGAAACGCTCGAGAACCGCCGGACACGTAGCCCATGCGAACACGCCCCGCAGCGACCGCACGGGAAACGCCAGAATCCGCGCATCGGTCACGGACAGCGCGCCGGCGTGATCGCTGGCGTTCGCCGTGGCAGGACCGAAGACGGCGACCAGCTCCTCATCCTCCGAATTCGCGACTTCGCGTTGCGAACGCGTTTGTTTGTTTGTCTTGGGGTCGGTTTCGGCACTGTGATTGCCCTTGACTGCCTCTCGGAGGGCGTCCCGCAGGACGCCCTTCACCGCCGAGCCGGCGATCATCGGCCATTGCGTGTGCCGCTCCCGTTGTACCGGCAGGTCGACGACGCCCAGGGCCGCACCGGCCCCCGGATGGAGAGACGTCAGAGCATGGATGCCCATGAGCGTCGTCTCGGTGTTCCGCCCGTTATGATCCTTACTCATTTCCATACTCCTTTCAGTGCGAATCCCCAGCCCTGGGCCACGTCTTCGGGATCATGGCACATCGATTCGTGCGGGAAACTCTCGATTCCTTCGGTGTAATACACGCTGCCGGCCGGCACGCCGAAACGCGTCGGCTTGGGGCCGCAGCGGGCCACGTCCCAGCCGGATACCGCGATCGGGTTCGGCGACGCGGCCGCCACCAACTGGGCGCTGCCCACGTTGGGACGCCATGTGCTCTTGCCATCACCGTCTTGGAACAATCCTGGCGTCGCCAGTAGCCACATCGCCCGGCTCGATTCGCGGTTGGTTTCCGCCGACAGCGTCTTCCAGTCATACGTCTTGATCTTCGTCGATCTGACATAACGCCCCTCGCCGCCGAAGGGGACGAGGTCCGGCAGCGCGGCCTGGGCGTTGGGCTCGCTTTCCGCCGATACGATCAGTTCGCAGTAGAAACCGATGCGGCGATCGGCGAATTCCGCTCGCTGAGAATCGATCTTGGGTTTGAGTGCGAGCAGGCTGATCGTGTAGAGCATGTGCTCGGCGGCGGTGAACGTGTCAGCATCGACTGCGATGCCGGTTCGCGGATCGAATCCGAAGAGTTCATCTTCGCGCAGCCAGTGTTCGTCCGCCGGCTCGCCGCCCGCCAGGAAACGCTTGATTCCGTCGGGGGTGAGAAAACCGCCGGGACGCTTGGCGTCGGGAGAGCCCGAGTGCCAGAGCGGCAGCATTGCGTCTGCCGGGGGGCTCCAGCCCGGCAACTCGCATTTCTCCAGCGGATCGGCGCGCGACCATCTTTCGCCTGCGGCGCGGTCGCCGTCACGGAACAGCGTCCAGGGTGTGGGCAACAGCGGCTGCGCGGCGTCGTCAGAGTCGAAGAGGGCCAGCCACGGACCGCGAAACCTGGCGCGGACCACCCACGACGGGGCCCCGGCTTCACGCAAGGCGTTTTCCAGCGCCGATCCCTGCGATGCATGTTCATTCCGGCACTTTCTCGCACCGGAGCCTGCCGATCTGCAAAGGGATGCGAACTTGGCGAAGTCGAAGCCGTTGTGGGCCAGCAACGCCGTTCGCAACGCTCCCGCGAGCGTTTGCGGGTTTGGAAGTCCACCCGAGGCCCGGGTACCGGCCCCGAACGGCCGCCCGTCACGGAAGAAGAGCGTGTCCAACGGGTCCAGCATGAGGCCGATGGCGGCTGCGTCTTGTTTCGAGCTCATCAGTGGTCCCTCCCACGGGCCAGGAAAGTGGCGGACTGACACAAAGTCGCAAATTGCTCGTGGACGTTCAGCGGCGTGCTTGTGCCGTCTGGGACACGATCCGCCGCAGCCTGCGTGAACAGAGCGAGCATGTCTTCGCAGTGCGCCACGATTTCGTCCTTCGACATGCTTCCAAGGGCTTCCACGCGACGCAGCAGACGACGCATTTCCGCCGGGAACCCTTCGTCTGGAAGGCTGTTGACTTCGGACCGCAGCTTGTATGTCCATCCGTTGGAAAGGCCGCCGATGAACTCGCTGACAAGCTGCTCAAATGGTTCGGTCACCGACCGACGTTCCGTCACGTACCAGGGGATCGTGACGGACGTGTGTTCTCCCGATCGGCGGCAGATTGTCAGCGTGAGCGCGTTTCGCCCGCAGTCCTTGGACTGCCGCTCCGCCCGCCGGGCGACCTCCAGGGCGAAGCGCAAGTCCTCCTTGTAATGCACGACGGCGATGCCGGCGCTTACGGTGGCGTACTCGCGCTGGCCCTCGATCGGCCAGCCGTCCTGAAACTTTTCTGAAAGCTCGCGCGCACATCGGATAGCGGTGCTGGTCGGCAGCAACGCCAACACGTCGTCGCCGCCGGCGTAGACGAGTTCGCCGCGGTGTTTCCTGACCAACTCGCGAGCCTCTTTCGTGGCGAACTTCGCGAGCCAGCCGCTGATCTTGCGCTGTTGTTTTTCGTTCGCCTTGCGCAGCTTTTGCCCCATATGGTCGCCGTCCATCACGAGGATGGCGTAGTACGCCGGCGGGTTGCCGGAGTTGTCGGGGCGGCGTTTTCGCTGAATCAGATGCCAGAGATCGTCGGGGACTTCGGGATCGCCGTCACCTTTCCCCTCATCCCGCGAGCGCCAATGGAGCCACTGGCCGCTCCAGTGCTTGTGCTTATAGTCTTCGGGCTTGATACACGGCTCTTCAGCAAGCCAAACGGCCGCCGCCACGGTCGCCGTGTCCCAGAAACGCAGCTTATCGGCACGCAACTGGCCCAACCCTTTGTCCGTGGCGAAGAACGCCGGCCACGCGAACCGCTTGACCAGACTCACCGCACAGAGCCGCTCCTGCGGCCGCACACGCGTGCCGTGTAGCGTCTTGTTCTGTTCTGAGAAGGATTCCCAGAAATCTCTCGATTCTCCGTGCCCGGCGGGCCCCATCTGTTCGTAGCTGCCCATCAGCGAGCACTTCTGCGGCACGTCGCCGGTGAGACCGTATTCCGGGACGTGGCGGATCATCCGCTTGGTTTCGATCAGCCGCCCGGCCAAGTCACGCATTCGGCTGAATTCGTCCGCCGCTGAGGGGGATTTCGAGCCGCCGAGCAGTTTGTTCAGGAGCGATGGAGAAGGCTCGTTCAGCGGCAGCACGACCGTCTGAACCTCAAAGAACGACTCGATTTGCTCATCCCAGTGCTTGTCCCAGCCGCTCGGCAGGTTGAACCTGTCTCCAGATAATTGCTGCTTCACGGCGCCGGCGATGTCCTTCCACGCGTTTCTGCACGCCTGCTCGCATTTCTTGGCAAGTGTGGACGCATCCGCCGTCGGGACCTCGGCCAGAAACAGGTTGGGCAACGACGGGCTGAGCAACTCATCAGAATCTACATGCTCTTTCTCGACGAGGCGGCGATACAGCGCGTGTTTTTCACCGGCGTTTGAAACCAGCGACGGGAAGATC
>CAYRXN010000294.1:0-34808 GCA_964428275.1 uncultured Planctomycetales bacterium | reverse complement strand
CGGCGACGTGGACGCCGGTGACCTCACTGTGCTGCTGATGCGCTACGGCCAGGCGTGCGCCGGCGGCTGAGGCGAAGACCTGAGCGGATGGAATTGAGGGTCGGTGGGACGATCGGAATTACGCTGCGGTGTTGTGCGGGGGTTCGGCCCGTTGGGTTGATCGGCCTTGCAGGGCCGGCGCCGTCCACCACCGGCTGCAAGCCGGGATCGCAGCGGCAGCGCCCGATCCTCATTCATCCTGATCGAGTCCGAGCGTGACCTCGAAGCGTTCGCCGTCGGGCCGGGGGCGGGCCTGGAAGCCGAGCTTGCTGGTCAGGTTGAGGATGGCGCGGTTCTCGCGCAGCACCTGGGCGGTGATTTCGCCAATGCCGCGGTCGCGACAGTAGCGGATCATCTTTTTCATCATGGCGGTGCCCAGCCCGGCCCGTTTCAGGTCGGAGCGCACCATCACGGCGAACTCGGCCCGGGTGTTGTCCGGGTCGATGACGCAGCGGACCACGGCGAGCGTCTCGGGCTCGCGGGCCTCCGGGTCCACCGCGATGAACGCCATTTCGCGGTCGTAGTCGATCTGCACCAGGCGGGCCATCTCCGACGGCGGAATCGCGCGGTGCGCGCCGAGCAACCGAAAACGCAGGTCTTCCGGCGTCAGGTGGGCGGCGAACGCCTCGTGGGCCGGTTGGTCTTCAGGCCGGATCGGACGGACGAAGATCTTGCGGCCCGACGGCAGCGTGATCGTCTCCTCGAGCTCGCGCGGATAGGGCCGGATCGCGAGCCGGTCGGCGCCCGCCTGCGTGGTCTGGGCCACGCGGATGCGCGCGTCGAGCGCCAGAACGCCCTCGTCGTCGGCGAACAACGGATTGATGTCGAGCTCGACGATTTCCGGACAATCGACGATCAGTTGCGATACCTGCGTCAGCACGAGGCAGATCGCGTCGAGGTCGGCCGGCGGCCGGTCGCGGTAGCCCTTGAGCAGGCGGTAGACCCGCGTCCGTTCGATCAGGTGGCGGGCGAGGCTCATGTTCAGCGGCGGCAACGCCACGGCGCGATCGCCGATGACCTCGACCGCGGTGCCGCCGCGGCCGAACAGAATCACCGGGCCGAAGATCGAATCGGTGGTCATGCCGACGATCAACTCGTGGGCCCGCGGGCGGCGGGCCATCTGCTGGACCGAAAAACCGTCGAGCCGGGCCTCGGGGAATCGGGCCGCGATGCGCTTGTGCATCCGCTGGGCCACCTCACGCACGTCATCCGGCGAGGTGAGACCGAGGATCACGCCGCCGGCGTCGGACTTGTGCGTGATGTCCGGCGAGAGGATCTTCAGCGCGACGGGAAAGCCGATCTCCTCCGCGACGCGGGCGGCGTCTTCGGGTGATTGGGCGACGCGCGTCTCCACCACGGGAACGCCGTAAGCCGCCAGGACCTGCTTGGCTTCGGGTTCGGTCAGCAGGTCGCGCCCCGCCTCGAGGGCGGCCGCGAGCGTGGCGCGGGCGGTGTCGGTCGCCGGCGAGAAATCCGTCGGCAGCGAGGGGGGCACCTGCGTCAGGATCTCCAGGTTCCGCCGATAGCGGACCATGTGCATGAAGGCCCGAATGGCGTGTTCGGGCGTGTCGTAGCTGGGGATGTCGGCCTGGGCGAACACGCGGCGTGCTTCGCCGGCCGATTCCCCGCCGAGCCAGCTTGTCAGGATCGGGATGCGGGCGTGGGCGGTGACGAGGTCGACGATGCCGCGGGCCGATTCGAGCGGCGGTGCGATGGCGCTGGGGGCGTTCATCACCAGGATGGCGTCCACGTTGGGATCGTCGAGCAGCACCCGGAGCGCGGCGCGGTACGTGTCCGCGTCGGCATCGCCAATCATGTCCACGGGGTTGCCGTGCGACCACGTGCCCGGCAGGAACGCGTCGAGTTTGCGCAGGGTGTTCTCGGTCAGCGGGGCGAGCTGGCCGCCGGCCTCGACCAGGGCGTCGGTCGCGATGACACCGGGCCCGCCGCCGTTGGTCAGGATCGCCAGCCGGTCGCCGTGCAGGGGGCGGGAACGGGCCAGCGTTTCCACCGCGTCGAAGAGTTCGTCGAGGGTGAAGACGCGCAAGATGCCGGCGCGGCGCAGCGCGGCGTCGTAGACGTTGTCGGAGCCGGCCAGCGCGCCGGTGTGCGAGGCGGCGGCCCGGGCCCCTTCCGCGTTGCGACCGGCCTTGATGGCGATGACGGGCTTGTTGCGGGCGGCCGAGCGCGCGGCCGACATGAACTTGCGGGCCTCGTCGGCGCCGATCGACTCCATGTAGAGCAGGATCGCGGTGGTCTCCGGCGCGCTGCCGAGATAATCGAGCACGTCGCCGAAATCGACGTCGGCGCTGTTGCCCAGCGAGACGAAGTGCGAAAAGCCGATGTCGTGGGCACGGGCCCAGTCGAGCGTGGCGGTGCAGAAACCGCCGGACTGCGACACGAACGCGATGTTCCCCTGGTCGATCCCGGTATGGGCGAAGCTCGCGTTGAGGCCGATGTGGGGAACCATCATGCCCACGCAGTTGGGTCCGAGGACGCGCAGGCCCGCCGGTCGGGCGGCGTCGAGCATCGCCTCCTGGATCGTCCGTCGCTCGTCGCAGGGCGCGGACAGGCCGGCCGTGATGACGGCGGCGGCCCGCGTGCCGCGATCGGCCAGTTGGCCGATGAGGCCCGGCACGGTCTTGGGCGGCGTGCAGATCACGGCGAAATCGGGCACCAGCGGCAGGCTGCCCACGTCGGGGTAGGTCAGGACGCCGGCGACCGCCTGGTGCTTGGGGTTGACGGGCATGATCGGTCCCGCGAACCCCGCCTTGAGCAGGTTGCGCATGACGACGCCGCCGATGCCGTGGGGTGCGTTCGACGCACCGATGACGGCGACCGAGCGGGGCTCGAACAGGGCATCCAGGTTGCGTACGCTCATCGCCGGTCTCCCGTACCTGTGGCGGCAGTGTAGAAGGACGCGCCCGGCGTGCCAAGCCGGGGCGGTCGGCGGCGCCCCCTTCCGGGAACCGCGGTCGCGTGGTACACTGCCCGTCCGGTCGCGCGGGCGGCCGGCGCGAAGAGCAAGTCATCAGCGCGTTGCGCTGCGGAATATCGGGAAACCGGGCAGATGGGGCACGAAGCACCACCGGGGGCGATCTACCGTTTGCTGGTCACGTTCGAGGGACCCGAGACCGTTCCCGACGTGTTCCGTTTCGACCGCTTCGAGCAGGCCCAGGGGTGGGTCGCGCCCGCGGTTCGCAGACACGCCGCGCGCGGTCGCATCCGGGCCGTGGCGCTTCAGCGGGGCACGCCGATTTCAGCATCGGGAGGCGACGTTCGCGGCCCGCACCCGCAGGCGGTGCCGGCGTACGACTGGACGATCGAGAAACAGTGGGGCGCAGACGTCGTCGAACGGATCCTCGCGCAGCAGGCGCGCGCCCGCCAACTGCCCACGACGATGCCGGAAACGTTTTCCAGGCCCGCGGCGGTGCCGTGGCACCGGCCCTCCGGGTTGGAGCCCGGCCGGGGACTCAGCCCGGTGGTCCGCCTGCACAAAGACACCCGCTGGCACATGATCGGGACGTTCGCACTCGTCGTGCTGGCGATCCTGACGACACTGCTGTACCAGACCGGCGGCAACCCCCACCTGCTGCTGGCGGCGACCAAGGTGCCGGTTGAGACGGTCAAGGTGGAGCTGCCTTTTGACGCCCGGGCGGGATTCGTCACGGTCGAACCCGACGCCGGCCGGGCGGCGGTCCACGCGGCAAAGTTCGGCGGCAGACCCCGCCCGTTCGGAATCCGTACCGATCAGCCGGCCCCCCCGTAACCCCGCGGTCGTCTGATAATCCCTCCTCTGCCCGAATCCGACGCGACGATTGATCGGCGCCAACGGATTCCGCGCGCCGACCGCCAGACATTTGGAACACTTCGGGTAACGCGAAGGTGCGTCCGGAGACGCTGGCAAGATGGAGATCGGCACAAACCTGTCCGTGATCGCTCAAATGGCATCGCTGCTGGGCGCGATGCCGGGGACGGGTGCGCCGGGTGATGCGTTTTCCGGCGGCAGCGATTTCGGACCGGCGGCGCTCCTTTCGCTCGGGCAGGGAGCGTCGTCGGCATCTGACGGCGTCGATTACAGCCAACTCGCCGGCCTTTCGATGCAGCTCCGGGCCCCAACCCCGCCGGCGATTTCTCCCAAGCAGGCCAAGCAGGAAGAGGACACGATCAAGCAGGCCACCGTCCTGCGGATCAACGGACGTTTCGACGACGCCCGAGCGCTGCTCGAAGACCTGCTCGCGGACAACCCGCGCAACGCCCTGGCCGTCCACGGACTCGGCGCGATCGAGCTCGACCTGGGTCACTACGCCAAGGCCCAGCGGTATTTCGAGAAAGCGCACTACATGGCGCCGCAGTACGGCTTCGATCAGGACGCGGCCAACGCCGCCCTGCTCCAGAAGGACGACGATACGATCCTCAAGTCCGCGCGCCGCCTGGTCGCCCAGCCCGGTACGCGCGACCAGGGTATTCGCCTGCTCGTGGCGCTGACGAAGAAATCGCCTTCCAACGCCGACGCCCGCGTGCTGCTGGCCGAGAAGCTGATCGAATCGGGCGATGCGGCCAACGGGCTGACGCAATACCAGCTCGCGATCAGCACGGCGGCCGAGCCGCAACTGCGCATCATCGAAGCCAAGCTCAGCGCCCTGCTGCGGCAGGCGCCCGAAGCGGCGTTCCTGAACAACCTGCTCGGGCAGACGCAGCTCAAGCTGGGCAAGCACGCCCTCGCGGCGGAAACGCTCGCCCGGGCGTCGCAACTGGCCGACGGCGATCCACTCTACCTGGCGGACGAAGCGCTGGCCCAGGTGGCGCTGGGACGCGATGCCGCCGCCCGGGGCGACGTGACCGAGGCGATGCGCTTCTTCCGCGCCGCCGAGCAACTCGACCCGCTGGGCGAAGAAGTCAAGAAGGGGATGGTCGAGGGGTACGTCGCCCGGGCCCAGTGGCGGATGCGCATGGGGGACGTCTCCAGCGCCGTGGACGACTACAACGTCGCCGCGACGAAGCTGGCTGCGATCGACGACGAGGAGCTCAAGCAAAGCGTGGCCGAGGGCCTCTACCGGGCGGGGCTGATTCTCGAACGGCGGCGGGAGGCCCAGGGCGGAGAAGTCGGCAAGGAGGTCGTGGCGTTCCAGGCGGCCTACGACCTGGACCCCGAGAACGTGACGTACGCGATCCGGCTCGCGGCGACCCGGGCGAAACTCGGCGATGAGTACCTGGCCGACGGCAACTACAAGGAGGCGGCCTACGCGTACAAGGCCGCCCACGAGCTGCGGCCGCACGATTCCGGCTACAAGCAGGCCGCGATCGACGCGTTTCTCGTTTATGGTGACCAGCGGTCCGCGATCTACGATCACGCCGGGGCGATCGACGCCTACAAAGAGGCCTACGAGCTCGACAAGACCAACGACAAGTCGAAATCCAGGTTGGCCGGGGCGTACAACACCCGCGGCGTGTGGTACCGCTCACTGGGCACGGACTTCTACGACGCGGCCCGCGCCGACTTCCTCGAAGCGCTGAACCTCTATCCCGACAACGAAGAATACCAGGACAACTACGATTCGGTGAGCTGAGCCGCCGGCCCTGATTGAGCGATGCGCGGCCGATCGGTCGCGTCGTTCGCGCCGCGCGAACGGGGACCATTCGCGCGTGGTGTCGGCATCGCTGTGGCGTCAGTGTTTAACTTGTGCCGGGTTAAGTGGTTATGGTGAACTCTCGCGCGCGGCCGAGCCGTGGGGGGCGGGGAATCCGCGGTTGCATCGCATCGGTGTTTCTCGGTACGATGGAGTTGGAATCGTGCTCGGGCCCTGCGAAGGGAAAGGGGTGGTTCCACCTCGGTAACAGGACGGGGGAGGAAGGCCCACAGCTCAGGAGCGATCCATGTATAAACGCCACGTTCGGATACCACTTGGCATTGCGGCGGTCGGGATTGTCGCGGTTTCGGTTGCGGCAGCGGGTGTCTGGTTCGCCGCGACACCCGATGAGGCGGTCGAACCCCACAGCGCATCCGCGAACGCTGCTCCGGTCGTGGCGGTGGACGGGTACGACCGGCATGGCCTGGACCTGCGCGTCTCGATCCCGGGAGTGAGTCTGGAGCGCGTCTCGGATGAGCACGGCGAGTTCCTGGTCGCAACGGTGCCGGGGGCGGAAGTGGGTGGAAAGCCGGGCGCGCCGGGGTTGCCGGTGATTCGCCGCATGTTCGCGGTTCCCGTCGGGACGGACGTGGAACTGGCCGTTGCCGGGTCACCGCCGCGTGAAATCGATCTTGTGGAGGCCGGTTTCGACTTGCCGGTGCGCCCGTATCAGTTCGCTTCGGCGATCGACGCCGAGACGGTGCGCGAGGTCTACGGCGACCAGCCCGATGTCGATGCGCTGGTGGATTCGCTGGTCCCGGCGTTCGAGTACGACAAAGGGGCATATGCAGCGGATGCCGCCGTGCCGGCCGAACCCGTCTCGGTCCGCAAGGTCGGGATCATGCGCGAGCGGCAGCTCTACCTGCTGGAAATCTATCCCGCGGCCTACAACCCGGTGCGGGGAACGCTGGCGGTTCGGACCGACTTCCAGGTTTCGCTTCGCTTCAGCGGGGGGCCGGACGTTGCGGAGCTGCCTGCTCCGTCGCCGGCGCTGCGCGGCGGCATTCTCAACCCCGAGCCCCGGTCAAGCAGCAAGAGTCGCGGCGGCAATTACCTGATCGTCCTGGCGGAGGACTTCGCGGGTACGACGCCGTTGACGCAGCTCGTCGATGCGAAGACGGCGCAGGGGTTCAACGTCACGACGTACACGGCGACGACCGGGACCAGCCGCGACACGATCAAGGCATACATTCAGAGTCTCTGGGGTACGGCGGACGCGCCCGATTACCTGTTGATCGTCGGCGACGCGGTAGGCAGCCTGCACGGGGCCGACGCTGCAGCAACGTCCAACACTGTGCCGCTGTGGGTTGGTGGAGGAGCTAACGAGTGGGTTACGGATCTGCCTTATGCCTGTATGGACGGCGGCGACGACTGGGTTGCGGACATCGCGTTCGGGCGTATCTCGGTCCAGACACCTGCGCAGCTCCAAGGGGTAGTGGACAAGATACTGACGGTGGAATCCGGCTCCGCAAGCGATTCGACTTATGCACAGCGGGCGGCCTTCCTGGCGCATCCCGCCCCGGAAGCGAACGCCGAAGCGCTTCATAACAACATTATTGATACGTACATGACGCCCAACGGGATTCAGTCGTACAAACTGTACTACGAAACGTACGGGGCCCGGACCGAGGACGTCGTGGATGCCATCGATTCGGGTTGCTTCCTGGGCGTGTACTACGGCCATTCGTCCGGCTTCCAGGCCTGGTCGGCTCCGTACATTGGCATAGATGACATCGCGGGGCTGTCCAACGCCACCATGTACCCGTTCATCATCAGCTTCAGTTGCAGCGGGGGCCAGTTTCAGTATCCGGAGTACGATCCCGGTGTTGTGGAGCAATGGGTGCGCGTGGCGAATCGCGGTGCTGCGGGTGGTGTGGGCTTCACCGGTTCACTGATGTACGCGTGGTCGACCTGGGAAGACCTCTACGGTTCCATCTTCGCCGCGATCTACGACGATGGTGTTCGGGAATTGGGGCCGATGTGGCAGACGACCATGAACCGGATGGTGACGATCTATGGGGCCGAAGATCCGGTGTGCCGCGATTATGCGGAGTCGTTCGCATTCCTCGGCGATCCGAGCATGTCGCTTCCGACGTATGAACCGCAGCGGAAGAACTACCTCATCATCACGGCCGAGGACTATGTGGGCAGTGCACCGCTCAATGATTTTGTCGCGATGCGCGAGGCCTCGGGCATGAACGTCACCGTGCACTCGGTGGCCCCGGGTACGAGCAATACGACCATCAAGAACTACATTCTGGGGCTGTGGGGCACGCCCGACGCCCCGGACTACATCCTGCTGGTCGGCGATACGGACGGCAGCACGGCGACGTCGAGCTGCGTCCCGCACTTCACCGGCGGTGGTGACAAGCACGCGGACACGGATTGGCCCTACGGATGCATGGACTCCGGCGATGACTGGTATCCCGAGATTCCGGTCGGGCGGTTCAGCGTTCGAACGGTGTCCACGCTGCGCAACGTGGTGGACAAGACCATCTTCGTCGAGCAGGGCAATTTCTCGGATCCGGACTATGTCAAACGCGGGGCCTTTCTGGCCAACTCCGGCACGCAGGGGATGGCCGAGCCCTCGCACGACTATGTGATCGACACGTATTTCACACCCAACGATTACGTGGGTATCAAGCTCTACGCTGCGCAGGGGGCGGGAACGTCCGACGTGGCCGATGCAGTCAACAACGGCGTGCTCTTCACCGTCTACTATGGGCACAGCGGTTCGAGCGGCTGGTGGGAACCGGCGTTCGATCAGAGCGACGTCAATGCCCTGATGAACGACGGCCTCTACGGCGTTGCGATGGGCTGGTCGTGCAACACGGCCCACTACACCTACGACGAGTGCTTTGGTGAAACCTGGTTGCGGGCCGCCAACCGCGGAGCCGCCGCCTACATCTCGGCCTCGACCTACATCTACTGGGGCAGTGTCGAAGCCTGGGAACCGTCCACATCGCTGGAACGTTCGTTCTTCGGGGCGATCTTCGAGGACGACCAGTGGCGTCTGGGCGACGCCTGGCGAGCCGGCCTGTATCGCTTCCTGGCGGATTACGGCGGCTGGGATGGCGATCCCAACCACGCGCCGCCGCTGCACGCCGACGTGTGTCGCAACTTCTTCGAGGAATTCGTCCTGCTGGGCGACCCGGCGTTGCAACTGCCGCGGCCGAACGGCTTTACGCTCGCGTCCACGCCGGAGACCCGTCTGGTGTGCTCGCCGCCGACCGACGAAGCCGGCTACACCATCGACGTGGCGCAGTTGGGCAGTTTCGATGAGACCGTGACGCTCTCTGCCAGCGGGCTGCCGGCCGGAGCCACCGTGAGCTTCAGCAGCAACGATCAGACACCGCCGTTCGTTTCAACGATGACCATCGGCAATCTGACTGGCGTGCTGCCGGGCTCGTACACGATCACGGTGACTGGCACCTCGGCGAGCAAGCAACGCAGTACGACCGTTGGACTGGGAATATCCGGAGACGTACCGGGCGTGCCGAAACTGCTCAGTCCGGCCGACGGTGCGGTGGACGTGCCACGCCGGCCGACGCTGTCGTGGCAGGCCAGCGCCGACGCGATCGAGTACGACGTTCAGGTAGCGACGGACGTCGGTTTCGGTGATGTCGTCTACGCGGAAACCACCGCGGCCAAGAACGTTACGCTCGAAAACAACCTTGCCTCGGCGACCACGTATTACTGGCGTGTGCGGGCCAGCAACGGCTGCGGGGACAGCGCGTTCACGACGCCGTACCAGTTTACGACGATCGTTCAGGCCGACTACTTCACCGAGGAATTCACCGGCGGCACTGGCGATGCGTTCGATCTCGACGGCTACACGCTGCAACTCGTACCGGACGGTTCGGGAGACTACTACCGCGTCTGCATCCAGGCGGCAACCAGCCTGCCGACCGACCCGTCGGGCGGCACCAGCCTGTACATCTCGGACGACGGGAGCGCCAGCGTGTCGCCTGGCTCGTCGGTTTCGCTTTACGGCACGAACTACAGTTCGTTCTACGTCAACGCCAACGGGAACATCACGTTCGCGAGTGCCGACAGCACCTACACCGAGTCGCTCAGTGGGCACTTCGCACAGCCGCGCATTTCGGCGTTGTTCGACGATCTGAATCCTGCCTCGGGCGGGACGATCAACTGGAAGGCGACCGCCGACCGCGTCGCGGTGACGTGGCAGAACGTGCCGCAATACAGCTCTTCGGATTCCAACACGTTCCAGATCGAGATGTTCTTCAACGGGGAGATTCACATTACCTGGCTGGGCATCGGTTCGCCCGACTCGGTCGTGGGTATTTCCGCCGGTGACGGCGTGCCTTCGGACTATGTCGAGAGCGACCTGTCGGCTTCGCTCGACTGCGCGGCCGCACCGACCGGTGCATGCTGCACGGGCGAAACGTGTACCGTATTGTCGGATGCCGACTGTGCCGCCGCTGGCGGAACCTATCTCGGCGACGACACGAGCTGCGATCCGAACCCGTGTGCGACGTACGACTCTTCGTGTCTGATCATCAGCGAGGTCGTGCAGGGTACCGAGAGTGGCAATTGTCCGCGCTGGATCGAGATTACGAACACCGGCCTGGATGATTACCTGTTCCTCGAAGGTGGCCTGATCGTGCAGACCGACGACAGCAGCGACGTCGTCGTGGATGTCGACCTGACCGGCGTGTTCATCCCCGCCGGCGATTCGTTCGTGCTCGACTCCTTCTTCAGCGGATCGTGTACCGGCGCGTTCGACGCCATCTACCCCGAGAACGCCGACATGCACACCAACGTGCCGTTCGGCTACGGAAACGAACGCTTCATCCTCACCGATACGGCCGACGGCTCGCACCTGATCGACATCTACGGCGAGTTCGGCGTCAACGGTGCGGGCACGCAGTGGGAGTTCACCAACGGGTATTCCTATCGTCTGCCGGCCGTCAATTCCGGCTCGGGTTCGAGCGGCCTGGCGAGCGAGTGGTACTTCGGGGGCGTGGACAGCCTGACCGGCGAAGACCCGACCCAACTGCTGCTTACGCTCACGACGCCCGGAACGCACCAGTATGACCATGCCTGTTGCGATCTGTTCGGCGACCTGAACGGCGACGGGATCATCGATCTCGGCGACCTGGCCGTGCTGCTGGCCAACTACGGGACGACGAGCGGCGCCTCCTACGAAGACGGCGACCTCGAACCCGAGGGCGGCGACGGCGACGTTGACCTCTCCGACCTGGCGGCGATGCTCGCGGTGTACGGAGATACGTGCGAGTAGCCTGTTGAGAACCCGCCGGATCGCATCGCGGTCCGATCGGTCCAGGCCATGATCGAAGCGGCGTCGGATCTTGCGATCCGGCGCCGCTTTCGGTTTGCGGATCGGGGTCCGCGCTGGTTCCGGCCTTACTCGGGCAGCGGGCGGAGCTTGATGTTGCGATACCAGACGCGGTCGCCGTGGTCCTGGAGTGCGATGTGTCCCGCGGGCGACATGCCGTAGCCGGGCCAGCGCTTGAACTTGCTGCTTGCCACGCGGTCCTTCCAGTCCTTGCTCCAGAGCTCGTACTCGACCACCTTCACGCCGTTGAGCCAGTGCTCGACGTGGGCCCCACGGACGACGATGCGCACCTTGTTGAAAAACCCCACCGGCACCGTCGTATCGCGGATCGGCGCGTAGAGCCCGTAGTTCGCGCCGGCGGAGGTCTTCGGGTTGCGGCCGTCGGGGTGCTCCGCGTTGTCGAGCACCTGCATCTCCGGACCCGATTCGTAGACCGCCCGGTACTTCTCGCTGACGCGGTAGAAGATGCCGCTGTTGCCCGCGGGGGCGATCCGCCATTCCAGCTTGAGCTCGAAGTTGTCGAACTGCTCCTCGGTGATGATGTCGCCGCCGCCGGGGCCGGTGTGGATCAGGCAGCCGTCGCGCACCACCCAGCCGGCCGGGAAATGGTCCAGGTGAAAGCCGCGCCAGCCGGCCGGCGTCTGCCCGTCGAACAGCAGCCGCCAGCCCGCCTCGCGCTCCTCGGCGGTGAGCCGGTTCTGCGGCGGCCGCGGCGGCGGCGCGAGCACCGTCCCGCGCCGGCCG
The DNA here is from genome assembly GCA_964428275.1 of uncultured Planctomycetales bacterium. Classification (GTDB taxonomy): domain Bacteria; phylum Planctomycetota; class Phycisphaerae; order UBA1845; family Fen-1342; genus JALSRY01. The sequence continues at coordinate 23,075 of CAYRXN010000294.1, read as the reverse complement.
TGCGGAATCGCTCGCAGCGTCAGCCAGGCCTCCGTGCCCCACGCCCGGCTGCCGTCGGCGGCGTAGAACGGCGGCAGCAATCGCAGATAGACGACGTGTTCGGGCCGCAGGTCCGCGATTTCGAGGAACACGCGCTTGCGGTCCGCGGACACCGACGCCGACTTGACGGCGTAACGCACGCCGTCGCGGTGCGGCGGCTTCCCGGCGTCTTGGTCAAACGGCCACTGCTCGACGTAGTACGAATCGGCTTCCCAGCCGCAACGCGGATCGAGCGGCTCGGTCAGCTCGATTTCGAGCCCGTTTTCCGCCGCGCGAACGGCACGCATGTCGAACACCGACCGGCTTGTCGCGTGCGGTCCCGCGCCGTAACCGCTTCCGAAGCGAAACACGCAAGCCTGCTCGATCCCGCCGATGCGCTCGAAGAATACGCGCTTGGCTTCGCCCGCGCCGGCGAGCACGAGCAGTTGGTTCTCGTAGGGCGGCGCGCTCAAACGCGCGCATCCGATGTAGCCCGCCGGTCCCTCGGGCGGCGGCAGCCAGGCGACGACCGGGTGATCGGCCCCGGCCGGTGCAGCGCCGATCACGCGCAGGCGACCGTCGAACCACTCGCGTCCGGGCGCTTGTTCCGGCGCCGCCGGGATGGGGTCGAATGCCGGGTGCGGCTTGGCGATCGGCGTTCCGTCGCCGGGCAGGCCGCGGCGCAGCGGCGCGATGATCCGTTTGAACCCCTCGGCGGTCTTGAGCGACGCGCCTTCCTGATGGAAGAGCACGGCCGGCGGCACCGTCGCAAACTCGTGTTCGCCGGCGCCCGGCGGCCGCCAGCGCAGCGTGAGGGCTTCGCCGCCGCCTGCTTCGAAGTGCGCGATGCGCAGCCGGTGGTCGCCGGCGGCGAGGGCGATCTCGCCGTCGCGCGGCGTCGCGGCGTGGAGGCCGTCGTGATCGACGACGAGGCGATCGTCGATCCACAATCTGGCTCCGTCGTCGCTGATGAGGCGAAAGGCGTACTTGCCGGGCGAGGAGACGCGCAGCACGCCGCGAACCTCGGTGTAGAAGTTGTCGCGCAGCGGCGCGAACCCGCCCATCGGGATATCGAGCGTGGGGATGACCTTGGCGACGTTGGGCCACTGGCCCGGCGCGAGCTGCGGCAGGCGGTGCATGCGTCCGTCCACGGCGTACAGCCGCAGCACCAGGCCCGGTTGCAGACCGGCCTGCGCGACCGCGGCGGCGATTCCGAACCCGCACCCCAACAACGCTGAACAAACGGACTTGCGCATCGGTGAACGTCCTTTCCGGGCGGCCGGCGGTGCGGCCGGCCGCGGCGTGAGGTTGGCACGCGCAGCATCGTACTACTCTCGGCGACCGTTTTCGAGCGTCTCGGCGAGCAGGCTGCGCATGCGCTCGAGGAAACGCCGGCGGCTGAACTGCTGCGTGTGGGCGTGGAGCGCGGCGGGGTCGAACGTGAGCGTTTCGCAGCGCCGCATCGCGGCGACGACGCAATCGACGCTCTGCCGCTCGAACCATACGCCGGTGTGGCCGTCGGCGACGGTCTCCGTGGCTCCGCCGACGCCAAACGCGATGACTGGGCAGCCGTGAGCCATGGCCTCGACCGGCACGATGCCGAAGTCCTCTTCGCCGGGGAACAGCAGGGCCCGCGCCCGGCGGTAGTGCTCGCAAACGGCGTGCTCGGGCTGGTAGCCGACGAATTCGACGCAGGGGTCGCCGGGCTGGCGCAGCCGGCGCACGTCCGGCCCCTCGCCGACCACCACCAGCCGGCGGCGGAGGCGGCGGCAGGCCGCGACGGCCAGGTCGAGCCGCTTGTAGGGGACGTGCTGACCGACGCAGAGGTAGTAGTCTGCCCGGGGCTGCGTCGCGGGGCGCGCGGGCAGGTCCACCGGGGGGTAGATCACGACGGCGTCGCGGTCGTAGTGCCGGCGGATGCGATCGGCGACGTGGCGCGAGTTGGCGACGAAACGGTCCACCCGTTGGGCCGCCGCCCGGTCCGCCCGGCGCAATCGCCGCACCAGCGGCCCCCAAAGCGGCCGCAGCCACGCGGGCAGCGTGGCGCGGTACGTCTCCGCCAGGTCCCAGACGTATCGCATCGGCGAATGGCAGTAGCACACCACGCGGCTCTCGGGCGCCGGCGTCATGGCCTTCGCGATCGCGGCGTCGGAACAGACGACCAGCTCGACCGGCGGGAGTTTGAGCCGCCGGGCCGCCAGTGGCATCAGCGGCAGCAGCTTCGGGTAGTGCCGCCTTGCGCCGGGCAGATTCTGCAAGAAGGACGTGTGGACTTGGACCGCGGTCCGATCCCAGCGCTGGCAGGGCGCACCATCCGGTTCGGCGTGAAACCCGTCAGGATCGAACACGAGCGTGTAGATCGGCGCGTCTGGCAGCAGGGCGCGCAGTGCTTCGAGCACCCGCTCGCCGCCGCGCCGACGCACGAGCCAGTGGTGCGTCAGCACGGCCCGGCAATCGAGCGGCTGGGCGTCGCCCGCCGATGCCCGCGCGTTGTCGGGCGCCGGCTCGGCCGGCCGCGCGCCCGGCCGCGCGTCGGACGAAGATGCGGGCTGTTTGCGGACTTCCTGATTCACGACGCGGACTCTCCGGCAAGCGTGCGGGCAGGGACGAGTACAGAGCCCGCCTGGCGAACCACATCTCCGGGCGACATTATCACGGATCGCGCGCGGAATCGAGCGGGTCCGGGCGCCGCCGCTTGCGCACAATCTGCGCGGTGCCGGGGCGTTTGTCGGCGGGCCGGTGGGGAGGGCGGATCGCCGGCGACGGGCGATTTTGCCGGGCGGTCCAAGTCTCGCGAAACAACGGGCCGATAGAGTGTTCAGTTCGCCGGCCTGGCCAAACGCTCCGGCGGACCGAGGGTTACGGCATGGTCAGCAGCATCAGCGTTCAGGTCGCACTTCTGGCTTTCGCTCTGGCGATCGTCGCGGGCCTGCACGCGGGGAACGGGGCCGTGACGGTCTTGTCACGGGCCCTGGTTGCGATGTGCGTAGCCCTGGTCGTGGGCAAGCTTGCCGGCGGCGTCGTGCGGCTCGTGCTGCGGGACCACTTGCAGTCCCGCAAGTTCGCGATCGACCGGACGGCAGCCGAGGGCGAGGCCGAAGACATGCGCGGCGAGGACGGCGGAAAATCGCAACCGATAGAGGCGGGATAGGTTTATGAGCCGACGGAGAATGGCCAGCCGGCTGCGCAGGGTCAGTCGCGACCCCAACGTACGCAGCTTCCCTGACAACGAAACCCTGATGGCCGCCTGGCGGGCATACAAGGCCAGCCCCAACGACGAGCTGCGCAACCGGCTGGTCGAACACTATCTGTTCCTTGTGCGCTACGCCGCCCAGCGGATCCGGGCCAAGCTGCCTGACGAGGTCGATGTCGAGGACCTGATGAGTGCCGGCATCTTCGGCCTGGTCGATGCCATTGACGCGTTCGATCTCGAGCGCGGCGTCAAGTTCGAAACCTACTGTTCTCCCAGGATTCGCGGCGCCATTCTGGACGAGCTGCGCAGCATGGACTGGGTGCCCCGGCTGGTACGCCATCGGGCCCAGAAACTCAACGAGACGGTCCGCGCGATGGAGGCCGAGCTGGGCCGCATGCCCACCGAGGACGAGCTTGCCCGGCGGATGCGCTTGCCCGGCGAACAGTTCAAGAAGCTCCTCCGCGATGCCCACGCGGTTTCCCAGGTGTCGCTCTCGCAGAAGTTCACGGACAGTGACGCGGACCGCGAAGTCGCCGAAGTGGACATCGTCCCCGACGAGCAGAGCTGCGATCCGGTGGCCGAGGCCCAGAAAGCCGACATCAAGGAGTTCATCGCCCGCGAGCTGAGTCGGGCCGAACGGCTCATCATCGTGCTGTACTACTACGAACAGATGACCATGAAGGAGATCGGCGCCACGCTCGATCTGTCCGAATCGCGAGTCAGCCAGATGCACTCGGCGATCATCAACCGGTTGCGCGAACAGCTCGGGGTCGGGGAGGAGGGGCTGCGGCCGCCGAAGGTCGGCACCAACGTCCTGGCGTAAGCGCCGGCGGGAGACGTCCCGGACGGCACCTGCGCCGAACCGGATTGCAAGGTCACAGCCATGTCCACGATCCCTCCGAACTGGCTCGGTTCGATCATCCAGTCGCAGGGCGCCCAGGAGCGCGCCACCCAGGCCAAGGGGGCCGAACAGGCAAAAGGGACCGAACGCTCCGCGTTTTCCGAAGAGCTCCAGGAGATCATCGAGAACAGCGATCGCGACGGCGAAGTCTACGCCGATGCCGAGGGAACCGGCAGCCAGGGTTCGCCCTTCAGCGAGCCCGAAGACGAGTCTGAAACCCGGACGCCGCCCGACGAAGAGGGTGGCGCGCCCCGCGGGCTGGATATCGAGGCGTAGCGCGACGTTCGGCCGAAACGGGCGTTGGCCGCGGGTCCTCTCCCACCGGAACATCCGTCTACCAGCCCATCGAATGATCACGTCCCTTTGCGCGACGCGCGCGTTGGGTTACGCTGTGTGTGGCTCGAGAGCAGGCCCGGTCAGCTATGCCCAACTTCCGCAAACCGCTCAACTCGGTTCTCGTCAAGGTCGCCGGGCCCGACTGCAACATGGCCTGTCGCTACTGTTTCTACCTCGAAAAGGCGGAGATGTTCCCTTCGGCCGGCCCCCGGCGGATGTCCCGGACGGTGCTCGAAGCGCTGATCCGGCAGGTGATGGCCGACGGCGGAGCGCAGGTCGCCTTCGGCTGGCAGGGCGGCGAACCGACGCTGATGGGCGCGGCGTTCTTCGAAGAAGTCGTGCGCCTGGAAAAACGTTGGGGACGTGCGGGGCAGACCGTGGGCAACGGGCTGCAAACCAACGGCCTGCGGATCGACGACGCCTGGTGCCGCGTGCTGCGCGAGGGGCGTTTCCTGGTCGGGCTCTCGCTCGATGGGCCGGCCCACGTGCACGACCACTACCGCGTCACCGCCGGCGGGCAGGGCACCTGGGAGCGCGTCGACCGGGCCCGCCGGCGCCTGCTCGATGCGGGCGTCGAAGTCAACGCGCTGACGGTCGTGAGCGACTATTCGGCGCGATGTGCCCGCGAAATCTACGAGTTTCACAAGGAGAACGGGCTGACCTTCATGCAGTTCATCCCCTGCGTCGAACCCGACCCGCGCACCCGCGGCCGGCCGGCGGACTTTTCCGTCGCGCCCCGGGCATACGGCGAGTTTCTCTGCGAACTGTTCGACTGTTGGACCGCGGACTTCGAAGACGGGTGTGCCACGACCTCGGTCCGCTGGTTCGACTCCGTCTTCGCCACCTACGTGGACGTCGCGGCCCCGGAATGCACGCTGCTCGGCGAGTGCGGAACCTACGTCGTGATCGAGCACAACGGCGACGTGTTCTCGTGCGACTTCTTCGTCGAAGACCGCTGGCGGCTCGGGAACGTGCGTGAGGGCCGGTTGATCGAGATGCTCAACTCGCCGCGTCAGGCCGAGTTCGGACGGCGCAAGGCGGCCCTGCCCCACGCGTGTCAGGCGTGCCCGTGGCTGGCGCATTGCCGCGGCGGCTGCCCGAAAGAGCGCTGGGGAAATCCGGCGGACGCGAAACTGAGCTACCTGTGTGACGGATACAAGCTGTTTTTCTCGCACGCCGACGCGCGGCTGCGCGAGCTTGCCAAGCGGTGGCGGCGCGAACACGCCGCCCCGACCGTGACCCGACTCGCGCCGGAGGCGCCGGCGGAGGCCGGCCGCAACGATCCCTGCCCGTGCGGAAGCGGGCGAAAGTACAAGCGTTGCTGCGGCGCCCGGGGAAGACCATGAACGGATGGACCAGACGATGATGCGCAAGGGTGAATGCTGGCGGGCGGCGGTCGTCGCGGTTGCCGCCGGACTCGCGCTGGGCGGCGCGGCGCTTGGCGGACCGTTCGCCAGCGACTGGCCGGCCGGCGTGGCGCGCGTGTGGATCGGGCCGCAATACTACGCCGACCGCTTGCAGGACTGGCGGCTGCGCCACGGGCGGGTCGAGTGCATCGAGGCGGGCAGGAAGCGGCCCATGCGCGTGCTGCACCTGCTGGCGGCCGACGCGAGCGATGCGCCGGGCACGCTGCGCATGCGCGTGCGGCTCGGGCCGGTCGAGCCGGACGGGCGGCCCCGCGCCGACTCGTGGGCCGGCTTTCTGCTGGGAGCCGGCGGGCCGGATGTGGACTATCGGCTCACCGCGCTGGTGCACGGCCGCGCGGCGCCGCACGGTGGCCTGGCGGCGGTCGTGGACGCCGCCGGCCGCGTGACGCTGCGCGACAACGAGCGGCGCGTGGGCAAGGCGGGATTCTGGACCATCGGCAAGGCGCTCGCCGACGGCGAGCTGGCCGAGCTGGGCGCCGCCCGGCGGAAAGACCGGCTCAGTACGAAGGCGCTGCCCGAAATCGTGCTTGAGCTCGAGGCCCATCCGGCCGGGACGGGCTATGCGCTGGTTCTCACGGCGCGCGACGCGGCGGGCGCGCTGCTGAGCCGGGCGGAATACCACAACGTCGCGCCGGCGCTGGTCGATGGCGGCGTCGGGCTGGTTTCGCACCGCGCGCCGACCGGCGGCAAGCGGGGCTGGTGGTTCCGCGATTGGCAGGTGGCCGGCGACAAGGTGCGGCTGCACGCCGATCGCCGCTTCGGCCCGGTGGCCGGCGTGCTCTACACGCTCAGCCGCGGCACGCTCAAGCTCACCGCCCAGATGCTGCCGATCGGGCAGCAGGACAGCCGCCGGGTGACGCTCGAAGTCCGCCGCCCGGGACAGTCCGACTGGACGCCGGCGGCGACGGCCACGATCGACGCCGACGGCTTTACGGCCCGGTTTCGCGTCGAGCACTGGGAAGCGACCGCCGACGTGCCGTTTCGCGTGGTCTATCGCCCCCGTGCCGGCGGCGAGACGTACACCTGCGCGGGCACCATCCGCCGCGAGCCGATCGACGAGGACGAACTCGTCCTGGCGGCGTTTACGGGCACCAAGCACTACACCGGCCGCCTGCGCTGGGACGCGCGCGGCATCTGGTTCCCGCACGCCGACCTGGTGCGCGCGGTCGCGTACCACGACCCGGACATCCTCTTTTTCTCCGGCGACCAGGTCTACGAAGGCGACATCACCGGCGCCGAGCGGCGGCCGATCGAGGTGGCGATGCTCGACTACCTCGACAAGTGGTACCGCTGGTGCTGGGCCTTCGGCGATCTGACGCGCGAGCGGCCGTGCATCTGCATCCCCGACGATCACGACGTCTACCAGGGCAACATCTGGGGCGCCGGCGGGCGCAAGGCCCGCAGGCAGGACGACGGGGGGTACATCATGCCGCCGCGCTGGGTGAACATGGTCCAGCGCACCCAGACCAGCCATCTGCCCGATCCGTTCGACCCGACGCCGGTGGAGCAGGGCATCGGCGTATACTACACGAGCGTGAATTACGCCGGCCTGAGTCTGGCGATTCTGGAGGACCGCAAGTTCAAGTCCTCGCCGACGGTGATGGTGCCCGCCGGCCGCGTGAAGAACGGCTGGTTCCGCAACCCGGACTTCGACCCGGCCACGCAGGCCGACGTGCCGGGCGCCGTGCTGCTGGGCGAGCGCCAGTTGCGGTTCCTGCGTCACTGGGCCGCCGACTTCAGCGGCGGGACGTGGATGAAGGTCGCCCTGTCGCAGACCATCTTCGCCAACGTGGCGACGATTCCCCCCCGGGCCGCCAGCGGCTCGGTCCTGGTGGGGCTGGAGACACCGGCCCCGGGCGAGTATCCGCAGGGCTACAAGCTGGCCGCCGACGCCGATTCGGGCGGCTGGCCGCAGAGCGGACGCAACCGGGCGCTGCGCGAACTGCGCCGCGGCTTCGCGCTGCACGTCGCCGGCGACCAGCACCTGGGCAGCTTCATCCACTACGGCGTCGAGGACTTCGACGACGCGGGCTACGGCTTTTGCGTGCCGTCGATCGCCAACGCCTGGCCGCGGCGGTGGTTTCCGCCGGCGCCCGGGGCCGCGCGCCGGCCCGGCGATCCGCCCTACTGCGGGCGCTTCCGCGACGGCTTCGGCAACCGCATGACCGTGCTGGCGGTGTCGAATCCCTGCCGCTGGGGCCACGAGCCCGCCCGGCTGCACGACCATTCGCCGGGTTACGGTATCGTGCGGTTTCGCCGCGCGACGCGCGAGATCGTGGTCGAATGCTGGCCGCGCTGGGCCGACCCGGCGCGGCCGGGGGCGCGGCAGTATCCCGGCTGGCCGATCACGATCCACCAGTTGGACAACTACGGCCGCAGGCCGGCGGCGTGGCTGCCGGCGGTCGAGGTCGGCGGCCTGCGCGACCCGGTCGTGCAGGTGATCCGCGAGCGCGACGGCGTGGTGGTCTACACGCTGCGCATCCGCGGCACGTCGTGGCGGCCGATGGTCTTCGAGCCGGGCAGCTACGCGCTGCGGATCGGCGAGCCGGACCGCGACCTGTGGAAGACGCTGCGCGGCGTGCGTGCCGGCCCGCGCGGCGACGAGACGATTCTGCGCGTGGACTTCACGGAGCCATGAGCCGGCTGAAACGGGGGAGCTGTCGCAACAGGGTGTCTCGCCGCGCGAGCCACCGGGGAGAAACGATGAAACGACGCGATTTCCTGAAATGTGCGGGGGCGGGCGTGGCCCTGGCGGCGCTGCCCCGCTGGGCCCGGGCCCGACGGCCGCGGGGCCGCAAGCCCAACATCGTGTTCATCCTCGCCGACGATCTGGGGTACGGCGAGCTGGGCTGCTACGGGCAGGAGAAGATCAAGACGCCGAATATCGACCGGCTCGCCGCCGAGGGCATGCGCTTCACCGACGCCTACGCCGGCAGCACCGTCTGCGCGCCGTCGCGCTGCACCCTGTTGACCGGCAAGCACACCGGCCACGCGTTCGTCCGCGCGAACTACGAGCTGGGCGGGTGGGGGCCCGACGAGAAAGAGGGCCAGCTCCCGCTGCCGGCCGGCACGGTCACGCTGGGCGGGTTGCTGCAAGAGCAGGGTTACGCGACCTGCGCGATCGGCAAGTGGGGACTGGGCGGTCCCGGTTCGACCGGCGAGCCCAACCGCCAGGGATTCGACCACTTCTACGGCTACCTCTGCCAACGTGTGGCCCACAACTACTACCCGACGCATCTGTGGCGCGACGGCCGCAAGGAGATGCTGCCGGGCAACAAGTGGTTCTCGTCGCACCAGAAGCTCAAGGAGCCGCCGGCCGACCCGTCCGCCTACGCACGCTTCCGCGGCAAACGCTACGCGCCGGACCTGATGATCGACGACGCGCTGCGGTTCGTGCGCGCGCACAAGGACCAGCCGTTTTTCCTCTACTTCGCCACGACGGTGCCGCACGCGGCGCTCCAGGTGCCCGAAGATTCGCTGGCGCAGTATCGCGGCAAGTTCGACGACAAGCCCTACCTCGGGCAAAAGAGCTACCTGCCCAACCCCGAGCCGCGGGCGACCTATGCCGCGATGGTCAGCCGCATGGATCGCGACATCGGCCGGCTCGTCCGGCTGATCGACGAGCTCGGGCTGGGTGAAGATACGCTGATCGTCTTCGCCAGCGACAACGGGCCGACATTCAACGGCGGGACGGACTCGAAGTTCTTCCACAGCACGGGGCCGCTGCGGGGGCTCAAGTGCGATCTCTATGAGGGCGGCATCCGTGTGCCGCTGATCGCCCGGTGGACCGGACACATCAAGCCGGGCACCACCAGCGATCATGTGTGTGCCTTCTGGGACGTTCTGCCCACGCTCGTGGACCTGACGGGCGGCACGCCCCCGGCCGACACCGACGGGATCAGCTTCCTGCCGACGCTGCTGGGCAGGCCGGGCCAGAAGGAGCACGAATACCTTTACTGGGAGTACATCGGCCGCGGCGGCGGGCAGGCCGTTCGCATGGGGCGGTGGAAGGCCCTCCGGCTCGGGCTGCGCAAGAACCCCGAGGCACCGATCCAACTCTACGACCTGGCGACCGACATCGGCGAAACCACCGACGTCGCCGACGAGCACCCCGAGATCGTCAAGCGCATCGCGCACATCATGAAGACCGCGCGGACGCCCTCGAAGTATTTCCCGCTCTTTCCGGCAAAAGCCGCCAAGCCGCTGCCGCCGGCTGCGCTGATCCCGAAGGACAAGTGGCGTCTGGTACGCGTGGACAGCGAGTCGAAATTCAACGGGAAACTCGCGACCAACGCCTTCGACGGCGACCCCAAGACGATCTGGCATACCAAATGGCGCGGCGGGGCCGATCCGCCGCCGCACGAGATCGTGATCGACCTGGGGCAGACGCACCGCGTCGAGGGGCTGCGCTACCTGCCGCGCCAGGACGGCGGCGTGAACGGCATGATCGGCGATTTCGAGGTATACCTCGGCCCGTCGCCTGATTCCTTCGGCGATCCCGTGGCGACCGGGCGATTCGAGGCGGGGGCGTTCGAGCAGGAGGTCCGCTTCAAGCCCGCGTCGGGGCGCTATCTTCGGCTGCGCGTGCTGACCGAAGCCGCCGGCCGGCCGTTTACGTCCGTGGCCGAAATCAACCTGGTCGGGAAGTAGCGTGCCTGGTGTGACGGGGGCAACGGGGCGACGAGACACGCAGGGGCGAAGGAATGAAGGGACGTAGGGACGGAGGAACGTAGGGACGGGGGGGCGAGGGATCATTCGCTGTTCCACAAGGCGGCGGTAACCCTGTGGCGCCGGTTGGGAATCGGTGGAGTCGAACGGCCGGCAATTGGCCAGGCACACCGCGGCATGGTCGCGAGCCCGGGCGGTCAACGAGGATCGATCGATGCAGGATGCCAGACCAAGCCGGCAGTCTCGCTGTGGCGGCGACAACCGCGGATCAACCAGCCATTCTGGCCAAGCGGTGTGCGGTCGGCGTGACTTCCTGAAAGCCGCCGCCACGACGACCGCGGCGATGGCGCTGCCACCGGTTCTGCGGGCGGCCTTTCAGGCGGCTGCGTCTCGACCGGCCGCTCCGCTGGGGCGTCCCAACTTCGTGTTCATCCTCGTCGATGATCTGGGCTGGACCGACGTGAAGTGCTATGGCAGCACGTTCTACGATACGCCGAACATCGACCGCCTCGCGGCGCAGAGCGTGCGTTTCACGAGCGCTTACGCCGCTTGTCCGGTGTGCAGCCCGACGCGCGCGAGCATCATGACCGGAAAGCACCCGGCCCGGCTCAAGATCACCGACTGGATTCCCGGTCAGCGCCCGGGCAATCGCCGGCTCCTGGGCCCGCCGATCCGCAACGAGCTGCCGCTCGAGGAGGTCACGGTCGCCGAGGCGTTCAAAGCCGCCGGCTACAAGACGTTCTTCGCCGGCAAGTGGCACCTGGGCGGCGAGGGCTACTATCCCGAGCGGCAGGGCTTCGACATCAACATCGGCGGTTACGAGCGCGGCTACCCCCGCGGCGGCTACTACGTTCCCTACAAGAACCCCAAGCTGCCCGACGGGCCCGAGGGCGAATACCTCACGGACCGGCTCACCAGCGAGTCGCTGCGTTTCCTCGAAAGTGCCGCCGGCGATCCGTTCCTGCTCTACCTCTCGTTCTACACCGTTCACGCGCCGATTCAGCCGTGCAAGCGGTTCGTCGAAACCTACCGGGAGAAGAAGAAAGCGCTGCCCCAGCTCGGCGGTCCGGTCGAGCTGCACGAGCGTCAGGCCTGGACCCGGCGGCGGCAGAGCAACCCGGCCTACGCCTCGATGGTCCGCGCGCTCGATGAGAACGTCGGCCGGCTGCTCGACAAGCTCGACGCCCTGGGCCTGGCCGAGAACACCGTCGTCATCTTCATGTCGGACAACGGCGGACTCTCGACGCTGGCCTGGCACGGCGCACCGACCGCCAACGTGCCGTTGCGGGCCGGCAAGGGCTGGTGCTACGAGGGTGGCATCCGCGTGCCGCTGCTCATTCGCGCGCCGGGCGTGAGTAGGCCCGGCGTCTGCGACGTGCCCGTCACGAGCACCGATTTCTACCCGACCATGCTTCAACTCGCCGGGCTGCCGTTGCGTCCGGCGCAGCACCGCGACGGTGTCAGCCTGGTGCCGCTGCTGCGCGGCGAGCGCAAGATCGTCCACGATGCGCTCTACTGGCACTATCCGCACTACCACGGCAGCGGCTGGACGCCCGGAGCGGCGATCCGCGCCGGCGACTTCAAGCTCATCGAGTTCTACGAGGAGCACGCCGTCGAGTTGTACAACCTCCGCGACGATCTCGGCGAACGGCACGACCTGGCCGGCCGACTCCCGCAGAAGGCCCGCGAATTACGCGACAAGCTGCACGCCTGGCAGCGGGACATCGGCGCCCGCATGCCTCGGCCCAACCCGAACTTCCTCCCCGAGCAACCCGCGCGGGAGCGACCGTAGCGGGATTGCCGGGGTTCGAGGCGCCGGGGCGCGGCGCTGCCCCGGCAGGTGGGTGCATCCCGGTGGTTCTCAAACCCCGCCGGCGAATTGCGTCTGGCAGAGGTTGACGTAGAAGGGGCACGTATCGATCAGCTCGGCGTGGCGCCCGCAGGAGACGATCCGGCCCTCGTTGAGCACCACGGTCAGGTCGGCGCCGGCGATCGTGCTGTAGCGGTGGGCGATGATGAACGTGGTTCGGTCACGGGACACGTCGGCGATCGCCTCCTGGATCTTGCGTTCGGATTCGCTGTCGATCTGGCTCGTGGCCTCGTCGAGGATCAGGATCGGCGGGTCGCGCAGAATCGCGCGGGCCAGCGCGATCCGCTGGCGCTGCCCGCCCGAAAGCGACCGGGCGCTGACAACCGTGTCGTAGCCGCTTGCCGCACGGCCGTTGTCCCGGCTCGCCAGCGTCTGGATGAAGTCGTCGATGTGGGCCTGGCGCGCTGCCCGGCGAATCGCCTCGTCGTCGGCGTCCGGAGCGCCGTAGGCGATGTTCGCGCGCACCGTGTCCGCAAAGACGACGGCCTCTTGCGTGACCAGGCCGATTTGCCCGCGCAGCGAGTCAAGCGTGACGGTGGCGATGTCCACGCCATCGATCAGGATGCGTCCGGTGGTCGGCGCGTAGAAGCGCAACAGCAGCGCCATCAGCGTGGTCTTGCCCGATCCGTTGGGGCCGACCAGCGCCACCACCTGGCCTTTGCGCACGCTCAACGTGACGTGGTCGAGCACGGGCCGGTCCGGTTGCGAGGGGTACGCGAAGCAGACGTCGTGGAACTCGATCCGGCTCGACAGTCGCGGCAGGACGACGCGCTCGGTGGCGGGGCGGGTCGGCTCCTCGACCGGGGCGTCACGCAACTCGAGCAGACGGCGGGCGGAAGCTTCCGCGGCTTGGAGGCGGTTGTTGACCTTGCCGAGCTTGCGAACCGGATCAAAGACGCCGGCGAGGCAGACGATCGCGGCGAAGAACAGGTGGGGCTCGAGCTGCTGATGAAAAACGCGGTTGGCGCCGTAGATGACGAACCCGGCGACGGCGAGCGTGGCGAGCACTTCGAGCGCCGGCTTGGTGCCCGCCTCGATCAGTTCGATGTGGGTCTGGGCGCGGGTGAGCGTGCGGCCTTCGTGCTCGAACCGCCGGCTCTCCGCGGTTTCCATCCCGAAAGCCTTCACTTCGCGGATGCCGGCGATGCGCTCGTTGAGATGGTCGAGCAGGCGGCCCCACGATTCCGACGCGCGGCGCTGCGAACGCTTGACCATCCTGCCGAACAGACCCATGACGCCCAGTCCGATCGGCAGGCCGAGCAACGCGACGAACAGGAGCCGCCAGTCGATGAAGATCGTGAGCGTCAGGACGCCGGCGGCTTTCAGGGGTTCGCGCACGGCACGGCCGAAGAGCGTGGTCATGCCGATCTCTACTTTGTTGATGTCGGTGGCGAAACGACCAAGCGTGTCACCGGGGGGGTGGGCGCTGTGCCAGCCCATCGGAAGGCGCAGGACGTGTTCGGCCAGCTCGCTGCGCAGGTCGTGCAGGGCGCGCTGCACCGCGGTGGCGATCAACCCTTCGTTGGCCAGCCGGCACAGGCCGCCCACGAGCGTCACGAGCACGAGCGCCCCCATGACGATTGCCAGCGTACGCAGGCGGGAGTTCGGGTCCTTGCCCGACGGCAGATAAGCCGCCACGCGGCCGATTGCCGCGGTCCAGCCGCGGTAGGGTCGCAGGTGCAGCGTGACCTGGGTCGTCGGAGCCACGGCCCCCGGGGGGGCGATCGCGGCGGGTTGCTCCGTTTGCCGCAGGCCGGCGAGGTGACGCATGATGCCGTAGGCGCCGGGCGCTTCTGCGCCGATCGCGACGATCCGATCGCCGGCGTGAAGCACGCGCGTGTTGGGCGAATCGTCGCGGACGCTGGCGATCATGAGCCCGGCCGGATCGTCAGGGAGATCGCCCGCGATGATGACGCCGAGACGGCGCTGTGTTTCGGTCCGGTGCAGCCAGCTCGCGAGCGTCTCGTGGTCGGCGAAGACGACCTTGAGCAGCGGGATGACGCTGGAGATGCTGAACGTATAGCATGCGCTGACGCCGATCGCCGCCAGCATGCCGAGCAGGAGCGGTCGCAAGTGGCGGCGCAGATAACCGAGCGTGGCGCGGAAACTGGGCAGGCCGGCGCTGCCGCGCGACGCCGGTTTGGCGTTGTTCCCCGATCGTGCCATGGACGTATGGTAGCGTGTTTTCTCGCGGCGCGGAGCCGATCACGCGGCACGCGCGGCGCCGCTGTGCTCGTGCGCGCCGCTCGGGGTTCAGTCGATCTGGGCCAGTTCGAGGATGCGGGTGACCGTTTTCTCGGTCGCGCCGCGCCGCGACAGGATCGTGTGCCGGGCGGCGCGGCCCATGCGCTGTCGGCGGCGTTCGTCCTGCGTGAGCAGCGCTACGGCGTCGGCCAGCTCCGCGGCGTTGTGCACGAGTCGGGCACCGCCGGCGGCGAGCAGGACCTCGACCGCCTCGCGGAAGTTGCCTGTGTGCGGGCCGACCAGTACGGGCTTGGCCAGTCCGGCTGCTTCCATCACGTCAGACCCGCCCAGCGGTACCAGGCTGCGTCCGACGAATACCACGGTTGCCAACGCATAGAACTTGCGCAACTCGCCCATCGTGTCGCCGAGAAAGACCGCCTTCGGCTGCGATACGTCCGGCGGAACCAGCGGCGGCTTGCCGCTGCGCCGCAGGCAACTGTAGCCGCGCTGCACGATGAGCCGGGCAACTTCGTCGAAGCGCTCGGGTTTGCGCGGGATGATGGCCAGTTGCAGCCCGGGCAAATCGGCCGCCAGCCGCGCGTAGGCGTCGAGAATCTGCGTTTCTTCATCCGGCCCGGTGCTGCCGCAGACCCACAGCGGAGCGTCCGGGTCGATCGTCATTTCGCGCGCGAGTTCGTCCTGGCCTTCGATCCGGTCGCTGACGTCGGCGGCGTCGTACTTGACCGATCCGGTGACTTCGACACGCTCCGGCGTGACGCCGAGTCGCACGAAACGCCCGGCATACTCGGCGTCCTGCACGCCGACCCAGGACAGTTTGCCGAACATTCGCCGGGCGAGGTTGCGGATGATCGGCCGATCGAAGCGCTTCATGCTTTTTTCTTCGGTGACACGACCGTTGGCGATCACGACGGGGATCCCCCACGCGTCGGCGACCTCGATCAGGTTGGGCCACGCTTCGAGTTCCATCAGTACGATGACCGAGGGGCGGATGCGTCGCAGCACGCGGCGGATCACGAGGGAGAAATCGAGCGGAAAGCGAAAGACGACGAGCTGCGGATAGAGTTTGCGGGCCCGGTCGAGCCCGGTCCGGGTGGTACTGCTGATGACGATGCGGGCTTCGGGCTTGCGGCGGTGGATCTGCTCGACGAGTGTTCGTGTGGCGTTGATCTCACCCAGCGAGACGCCATGCAGCCACACGCAGTGCGCCGAGACCGCCCGCGACGGCACGTTGCCCAGCCGTTCCCGCAGGGCCAGGCTGCCCGGACCACGCTTGATTCGCCGATACAACAAAAACGGCCAGCCCAGACAAACCGCAAGGCCGTAGAGCAGGTCTAGAACAAGCGTCATGGGAGCCGGAAGCAGGCGGCGGCAGCCGAGTCTCCTCCCGTCGGGAGCCCCTGTCAGCCGCGGTCATCTGGAGTAAAATCCGAGTCAGTCCAGCCCTCAGCGAGGAGAGCCGCCTTATGCAGCGAACCAACCTGTCGTCCGCCGTCGCGGGCATCATAATCGCTTTGACAGCGGGTGTCGTGGCCGCGCCGCCGCGCGCGGCCGCGCAGCGCGCGAGCGCGACCGCGCCGGCGAGTCGGCCGGCGCTCGACCCGGTCGTGGACAAGATTCTCACGCGGTTGGAGAAACGCCGGGTGCACGACTTGCGGGCCCGCGTGAAATGGGAGCTCACCTACGCGATCGAGGAGGACTCGGATACCGACCGCAAGTTCGGTCAGATCTGGTACAAGGAGGAAAAGCCGGTCGCGAAGTTCAAAGTGCATTTCGACCGGAAGGTCGTCGGAAACCGCCAGCAGAAGCTCGACGAGGAGCATTTGTTTGACGGACGCTGGTATATCGAGTTGCAGTCGCGTACCAAGACCGTCACCCGCCGGGAGATCCGCAGGCCGGGCGATCGCCGCAACCCGTACAAGCTGGGCGAAGGGGCGTTTCCGCTGCCGTTTGGCCAGAAAAAGGCCGATATCCTGCGGGAATTCGTCGTCCGGCACATGCCGGGAAAGAAGAGCGATCCGCCGGGGACCGACCACCTCCGGCTGATCCCGCGGCCGAACACGGAGACGGGGCGGACGTACAAGTCCCTGGACTTCTGGGTCGTGCGTGCCGGGCCGCTGGGCGGCCTGCCGATCAAGGTGATGGCGGGAAAGAAGGACGGGACGGGCGCCGTGAACTCGTACATTACGATCACCTTCAGCCAGGTCGAGCTCAACACGGGCTTTTCCAGCAGCGTGTTCGAGATTCCGACTCCGCCCGGCTACGAGGAGATCGTCGAACGGCTGGAGGATGCCGCGCCCGGCGCGACGATTACGCTGCCGAAGGAAAGCAAGCACTGATGAGCGAGCCTGTCGCACCGGACCCCGCGTTTCCGCGGTTGTCGAACGTTCCGTTTCCGGCCTATCGTTTCGTACCGGGGGCCAGTCCGCATCCTTTTCGTGATCCCGCCGGGCACTCCTACGGCAAGCCCGGGGAGGACTTCACGCGCGAGGCGGAAATCGCCCGGACCGACTGGCGGGCCAGCCCGCACTTCCGCTACAGCGTCGATCTGTACAACTACGCCTACTGGTGGGAGGCCCACGAGGGTTGGGAGGGGCTGTGGCGTTGCTACGAGATGGGCGACGCCTACCGCTTCGCATTGCAGGCTTTCATCCAGGTGTCAGCGGCCCACCTGCAACGGTTCATGCAGCACGCCAACGGTGCCCGGGCGCTGCTCAAGCACGCCCGGCTCCACCTCGACGCCGCCCGATCGGCCGGGCCGACGCTCTTCGGTGTCGATCTCGACCGCTGGTGGTACGACGAGGTCGAACCATACTTCAATGCTCCGTATGCGCACGCCTTTCCGTTTCTGCGCCCGGTCTGAGGCGAACGCCGTGCTGTCCGAGTCCGATAACGCCGGGGCGGCCCGCGAAATCCCGCCGGCGGCGAGTACAATATGAATATGGAGAAGCGTGCAGAGAGTATGGCGGCCGCGGTTGCCACTGCGCACGACGTGGACGATCCGCGTGCGGGACGGCGGTTGGCGTTGGAGGTACGACGCGCGCTGGACGGGTGCTCGGCCGACTGGGGCATCCTGTTCGCCAGTGCGCACTTCGAGCCGCGTTTGTCGGAGATCGCCGCCGAGGTCCACGAGCGGCTCGAGCTGCGTGCGCTGGTGGGTACCACGGCCGAATGGACCATCGGGGGGGCGGTGGAGTTCGAGTCGCGCCCCGCGCTGGTGTTGTGGGCTGCGCACATGCCTGGCGTGCGCGTGGGTTCGTTTCACGTTTGCCAGGAGGATCTGCTGCGGCTCGATACCCCCGGCGCCTGGCATGACTACCTCGGTGTGCAGCCGCGCGAACAGCCGAACTTCGTCGTGCTTTCCGATCCGTTCACCGTCAGCACGCCGGGCTTGCTGGAACGGCTGCGGCAGGCCTACCCGCGCCGGCCGGCGGTGGGGGGGCTGGCCTCATCGGGCGAGGAACCCGGCCAGAATGTCCTGATCTTCGACGGACACACGCTGCGCCAGGGGGCGTGCGGGGTGTGGCTGGCCGGGAATCTCACGATGGACACGATCGTGTCGCAGGGCTGCCGGCCGATCGGGCGGCACATGGTCATCACCGACGGCAAGCGCAACGTCATCCGCGGGCTCGGTGGGCGCCCGCCGTTGGCGGTCGTGATCGAGACGCTGCAGGAGTGCTCTGAGGAAGACCTGTCTCTGATCCAGACCGGCGACCTGCTGGTCGGGCGCGTCATCAACGAGTACCAGCCGCACTTCGCACGGGGCGATTTCCTGATTCGCTATCCGGTGGGGTTCGAGCGTGAGAGCGGCGCGATGCTCATCAACGACGTGATCCGCACCGGGCAGACGATCCAGTTCCATGTGCGCGATCGTGCCGCGGCCGACGATGATCTGGCGACCCTGCTCGCGGCCCGTCCGCGGACCGACGCCGTCGGTACGTTGCTGTTCACGTGCAACGGTCGCGGTACCCGTCTGTTCGTCGGGGCGAGTCACGACGCCCGGGCCGTCTCCGCGGCCACCCGTGGCCGGCCTCTGGCCGGGATGTGCTGCGCCGGAGAAGTCGGCCCCATCGGCCACACGAGCTATGTCCACGGACAGACGGCGGTCGCGGCGTTCTTCCGGCCTCCGGCACCTGCGATCGAGAATCCGGTCGATGAAGACGCGCGCTGACCAGCGGTTTCCGCCGCGGCTGCGGATTCGGCGGCACAGCGAGTTCGCGCGGGTCATGCGCGAGGGACGGCGCGGGGGGGATCGTCGGCTTCAGTTGTGGGTCTTGCCCAACGGCCGGCCCTACAGCCGCCTGGGGCTCGTCGTCGGCCGCCGCCACGGCAACGCGGTGGTGCGCAACCGGCTCAAGCGCATCTTGCGCGAGGCGTTTCGGTTGTCGCGCGGCGAGCTGCCCCGGGGCCTCGATATCGCCTGCGCGCCGCGGGCCGGTGCGCAGCTCGACCTGCCCGGCGCCCGCGAGTCGCTGATCCGCGTGGCCCGGCGGCTGGTGCGCGACGTCGAGGCGCAGCGACCTTGATGCCGTCAGGTCTGGGCGGGCACGCCGAAGAGCAACTCGTCCACGATCTCGACCAGTCTGACAAGCTGCGGTTTGGTGAGCGTGGCGTTCGCGCCGACGGCTTCCATCTTCTTCAGGTTGTCGTGGCTGACGAGCGAGCTGAAGATGACCACGGGCAGGTCACGCAGCTCGGGGTGCTCGCGGATCCGCTTGCACAGGTGCAGCCCGTCCATCCGCGGCATCTCGATGTCGCTGACCAGCAGATCGAACCGTGCCATGTGCGGGTCTTCCAGGCTGTGCTGCAGCTGTGACCACGCTTCTGCGCCGTCCGAAGCCGCTACCACATGCGTGTAGCCCGCCTTGACGATCGTATCGAATATGTACTTGCGCATCGTGGCGGAGTCCTCCGCCAGCAGAATGCGCTTCGTGCCGCGGTCGCACCCGGCGGCCTCGTCTCCCACCGTCTCGGCTTCGATGCTCACGCCGTTGATTTCGAGGGCGATCTTCTCGAAGTCGATCATCAGCACCAGATTGTCGTCGATATGGCACACCGACGTGACCGACGCGCTGTGGCCCCCGCTGCTCGTCGGGAGCGGTTCCACGGTGTCCCATCCGAGCCGGTAGATCTGCTCGACGTCGTCCACCACGAATCCCATCACCAGGTCGTTGAACTCGGTGATGATAATGTGGCGGTTGGGGCAGTCGGAGGGCTGGTCGGGCTTGAAATAGAGCTGGAGATCGACCAGCGGCACCACCTGGCCGCGCAGGTTCGCGCAGCCGATCACTGCGGGGTGAGACTGGGGAACGGGCGTGATGTCCACTTGGCCGATCACCTCCCGAACCTTCGCGACGTTGACGCCGCAACGCATTGTTCCCAAAGAGAAGACGAGGATTTCGAGTTCGTTCGTGCCCGCTTCGAGCAGGATTCCCTTGCGGTTGCCGGCCATGTTCACACCTCTGGGCTCAAGACGAGGATCGCGCACCTGGGATTCGTGCACTCGTAGTCTCTATCGGCTCTCTGGCGGGAAGGGCTCATTTGCGCCGCGCCGCCGCCGGCCTTGGCCCCACGAGGCTCACGGCGGTCGTCCGTGCGGGGTGGTGGCGCGTGGCGGTTGAGGCCCGGTGGTGTGTCCGGGGCATCTTGTCCCGGTGCGCAGCGCAGCGCAGAATGTGCGCATGGAGCGTCCCTACGACGAGATTGAGGCCGGCCTGGCGACGTCCGGCGACCGCGCGACGCGCATGCGTGCCTTTGTGGATCTTGCCTGGGAGCATCTGCACGCGTGCGGGGTTTCGTGGATCGGTTTCTACCTGCCCGACGGTGACGGACAGCTGGTGCTGGGGCCGAGCCGCAACAAGCCTGCCTGTTCGCCGATCGGCTTGCACGGTGCGTGCGGCCGGGCGCTGCGCGCGAAGCGGCCGCTCGTCGTGCGCGACGTGGCCGTGCTCGGGGAGGATTACATCGCGTGCGACCCACGCGATCGGGCGGAGCTGGTGATCCCCTTGTTCGAACAGGACGGTCGTTGCTGGGGCGTGCTCGACGTGGACAGCTTCGAGTCGGGGGCGTTCGAGCGCCGCGACGCGGAGCGCTTTGCGGCGCTGCTCGGGGCCGCGGGGCTGACCGCCGTGGACGCGCGTCTGGACGATCCGCTTGTTCTCTGAGGTTCCCTTTGCCGGGGGGGGGCGTTCCGGTGGCGCCCGCATCCGGGCGCTGCCTTTCGCGGCGCGGGGGTCGCTGTTTTTCTCGGACCTGGTGGAATTCCCGGGGGGTGGTATACGGGCGCTGCGCGGCGGCGGACTGACCGCGCTGGCGTTTGGCCGACCGTTTTGCTAGGCTGGTAGTTGCACGAAGACATGCGGTGCCACGCCCCCGGCGAGGGCTGATGCGGTTGCGTCCGGCTGGTCGAACGCGAGACGCGGCTGCATCCTGGCGTCGCCGCACCGGCCGCCTTCAACGAGAGGGTTTTCAAGATGATCGCGGAATCGATCTCGCATTCGTCCCGTCGCAGCAGTTTCTCGCGCCCGGCCGCGGTCGTGTTGGCCCTGGGCGTGCTGGGTGGGATGCTTTCCATCCAATCGCTTGCACAGGAAAAGGTTACGGTTCAGCCCGCGGGCCGGGTCAGTTGGCGCCAGATGCTCGCGGCCGAAGCGCACAAACCCGCCGCTCCGGCCGGGCCGCGCCGCACGATCCGGCGCATGGCTGCGCCGGCGCCGCGCGTCATTCACGCCGCCGAGGCCCATCCGCACGGGGGCAAGCCCGGTGGTGGAGCCGCTTCGCCGGACAAGTCGAGCCCGTGCCAGACGACTACCAGTGACCCGACGCTGGGCCGCAGTTTCAATGCCATTCGCGACAACGGCATGTATCAGCCGCCCGACACGATGGGCGCGGCCGGCCCCGATCACCTGATGGCGATGCTCAACAGCGAGGTCAGCATCAAGGACAAGGATGGCAACGAATTCAGCAAGGTGAGCCTTTCGACGTTCTGGACCTCCGGCACGGGCCTGAGCGGCTTTCCGTTCGATCCGAAGCTGATCTACGACTCGCAATCCGACCGCTGGATCGCCAGTTGCGGCGCCAACCCGCAAAGTACCAGCTCCAAGGTCTTCTTTGCCATCAGCGATACGGATGATCCGACCGGTACATGGACGTTCTACTCGTTCCCCGCCGATTCGACCGGCGCGACCTGGGCCGACTACCCCGGCTTCGGCGTCAACAACCGTTGGATTGCCATCACGAACAACATGTTCGACATGAGCGATAACTTCCAGGCGATCCACCTCTGGGCGATCGACAAGTCGACGGCCCTGGCCGGCGGCGCCCTGACCGTGACGTTTTTCGGTGCCGGCTTCGATACGCTCGCCGGGTTTACCGGCTTTACGATGAAACCGGCGCTGACGTTCGACCCCGACGAGGACACGCTCTACCTGGTCGACAACTTCTGGATGGAGGACGATGGCACGCCGCTGATTCGGCTCTCGCAACTCACGGGCGCGGCCGACTCGCCGGTCTGGTCGCCCGTGGACGGTTCCAACGTGGAGACGGGGTCCGGGCTCTTCCGCGTTCAGAACCTGTTTGACTTCCATCAGGAGGATGCCCAGCAGCAGGGTGTCAACGCACCGCGGATCGAAACGAACGACCCGCGCATACTCAACGTCGTGTACCGCAACGGGCGCATCTGGTGCACGCACACGGGCGGCTACCCGGTCGGCGCGGTCGATCGGACGGTCGTGCTCTGGTATCAGATCGACCCGGGGAACCTGCCGATGCCGATCGTGCAGTCGGGCATGATCCGCGGCGCGCGGTGGCAGCACTACATCTTCCCGAGCATCAGCGTGAACTGTGCCGACGACGCCGTCATCGGCTGTTCGTACGCCGCGAACATGAGCTTCGTGGCCGCGGTGTGGACCAGCCGCATCGCCAGCGATCCGCCCGGCACGATGCGCGACCCGGAGGTGTTCAAGGACGGCGTCTCGACGTACATGGGCACCCGCTGGGGCGATTACAGCGCGACCGTCGTTGATCCCACCCGCGACCTCGATTTCTGGACCATTCAGGAATTCGCCGGCACAGGCCAGCGCTGGGGCACCCGTTGGGGCGAGATCCGCATCATCGCCGACTGCAACGGCAACGGCGTACCCGACAGCGATGATATCGCCAACGGCACCAGCCAGGACTGCAACGGCAACCTCGTTCCCGACGAGTGCGAGCTCGCCGATCACGACTGCAACGGCAACGGCATCCCCGACGACTGTGACATCCAGAACGGAACCAGCGCGGACTGCAACGGCAACCTCGTTCCCGACGAGTGCGAACTCGCCGATCACGACTGCAACGGCAACGGCGTCGTCGACGAGTGCGATATCCTGAACGGGACCAGCGAGGATTGCGATGGCAACCTCATCCCCGACGAGTGCGACATCGCCAACGGATTCGATTGCAACGGCAACGGAGTGGTCG
>CAYRXN010000293.1:0-2823 GCA_964428275.1 uncultured Planctomycetales bacterium | reverse complement strand
TGCGCCGAACGTCTGCGATCAGGGCTGCGTGAAGTGCAGCGCGGACGAATAGTAGACGCGGCCGTGCAGCGCGACCGCCCAATACCACGAGTAGCCGCCAGCGTATTCGACGCTGACGTTGACGACGCCGGTGGCGGGCGTGAGCACGAGAAACTGTTTGTCGGCGCTGACGGTCTGGATGATCGTGCCGGTGTCGAACGTCACGGACGCCGGCGCGAACGACGTTTCACCGCCGCCGGGTCCGTCGGCGAGCCAGCAATGCAGCAGCGTGCAGTGGGCGCTCTCGACGCGGATCTGGGTCGTGATCGTGTCGGCGGTCTCGTCGCCGACGTCGGTTCGGATGATCTCGGCATAGTCGGGAAAGAGCCGGTCGGCGAGGTTGCGGATGAACTCGGCGTGGCCTTCGATCTCGCTGTCGCTGCGGAGCAATGGCGCGCGCAACTGGGCCAACTGCGTGGCGATCTGCACCGCGGCCACCGCCGGACTTCCCGAAAGCACCGGGCCGCGGGCAAAATCAGGACCGAAGAACTCGACGTGTCGCCGCTGCTCTGCCATGTCGTGCACTCCCGGCGGCGGGGAAGGCGGGCAGCATCACCGCGCCGGCCCGGCCGCGAATTCGGGGGATGCTAGGCCGCGCGGGCGGCGTGGTTCCAACGCGGGTACTCGGCAGCGCGGCGTGTGGCGGATTCAGATGGGCTCAGGCGGAAACTGGCGGGCGGCGTGTCACCATCCCAGCCCCGGCGCGGGGGGCCATCGCGCGGCCGCGAGGCGCCTGGGCGACGCGGGAAGCTTGCAGACGAACGGCGATCAGGCGGATTCCTTGCGGGCCTTGCCGGTTTCGAGCAGGTCTTCTTCGCCGCGGACGACCTCCGGCGTGACGACGTACGAAAGCCCCGGCGCGCGCTCGGGAAGGTCGAACATGTAGGGCAGCATGATCTCCTCGACGACGGAGCGCAGCGCGCGGGCGCCGGTATCGCGCTCGATCGCCCGCCTGGCGATTTCCTTGAGGGCCGCGGGCGTGAATTCGAGCGAGGCCTTCTCCATCTCGAAGAGTTTCTGGTACTGCTTGACGATCGCGTTGCGCGGCTCGACCAGGATGCGGATCAGCGTTTCCTCATCCAGCGGCGAGAGCGTACAGAGCACCGGCAGCCGCCCGACGAACTCCGGGATCATGCCGTACTCGATCAGGTCGTCGGGCGTGACGTGCTGGAGCACGTCCTCGAGCTCGTGAATGTCGTCCTTGGGGGCGGATTCGTCGCCCGTGAACCCGATCGTCTTGCGGCCGAGCCGTTTGCGGATGATCTTGTCGAGACCGACGAAGGTGCCGCCGCAGATGAACAGGATGTTGCTGGTGTCGATCTGGATGTACTGCTGTTCGGGGTGCTTGCGGCCGCCCTGGGGCGGGACGTTGCTGACGGTCCCCTCGAGCATCTTGAGCAGCGCCTGCTGCACGCCCTCGCCGCTGACGTCGCGGGTGATCGAGATGTTGTTCCAGGTCTTTCCGATCTTGTCGATCTCGTCGAGATAGATGATGCCGCGCTGGGCGGCCTCCAGGTCGTAGTCGGCGTTCTGAAGCAGCTTGAGGAGGATGTTCTCGACGTCCTCGCCGACGTAGCCGGCCTCGGTCAACGTGGTGGCGTCGCCGATGGCGAACGGGACGTTGAGCAGCCGGGCGAGCGATCGGGCCAGCAGCGTCTTGCCGCATCCGGTGGGACCGATAAGCAGGACGTTGCTCTTGTCGAGCTCGACGTCGTCAGCGGCCATGGCGTCGCTGTAGGCGAGCCGCTTGTAGTGGTTGTGGACGGCCACCGAGATCGACCGCTTGGCCAGCTCCTGGCCGATGACGTACTGGTCGAGGAACTCGTAGACCTCGCGCGGCTTGGGGATGGTCTTGAGCAGGCTGCGGCCGCGGCTGGCCCGGCGGCGTTCCTCGCGGACGAGGTTGTGGCACAGGTCGATGCAGGACGCGCAGATGTACACGTCGTTGGCGCCCTCGACCATGGGCCCCGCGTCGCGCGAGCTCTTGCCGCAGAAGCTGCAAACGTTGCCCCGCCGGTTTCTTCCGCCGGATGTCCCTCGACTTCCGCTCATGAAACGATCCCTCGCCGCAACCGTGTCCCGTGGTTGGCCGGCCCATATCTTTTCGACGGCGCCCGAGCGCCTCCTGTAGCTGATTCTACCCGGCCGGCGGCGGCGGTAGAAGCACCCGGGCAAGTTTTGCCCGGGCGGGAGCTGCGTGCCGGGCTCATTGTGAAGCCGCGCCGCGGCGCATACACTGTCGCGGATGGTCGAAACGCCCGACAACCAGAGCGATCACGGGACCGCGACGTCGCCGGAGGCGGCGGCGGGCCGGGTCGGCCCGCCTGCGTCCGAGGCGCGGCCGGTGGTGGCGATTTGCGACCTGCGCAAAGTCTACAAGGTCGCCGAACACGAGGTGTTGGCGCTCGACGGCGTGACGCTGGACGTGGCGGCGGGAGCGTTCGTCGCGATCATGGGTGCCAGCGGGTCGGGCAAGAGCACCCTCCTGCACGTCATCGGCGGGCTGACGGCCCCGACCGCCGGCCGCGTGCTGGTCGAGGGGCGCGACCTGGGCGCGATGCCCGACGCCGAACGGACCGCGTTTCGCCGGCGGCGCATCGGCGTCATCTTTCAGGAATTCAACCTGCTGCCCACGCTCACCGCGCGCGAGAACATCGCCCTGCCCTGGCTCCTCGACGGACAGAAACACCCCGACGAGCACCAGCGGGTCGATGCCCTGCTCGAACTCGTGGCGCTGCGCGCCCGGGCCAGCCACCGGCCGGGAGCGCTTTCCGGCGGGGAACA
>CAYRXN010000292.1:0-6152 GCA_964428275.1 uncultured Planctomycetales bacterium | reverse complement strand
GCCGCGGCGGGGCCGGCTTCCCCACCGGGGTCAAGTGGAATCTGGCCGGCTCGGCCAAGGGCGAGCGCAAGTTCATCGTCTGCAACGCCGACGAGGGCGAACCGGGCACCTTCAAGGACCGCGTGATCCTCAGCGAGTACGCCGACCTGGTCTTCGAAGGCATGACCATCGCCGGCTACGTGGTGGGCGCCCGGCAGGGCATCGTCTACCTGCGCGGCGAGTACACCTATCTGCTGCCGCACCTCGAGGCGGTGTTGGCCAGACGGCGCGAGCACGCTCTGCTGGGCCACAACATCATGGGCCGGGGTTTCGATTTCGACATCGAGATCCGGCTGGGCTGCGGAGCCTACGTCTGCGGCGAAGAGACCGCGCTGATCGAATCGCTCGAAGGCCATCGCGGCGAGCCGCGCAACCGCCCGCCGTTCCCGGTCGATACCGGTTTCGAAGGGCATCCCACGGTGGTCAACAACGTCGAGACGCTGGCCTGGGCGGCCTGCATCATGGCCAAGGGGGCCGAGTGGTTCAAAGGTTTCGGTACCGAGAAGTCACGCGGCCTCAAGCTCCTGAGCGTTTCGGGAGATTGCGAGCGCCCCGGCGTCTACGAGTTTCCCATGGGGATTACCGTGGCCGAACTGCTCAAAGAGGTTGGTGGGCAGGACGCCAAGGCGGTGCAGATCGGCGGGGCCTCGGGGCATTGCGTGCCGCGGTCGCAGTTCGAGCGCACCATCGCGTTCGAGGACATTCCCACCGGCGGATCGGTGATCGTATTCGGACCGCAGCGCGACATGCTGGCGGTGGCCCGCAACTTCCTCGAGTTCTTCACCGAGGAGTCCTGCGGCCAGTGCACGCCCTGTCGCGACGGCAATCCCAAGCTGCTGGAGGGCGTCAGGCTGCTGGAGGAGGGCCGCTGCTCGATGCGCTACCTGCGCGAGCTCAAGGCCCTGGGCGAGACCATGCAGCTCGCCTCCAAGTGTGGACTCGGCCAGTCCAGCCCTAACGCCTTCCTGTCGATCCTCGAGCACTTTGAGCACGAAATCATGAGCCGCCAGCCGCAGCCGGCGACCGCGTGAGAGCAGGAGATCCGAGCCGATGGCAAGCGATACTACCACGGACAACACCAGGCGAACCAACCACGCCCACTCGCGCGCCCCGCGCAGCGTCCAGGCTCCCAAGGCCGCCGGACCGCCGCAGGTCGACGCGCTGGGCGCCATGGTCTCGGTCGAGATCGACGGCCGGCAGACAAGGGTGCCCTTCGGCACGACCATCCTCGAAGCCGCCCGGCAGGCCGGCGTGCGCATCCCCACGCTGTGCTACCACGAAGACCTCTGCGTGGCCGGCGTGTGCCGCGTCTGCGTGGTCGAGGTCGAGGGCATGCGCACGTTGCAGGCCAGTTGCGCCTACCCCATCACCCAGCCGATCAAGATCAAGACCCACACGCGCAAGGTGCGCCAGGCCCGGCGGCACATCATCGACCTGCTGCTGGCCAACCACTACGGCGAATGCTACGCCTGCGGACGCAACAACAACTGCGAGCTGCAGTCGCTGGCCAAGGAATACGGCGTCGACTTCTTCCGCTTCGGGCATCCCGACGAGCCGCGCTTCGCGATCGACCGCTCCAGCCACTCGGTCGTCCGCGACATGAACAAGTGCGTGCTGTGCCGGCGCTGCATCCGCACCTGCATCGACTTCCAGGAAGTCGGCGTGCTCGAGGCCATCGGCCGCGGCGATCAGACGCACGTCAGCACTTTTCTGGAAAAGCCGCTGGCCGAGGTGATCTGCATCAACTGCGGCCAGTGCATCAACCGCTGCCCGACCGGGGCCCTGCGGGCCAACGACCCGACCGACGAGGTCTGGGCCGCCATCGACGACCCCACCAAGCACGTGGTCATGCAGACCGCGCCCAGCCCGCGGGCGGCCATCGCCGAGTGCTTCGGCCTGCCTCCCGGAACGCCGCTGACCTTCGAGATGAACACCGCCCTGCGGCGCTGCGGCTTCGACAAGGTCTTCGATACCAACTTCACCGCCGACCTGACCATCATCGAAGAAGGCACCGAGCTGCTGCTGCGGCTGTACAAGGCCCTGGTGCTCGGCGACAAGACGGTGGCCCTGCCGCAGTTCACGAGCTGTTCGCCCGGCTGGGTGAAGTTCATCGAGCACTTCTATCCCGAGTACCTGGACCACCTCTCGAGCGCCAAGAGCCCGCAGCAGATGTTCGGCGCGCTGATCAAGACCTACTACGCCGAGCTGAACAACATCGACCCCAAGGACATCGTCAGCGTCGCCCTGATGCCGTGTTCGGCCAAGAAGTTCGAGTGCAACCGGCCGGAGATGTGCGACAGCGGTTACAAGGACATCGACTACGGGCTGACCACCCGCGAGCTGGCCAAGATGATCTCCGAGGCGGGCATCGACCTGCCGGCCATGCCCAAGAGCGATTTCGACGACCCCTTCGGCACCGCCACCGGCTCGGGCGTGATCTTCGGCGCCACCGGCGGCGTGATGGAGTCGGCCCTGCGCTGCGTGATCGAGATCGTCACCGGCAAGAAGGTCGAGGAGTTCTACGACCACGCCGACATCATCCCGGTCCGCGGCTTCGAGGGCATCCGCTACGTGGAAATCCCGCTGCCCGACAAGCTGGCCCCGGTGATCGACCTGCTCAAACCACTGGTGCCCAACTGGGACTGGCTGGCCGGCGCCACGCTCAAGGTCGCGGTGGCCCACGGCACCGCCAACGCCCGCAAGGTCATGGAGGACATCAAGGCCGGCGGGCACTTTGCCGAGTGCCACTTCATCGAGTTCATGGCCTGCCCCGGGGGCTGCCTCGGCGGCGGCGGACAGCCGATCCCCACCAGCCCCGAGATCCGCGCCGCCCGGGCCAAGGCGATCTACGCCGAGGATTCCGCCTACCAGGTGCGCAAGAGCCACGAGAATCCGGTGATCCAGCGCATCTACCGCGAGTTCCTCACCGACGGCCCCGGCGGACACAAGGCCCACAAACTGCTGCACACGCACTACACGCCGCGCGGCAAGTACATCTCGTAGCGGCCCCGGCCGGGGCCACAGGGTCGCGGCTTCGTACAGACGGACGCGGCCGCGGGCGCACCGGCCGCGCCGCCTCACAGTCTCCGGCCGTTCGCTCTGCCCGGGCCTGCTGCCAACGCGCGGGCCGCGTCCAGAAACCCGGCAGCCCGGCGGCCGGCGCGTTACAATGGAGCCCGGTGCACCAGCGCGCGAAGCGGCCGGCGCGGTCGCGTGCTGCGGGCCGGTTCGCAGGAGAAGGAACATGACACGTCTTGTTGCCATCGTGCTGGCGATCGCTCTGGCCGGCGTCGGCGCGTCCAGCGTCTCCGCCCAGGACTGCTACGGCCCCGGCGACATTCACGGCGACGGAATCGTCGATGCGGCCGACCTGGCCGCCATGGGGCAAGCGATGCGCGGTCCCGACGTGCCGATCTCGGGGGGCGATCCCGAGGCCCAGCGGGCCGACTCGGACGGCGATGGCGACGTCGATATGCGCGACGCCGCCTGCCTGATGCGGCTCGCCGGCAAGACCTATTTCGACTACGGGCCCCACCGCGACAACCTGGAGGCCGAAATGCTCGCGATGACGCTCTCCGGGCATCTCCGGGCGCCCGATGCGCAGTATGAGCGTATCCTGGCCGATCTCGCGTCGATCCGCGCGGTCTTCCCGGAGCTGGCGACGGTGATCGACGACCCCGACTACGCCCCCAACCAGTTGCTGGTCGGGATCAATGCGCGCTCCGACGGCGGCATCGACCGGCTCAACGAGTACTACCGCGTCATCGACCAGGACATCCACGCCACGTGGCGCGTGCTGACGTTTTGCGACAACCTCAACGCAACCGTGCTGGCAGGCGAGTACGCTGCTGTCTCGGGGGTCAGTTGGGCCGAGCCGAACTACATGGTGGGCATCGACGACTACATCAGCATCGAGGTGCTCGGCAGCGTGTACCGTTACGATATCGACGACGGCTTCTGGGACTGTTTCGACGGCTGCGATTGCCACCGCCAGTGGGTGATCGACGTGGACGAGGCGGGCAAGGTCACGCTGGTTTCGTACCAGGAATGGGGCATGCCCTGGTGTGAGTTCTGACTTTTCTGAACGGTTTGAACAGGAGCCTTCCGGAAATGGACGGCAAGCACCACATTCTCGGCATCCACGTGACCGATCGCGTACAGAAGGCCGGTTGCGTGCAGGAAGTTCTCAGCCAATACGGAACCCACATCCGCACGCGGATCGGGCTGCACCACGTCAACCACGAGAAGTGCTCGCCCAACGGGCTGATCCTGGTCGAAGTCCTGGGCGACGATGCCCTGTGCGCCGAGATGCGCAAGCGGCTGGCCTCGATCGAGGGGATCGAGGTCAAGGAAATGGTCTTCGACCACCCGCATCCTTGAAACGCAAGCGTCCCATAAACAAACGATCGCGGCGGATACGAAAGCGGCCTGGTGGGCTCCCCAGCCGCGGGCGGGGAGCCGTCGAGGGGAAATGCGCCAGCCGGCTTGAAATCGTACCCCCAAGTTACTATATTCAGGCGTAGCTATGCTTACGTTGACCAAGAAAACCGAATATGCGTTGATCGCCGCCTGCCATCTGGCGCATGCCCGCGAGGGCGTCGTGAGCGCGCGGGACATGGCCCGGCAGTACGGGGTCCGGCTCCCGCTGCTGATGAACGTGCTCAAGCTGCTGAACCAGAACGGGATTCTTCGTTCGGAGCGCGGCACGCGCGGCGGTTACGCGCTGGCGATGGAACCGGCGGATCTCACACTCGCGCGCGTGATCCACGCCGTCGAGGGGCCGGCCCGGCTCGTGCGCTGCGCCGTACCCCAACCCACGGACCGCCCCTGCGAGCTCTCGGACGGCTGCCCGCTCCGGGTTCCGCTCGGCAAGATTCACCGCCTCTTTTCGGGTTTCCTTTCCAAGGTCACCGTCGCGGACCTCGCGTTCGACGAACACTACGCGGGCGTCCGGGGCGAGAAGATGGCGAAATCGAAGGCGATGGCCCCATGACCCAGCGACGTGTCTATCTCGACAACAACGCCACGACCCCGGTCGACCCCCGGGTGCTGGATGCGATGCTTCCCTATTTCCGCGAGAAGTTCGGCAACGCCGCCTCGCGCAGCCACAGCTTCGGGTGGGAGGCCCAGGACGCGGTCGATCATGCCCGCGAACAGGTCGCCGGACTCATCGGCGCCGACCCGCGCGAAATCATCTTCACCAGCGGCGCCACCGAGGGCAACAACATCGCCATCAAGGGCATCGCCGAGATGTACGGCGACAAGGGCCGGCACATCATCACCCAGCCGACCGAGCACAAGGCGGTGCTCGACCCGTGCGACTGGCTGGCCCAGACACGCGGCTTTCGCGTCACGCGGCTGGACGTGGACGGCGTCGGGCGGATCGACCTCGACCAGCTCCGCGACGCGATCACCGACGAGACCATTCTCGTCACGATCATGCACGGCAACAACGAAATCGGCACGCTTCAGCCGATCGCCGAGATCGGCGCGATCTGCAAGGAAAAAGGCGTCCTGTTTCACACCGACGCGTGCCAGACCTTCGGCAAGGTGCCGATCGACGTCGAGCAAATGGGTATCGACCTGCTCACGTGCAGCGCCCACAAGATCTACGGCCCCAAGGGGGTCGGGGCGATGTACGTCCGCCGGCGCAACCCGCGCGTGCGCTGCGCCCCGGTGCTGCACGGCGGCGGCCACGAGCGCGGCATGCGCTCCGGCACACTCAACGTGCCGGGCATCGTCGGACTCGGCGTCGCCACCGAGCTGTGCGGAAACTCGATGGATGAGGAATCCGCTCGCCTGGTCGCGCTCCGGGAGCGGTTGCGGGAAGGCATCATGTCGCAGCTCGACATGGTCTATCTCAACGGCGACCCCCAACAGCGCACGCCGACCAACCTGAACCTTTCGTTCCCCTACGTCGAGGGCGAGAGCCTGATGATGGGAATGAAGGGCATCGCGGTCTCCAGCGGCTCGGCCTGCACGAGCGCGTCGCTGGAGCCCAGTTACGTGCTGCGGGCGCTGGGCCTGGGCGACGAAATCGCCCACAGCAGCATCCGGTTCTCCGTCGGCCGATTCAACACCGAAGACGAGATCGACTACGTCGTCGAGCAGGT
>CAYRXN010000291.1:0-3551 GCA_964428275.1 uncultured Planctomycetales bacterium | reverse complement strand
GGCGCTCATCGATCTGAGTCGGCGCGTACGAGAAGACCCCCGCCCCGAAATCATCATCGAGCATAACGAGGGCACCGCTCTGCAAGGCCACAGCGGGCGCGCAAGTACTTCGAATACCCGGAGAGGAATGGCCGGCGCTGTTCGGGTCCACTGCTCGCTGCAGCCATTGTGCAGCCCAGTCGCCCGGACACGCCCGTCGGCAGGCGAGGCGGTCGACCGGTATGCACCCAGCAGTAGTCGTCAGTTCGCCTGGCCGGACGCCGGCTCCGGCGTCGGCCTCGCAGCAGTTGCCGGGCCCGAGACCCTCGCTCGAGCGCCAGTCGTAGTGGGCCTGGAAGGGCACGTCGACCTGCAAGCCGGGGACAGCCAGCGAGAGCACCCGGTCGCCGGGTCGGGCTTGCGAGCCGACAGCGTCGTGAGCCGGGGGCCGGCGGTGTCAGTCGGGTTGGCGGTTGCGTGGGGTGGTGGTGTCCGGCGTGTCGCCCACTGCGGCTCGTGCCCGGGCCTCGGCCTGCTTGCGCTGAGCGCGCGTCGGCAGGCGTTCGAGGCCGGGTTTGAGACGCTTCGAAAACAGGTCGGCGACCGGCTTGCGCAGGCGACGGAACTCGCGGCTGAGGCGGTCGATCTGTTGCTGGTCCTTGGCCTCGCTGGCCGCCAGCAGGGCGTCGATGAGCTTGACCAGCTTCTGGCGGTCGCGCCGGATCAGGGCGTCGGCCCGGCGCTGACATTCGAGCAGCAGCAGCCAGGCCTTTTGCGACTGCTGGTCGTCGAGCCGGTAGCGTTTGATGAAATCGCGGACGTAGCGTTCCCAGAGCGTCTCGTGGGGATGCAGATAGCGGCGTATCATCCTGGCCCGCGAGTCCGCCCGCATCTCCGCCTTCTGAGCCGGCGTGAGGTAGGGGTCTTCGTACTCGCCGCGCCACAGCTTTCGCACGTTCTCGCCCAGTTTGGCAGGGTTGACTTTCAGTTGTTTCTCGAATTCAGCCAGGCTGGTGACGCACTCGCCGCTCCAGACTCTCACGCCGCGGCCGGCGCCCGGCTGCGGATTCTGCACCGCTACCTGCGCGCCCGGCTCGACGCCGATCTGGCCGGGATCGAACGCGAGGGCAGCCTCGGTGGGATCAAGCTCGGCGCGCGTCACGGCGATCCGCTCGGTGAGCCTGCCGTTGTTGTAGAAGCGCGTCTCGGCGGGGAACCAGACCCCGTCCCACCGTGCGAGCGACGCGACCATCTCCCACTCGCCCTGCTCGGCCCGGTAGCTGATCCGCTCGGCGTTCCAGCCCCGCTCGGCGTTGATGTACCATGTCACGGTGATTCCGCGCCGGGTTCGTCCCGTAACGATGTGGATCGGGCCGTCGACGTCCTCGCTCCATTCCACAATCGGATCCTCGTCTGATCCGTACAGGAGGCTGAAGCTCTTGCCGAATTGCAGACTCTTGGAGGCCACATAGGTTCCCAGGCCGCGGGCGTCGCGCAGTTCGCGCAGGAGAAAGGACGCTGGCAGGCGACCGTTCTCCTCGCGACGCCATAAACTGCACGAGAGCTTGCCTCCGGCCGCGTACCAGCCGCCGACTTTGTTTACGAGGAAGCGTTGCGGATGCCGGTCCCAGCCTTTTCCGGTGTCCGGCGAGAAGACCGTCCAGCCCTCTTTGTCGCCCAGCACCTCGTAGATGAAATCGCCGTTGCGGGCGTAGCGGTTCGCGAAGCGCAGCGCTTTGTCGGGATCCCCCTCCGGCTCGACGACCCACTCGATCTCCCCGGCCAGCGTCTCGCGTGCTTCCTGGAAGGCGCGCAGCGCCGCCGGTACATCGGCCCGTATTGCCAAGACCGACTGGCCGCTTGAGAGCCACGCCAACGCCGGCATGACCATGAACACCCTGGCGCGTGTCATCACACTTATTCCGAGCCTGCGCTGCAGCTTTCAGTGGTCTCAACAAACGTCCGTGCCTGCGTCGGATCCGCCAGCAAGTACCAACTACAGCCGCCAGCAGGCGTTGGCTGAGACACGCACAGTCCACCATCGTGCGTTGCGCAGTTTACCTGCGCTCCGTTTGCCGTACGGCACTTGTACGTGAACCGGCACGCTTGCATCTCGCCCTCAACGATGACATGCATGTCTCCCCCAAGCCAGTCGAAGTACCCGTGTTCACAGGTCACCAGATACGCGTTCGTCGAGCAGTTGCAGCCCTGACCTTGAACAATGCATGCGCATGGCCCAGGATTGTTGGGGGAACAGCCAGGGCATAGTATGTCCACGACCTGGCCACACTTGAGATTGTCGGATCCCCACAGGCTGGGAACTGTATACGTTAGTATAGCGAGTACCACGTACAAAATTGCGCAACTGCCGTGAACGCGATGTGTACTGCGCATCACACTGCCCCCGTCTGCTGTGTGTCGGTTTATTGGGAACCATGACTTGCACGAAGAAGCGCGTTCGCAACCCGGAGTCCGTTACGACATGTACCGTGATGGGATCTTCGGGTGGGGCGATACCGGTGTACGACACCATCAAGGCGGACGCCTCATCTCCCGCGGGTTCCGCGTGGATGCCGTCCGGGATCGGTTCGCACAGCATGGCAGATACGTAAGTGCCGTCAGCCTGAACGAAACGCACACGCCCGCGACGGCCGAGAGAGAGAAGCAGGTACGCCGGCACGGGCCGTAATGCGGCGGTCCCCTCCGCCATGACGGGGATGACGAAACGGGGGCGATACGGATCGTCCGTCAGTACCGTTACTTTGCCGAACTGTTTGCCGTGCTTGAGATCCTCGAGCGATAAGGTGATCACGATTTCGGTTTCGCCGCTGCCACGCTTGCGCCGCGTGGTTCGCAACCACGTATCGTCGGATTCGACGGAAAGTACGTCGACCGAAGGCGAAGAAAACAAAATCGTTCCGAAAGGAGCTTGGTCGCCGTCGAGCTGGACGCCCGAGAACGTCAGGCGCGCGGGGCGAAACGTGTACGTGGGATATCCATCGTAAGTAATCTGCAGGAAATATACGGTACCGTCGGCGAGGAGCAGTTCGACTTCGCTGGTGCGTTTGCCCAGGCGGTTGCCGATATCAAGCGTACCGCTGATTTCGATCGATTCTCCGGGAGCAACGGTTTTCTCCACGTAGTTCGCCGGGTTTATCCCCGTGCATCCGCAGGAAGCGTGCAGGCCGGCGATGGTGACCGGAGTCGGGCCACCGTTGACGAACTCGGCCATGAAACCGGCAGTGCTGTGCCACGGCTGCCGGCCGAGATCGATGATCGCCGGGCGAAAACCAATCGGATCGACCGGTTTCCGGTGCCGCAAATCGGATGATGCGCGCCCAAGAACAAAGACGGCAGCCAACGCAGCCACTGCCCCTGAAATGGCGAGTATTCTGCGAGACATGGACGACCCCCACTGTTAGGCCAGTGTGCAGAATATCCGATTCGATGGTATTATACCCCCCCCCCTATTTGGGATGCAAGGGTCTTTTGGTCTTTTTCCCCCGTTTCCTGGGGTTGGTCATCGTGGGCGGTTTCAGCCGTCGGTTTTACCGCCGGCCGCGGTTGGGGCC
>CAYRXN010000290.1:0-9989 GCA_964428275.1 uncultured Planctomycetales bacterium | reverse complement strand
GCCGTGGACTTCGACCGCCGGGATGCCGCCGGACGCGACGTGCCTCGCCGCGTGGTGGCCGATTTCTTCGTGGTCGAACCGCTGCGTTTCGTCGTCCGTTTCGGCTTGGTGCGGGCGGCCTGCTTGCGGCCGGCGGGGCGCTTGGCGGTCTTCTTGGACGCGGGCCTGCGGGCGCCGCCGCGCTTCGAGGCGGACCTGGCTCGCGGCGCCTTGGCGGCGGCTTTGGCAGTCGGCTTGCGCGTGCGGCGCAACTGCGGGATGGCCGCGACCAGCACGTCTTCCACCTGGTCGGCGAAAACGAACTCGAGCGCGTCGCGGGCTTCCTGGGGGACTTCGCTCAGGTCCCGCTCGTTCCGGGCCGGGAGGATGATCTTGCGCAGCCCGGCCCGGTGGGCGGCGAGCAGCTTCTCCTTGACGCCGCCGATCGGCAGCACGCGGCCGCGCAGCGTGATTTCGCCGGTCATGCCGGTCAGCGGGTCGGCGACGGTGTCGGTCAGCAGCGTGAACAGCGCCGTGAGCATCGCCACGCCGGCGGACGGCCCGTCCTTGGGGATCGCCCCGGCCGGCACGTGAATGTGAATGTCGGAGCCGGACAGGCGGTTGAGGGGGACGCCCCACTCGCGGGCACGCGAGCGGATGATCGTCAGCGCGGCCTGGGCCGATTCCTGCATCACGCTTCCGACCTGGCCGGTGACGGTGAAGCTGCCACGGCCGCGCATCACCGCGGCCTCGATGAAGATGATCTCGCCGCCGACGGGGGTGTAGGCCAGCCCGGTCACGACGCCGGGGATTCCCTTTTGCAGGGCGACCTCGCGCTCGAAACGCGGCGGGCCGAGGTGGGTCTCGACATCGTCGGGCGTGACCAGCGGCGGAATGGTCTCGCCGCGGGCGAGCCTGGCCGCCAGCGCCCGGCAGATGGTGCCGATGCTGCGTTCGAGGTTGCGCACGCCGGCCTCGCGCGTGTACGACTCGACGATCTTGCGCAACGCTTCGGGCGGGAACGTCAGCTCGGTGTGCTCGAGCCCGTTGCGCTCCTTTTGCCGCGGCACGAGGTAGCGTTTGGCGATTTCGACCTTCTCGGCGGCGGTGTAGCCGGGCAGGTCGATCTCCTCCATGCGGTCGCGCAGCGCGGGTTCGACCGGGTCCATGTAGTTGGCGGTCGCGATGAAGAACACGCGCGAGAGGTCGAACGGCACGCCGAGGTAGTGGTCGGTGAAGCTGTGGTTCTGCTCGGGGTCGAGCACTTCGAGCAGGGCCGAGGCGGGATCACCGCGGAAGTCCGCGCCGATCTTGTCCAGCTCGTCGAGCATGATGAGCGGGTTGCGCGTGCCGGCCTTGCGGATTTCCTGCACGATGCGACCGGGGATCGCCCCGATGTAGGTCCGCCGATGGCCGCGGATGTCGGCCTCGTCGCGGATGCCGCCGAGGGCGATGCGGATGAACTTGCGGCCCATCGCCCGGGCGATGCTCTGGCCCAGCGAGGTCTTGCCCACGCCGGGCGGTCCGGCGAAGCACAGGATCGGCGCCTTGCCGTCGGGTTTGAGCTTGTGGACGGCGAGGCATTCGAGGATGCGTTTCTTGACCTTTTCCAGCCCGTAGTGGTCCGCGTCGAGCACCTCCTCGGCTTCGCGCAGGTCGAGCTTGTCTTCGCTCTCGACGTTCCAGGGCATCTCGATCAGCCAGTCGAGGTAGTCGCGGATGACGCCGTGCTCGGGCGAGGCCTGGGGGATGCGCTCGAGCCGCTGCAACTCGCGCTCGGCCTCCTTGAGCACGGTTTCGGGCATCTCGGCGGCGTCGATCCGTTCGCGCAGCTCGGCGACCTCGGCCTGGAGCGGGTCCTGCTCGCCGAGTTCCTTGCGGATCGCCTTGAGCTGTTCCTGGAGGTAGAACTGCCGCTGGGTCTTGTCGATCTCCTCGCGCACGTCGCTCTGGAGCTTCTTGGCCAGTTCGAGGACTTCGAGCTGGTTCTGGAGCGTGGCGTTGACCTTCCGCAGCCGGTCGGCCACGTCGAAGGTCTCGAGCAGTTCCTGTTTCTGCACGACGCCCAGCGAGAGGTTGGCGGCGAGGAAGTCCGCCAGCGACGCGGGGTTGTCGATCGAGTCGAGGATCTGGAGCGCCTCGTCGGGCACGTTCGGGCTCAGCTCGATCACCTGGCGCGCGGCCTGCCGCGCGTTGTGGACCAGGGCTTCGAGTTCGAGCGAGGGCGTAAACTCGTCCTTGTGCGGGTGGATCAGGGCCTTCCAGTAGGGCTCGGTGGCGACGAAGTCTTCGAGCCCGGCGCGCTGCACCCCGTGGACCAGCAGGCTGTTCGACCCGTCGGGCATGCGCAGCAGCTTGAGCACGTGACAGACGGTGCCCACGCGGTAGATGTCGTTGATCCCGGGGTCTTCGACCGCTTCGTCGCGCTGGGTGAAGACGCCGATGAGCTTGTTGCCCGCGAGCACGTCGTCGAGCAGGCGCTTGGACTTTTCCCGCCCGACGGTCAGCGGCATCACCGTGCCCGGAAAGACGACCACGCCGCGCACCGGCAGCACCGGCAGTTCGCGCGGGATCTCCGGGCCGGCGTCGTCGGTCGCGACCTGGCCGTCGGCCTGAGCGCTTCCGGAAGCAGGCGCATCGGCGGTGGTTTCGCCGGTTGCGTCCTTGGTCTCCTCGGGCTGCGCTACTCGCTCGTCGTCCGGAATGCTGTGATCCATAGGTAGCCCTTGCTGTAGGTCGCTTCCATCCTGTCGACGTCAATGGGTTCGGGCAGCTCGATCTCGCGGCGGAACTCGCCCTCGTCGATCTCCATCGCGTGGACGCTCAGCGGGCCTTCCACGCCCAGCGGCCGGGGCTGGGCCCGCCGCCCGCGGATGGTGATCCGCGTACACTCGACGCAGCTCACGTCGATTTCGTGTTCTTCCACGCCGGCGAGCTCCACGCAGATGAAATAGGCCGAACGGGTCTCGTAGACGTTGGTCGCGGGCTGCCACGTGCCGGCGTCGCGAAACTGAACGTAGTCGCGCCGCTGCATCTCATCCATGATGTCATGGATCTTCCGCGACCACTCGTCGAACGGCTCCCCCTGGCCAAACTTGCTCATGGACATCTTCGATTCCATCCGAGGAGAACTCATTTCCCGGCTTGCCGCACCGCGACGCGCCGCAACTGCCGCGGCCGCATTGTAACCCGGAAGCCGACCGCGTGGCAGCCGGGCCGGTGAGGCTGCGGAGGACCGCGCGGACTGGAAAACCGCGGCGTTTCGCGGCACTGGTTGCAGGCTGGTGCCCAACCGGTGTGGAGATCAGCCTCGTTTTCGGGGGGGCACCCCGGGGGGCTGCCAGGCCAAACCGGCCCCCCTCTCAGGGGGGACTGCAGGGGGCGCCGCCACCGGCTGCGGCGGGCTCCGGGCCGGCGGCCGAAACGTCCGCGGATGCAGCAGCTCGCGGTTTGCCATTCGCTGTTTGCAGTTCGCCATGCGCGCAACGGTCCCACCATCCCCAGCCCCTCCCTGAAAGAGCGGGGGGCCGAGCAGGCCGGGCTTGCTCCGGCATCAACTTCCGGGAACCGCAGCGCTGCCCACCTGGCCGGTGTTTGCGATGGCCCCGCGCTGGATCGTGCTGGGAAGAGCCCGCCTGCCTGGGCTCAGGCGAGACGTGCGACCCGCCCGGTCGCCGGGATCGGGCCGGCCTCATACAATCCGCAGCCATGAACGACGCTCCGCGACTGGTCATCGGAACCGCCGGGCACATCGACCACGGCAAGAGCCGACTCGTGCACGCGCTGACCGGCACCGACCCCGATCGCCTGCCGGAAGAGAAGGCCCGCGGCATGACGATCGACCTGGGTTTTGCCCACAGCCGCATAGACGATTGCGACCTGTGGTTCGTCGACGTACCCGGCCACGAGCGGTTTATCCGCAACATGGTCGCGGGCGCCAGCGGGATCGACCTGGCCCTGCTGGTGGTGGCGGCGGACGATTCCGTGATGCCGCAAACGCGTGAGCACGCGGAGGTGCTCAGCCTGTTGGGGCTCGATCGTTGCGTCGTGGCGCTGACCAAGATGGACCTGGTGGACGACGACTGGGCCGAGGCGGTCGAGGAGGAGGTACGCGAACTGCTCGATTCGCTGGGCATTCGCGTCGAACGCTTCGTGCGCACGTCCGCCGAGACCGGCCGCGGGATCGACGAGCTGCGCCAGGTGCTGGCCGATCTGGCCCGCCGGTCCGCGGCCGATGCGGACGGCTACGCGTGGTTCCGGTTGCCGATCGACCGCGCGTTCAGCATCGCGGGCCGCGGCACGGTCGTGACCGGGTCGGTGGCGCACGGCCGGGTCTGCGCCGAAGACGAGCTCGACCTGTGGCCGGCCGGCCGCCGCGTGCGCGTCCGGCACCTGCAAACGCACCACGAGGGAACCGAGGCGGCCGCGGGACGCATGCGCCTGGCGCTGAACCTGGCGGGCGTGGCGCTCGACGAGGTCCGCCGCGGCTGCGAGCTGGCCACGCCGGGCTACCTGGAACCCACGCGCTTGATGGATGTGTGGATCGCCGCCCTGCGCATGCCCGGCAAGATCCTGCGGCGGGAACTGCGGCTGCGGCTGCACATCGCCACGAGCGAGGTGCTGGCCCGGCTGCGGCTGCTCGATTCGCCGGACGCGCCGCGCGTTGACGGCGTGTGGGGTCAGTTGCTGCTGGCCGAGCCGGTGGTGGCGGCGTGGGGGCAACGCTTCATCCTGCGGGACGAGAGCGGAAGCCGCACGTTGGGGGGTGGCACGGTGGTGCGCCCGGTCGCGCGGCGCTGGAACCGCAGACACCCGGCGGACCCGGCCGTGCTGGAGATCCTGCGCAGCGGTCCCGCCAAGGCGAGGCTGGATGCGTGCGTGGCGGCCTATGCGTGGGATCCGTGCCCGGACGAACAACTCGCGACCCGGGCGGGTATCGGCGCGCTGGAAACGCTGCGCGCCGTTCGGCGGCAACTCGGG
This sequence comes from uncultured Planctomycetales bacterium, assembly GCA_964428275.1. Classification (GTDB taxonomy): domain Bacteria; phylum Planctomycetota; class Phycisphaerae; order UBA1845; family Fen-1342; genus JALSRY01. The sequence continues at coordinate 5,030 of CAYRXN010000290.1, read as the reverse complement.
GTCGAAGGGCGCATCCGGCGGCTGCGCATCGCTTCCACCGAAGTTTATGTTCACGCATCGCATCTCGACGCGCTGGCTGAGCGGCTTTGCGAGCGGCTGCGCGTCTTTCTGGGGGAAAACCCGCGTTTGCCGGGATTGTCGCGGAACGAATGGCCGGCGTGGATGCCGCGGAACTGTCCCGCGCGGCTCCGGCCGGTGGTGGCCGACTGGCTCATCGAGCACAAGCGCGTCGCGTTGGCCGACGGGTACGTGGTTCCTCCCGGTCACGCCGCGGCGATGTCGCCGGAAGACCAGCGGCTGTTCGATGCAATATGCGCTCAGTTCGAGGAGGCCGGGTTCCAGCCGCCGGCCCCGGGCGCGCTGGCGTGCCTGACGCCGAAAAACGCCCGGCGCGTGCGGGAGCTGGTCGATCTGGCGGTGGCGCGGGGGCGCCTGGTGCGCGTGAGCGCGGAGGTATACCTGCACGCACGGCGGTGGGACGAGCTGGTGGAAAAGGTAACCGCGGAGATTCGCGCCCGTGGCGGGCTGACCGTGGCGGAGATCCGTACCTTGCTGGGCTCGTCGCGCAAGTACGTCGTGCCGATCGTGGAAGCGCTCGACGCAGCCGGAATCACCCGGCGGGTAGGCGATCGGCGCGTGCTGGCGGGTACGACCCGTTAGGGCCGCGGGGCGGGCGTTGTTCGCGCGGAATCGGCGCAGGCGGTGGTCGCCTGTTGTCCGTCGGCTACAGCAGCGGTTCGCCCCAGTCCTGCCGGTAGGCTTCGTCGTTGATGATCGCGAAGAATCCGTTGTCGTCGACGTCGAGATCGTAGACGGCATCCTGGATGCCGCGCAGCGCGAACCATGCGCGCAGCACCGCGAGCAGCTCGCGCTCGTCCGCTTCGTCGAACAGGTCGAGATCGACCGTGCGCACCTCGGTGTGGTCGTAGCCGTAACGCGGCACGCACCGGATTGTCGTCAACGTCTTACGCATATGCCGCCTTTCGAGCGGATCGACATCATCGTTGCTCCGCTCATTATATGCCGAGTACCAGCCGATTCCAAAACCGCCATCGATCCAGTTTTTCATGGCGCTGCTCCGGCTGTGCGTCCGGTCCTCACGGCGGCCGGCCTGCCCTGGCCGGCGATGCCCCTCATGTGCGTGGCCGGCGGTTGCCGGCCATCGACGCGGCGGCCGCTAGCCGGCCGGCAGCGCGTCGATCAACTGCCGAATCTCCTCGGTCGAGTTGTAAAAGTGCGGGCTGGCCCGCAACCAACCGAGGCGTTTGGCCATCACGATGCGGAACTCGCTGCGCAGGTGTTTGCGCAGCGTTTCGGTGTCGTGCTTGCGCGACGAGAACGAGACGATCCCGCTCCATTCGCTGGCGGTGCGCGGGCTGTGGACGCGCCAGCCCTTGCTGCGGAGCCCCTCGACCAGCAGGTCGGTCAGGTGTTTGACCCGCACCTGCACTTCCTCGATCCCCACCTCCAGCAGCAGCGCCAGCGAAGCCCCCAGCGCGCAGATGCCCGGCAGGTTGTATACGCCGCTGTCGAACCGCCGGGCGTCGTCGTGCAGGTCGTCGAGGTCGAGACGCCGAATGCGGTGTTCGAACGGCTTTTTCATGCACATATAGCCGATCGCGCTCGGCCGGATGTGTTCCAGCAGCTCGCGTTTGCAGTAGAAGATGCCGGTCCCCTCGGGCGCGCAGAGCCACTTGTGCCCGCCGGCCGAGAGAAAGTCGATGTTCATCGCCTGCACGTCGATCGGATGCACGCCGAGGGCCTGGATCGCATCGACGAACAGCAGTACGCCTTTCTCCTTGCACAGCTCGCCGAGCCGCGTGAGGTCGATGCGAAACCCGTTGGACCACTGGACGGCGGATACCGTCACCAGCCGCGTGCGCGGGTTGATGGCGGCCGCGATGCGGTCGAACGGCACGCGCCCGTCTTCGGCCTCCACGCGGATCAGCCGGACGCCGCGTTGTTCGAGCGCCAGCCACGGGTAGACGTTGGCGGGAAACTCCATGTCGGTCGAGACGATGTTGTCCCGGGAGAGCCACTGGATGCCGTTGGCGACGTAGTTGATCCCCTCGCAGGTGTTCTTGACGAAGGTGACCTCGGACGGCTCGGCGCCGATCAGCCGGGCGGCGGCGGCCCGCACCCGTTCCGGCGCGCGGTAGTAGGTGCCTTCGAGGAACGCCGACTCGGCGGTTTCCTTCGCGTAGCGCACGAGGGCGTCGGCCGCCGGCCCGGACAGCGGGGCGATGGCGGCGTGGTTGAGAAAGTTGTAATTCCGCGTGATCGGAAACTTGTCGCGTATCTCTTCGAGCTTCATGGTCCCTGCCCGCTTTCTGTCGTGAGCGTCGTCGCCGCCAGCGCCCCGTCTCGTTACGGTCCGCCCGGCGACAATCCGCCGTCTATAGTATTCAATTCGACGCGCCGCCGACCCAGGGACACCGGCCGGGATCGGTCACGCCGTCACCTATTTAACGCACGGCCAGCGCCGGTGTTCAACTTCGGTCCGTTATAAAGTGCGGGATTGCCCGTCAGAGGCCGTTGGAACGCACATTTTTCTCCGTCGCACCGCCCGTCCCGGCGGCCCGTGCGCTGTCCGCCGGACACTTGTCATTTCGCACGCGAGACGTTGTGTCGGGCCTCATCCCGCGAGCAGCGCGCAGGCCTCTTCGTAGCGCCGGCGGGTGCGGTCGAGGATGTCGGCGGGAATGGTCGGCGGAGGCGGCTGCTTGTTCCAGTCGAGCCCGTTGAGGTAGTCGCGCAAGAACTGCTTGTCGAAGCTGGCGGGGTTTTCGCCGGGCCGCCACGAGTCCGCCGGCCAGTAGCGCGACGAGTCCGGCGTGAGCACCTCGTCGACCAGCAGCAGCTCGCCTCGGCAAAGGCCGAATTCGAACTTCGTGTCCGCGAGGATGATGCCGCGCCGCCGTGCATACGCGGCGGCCTGCGTGTAGAGCGCGAGCGACCGCCGGCGGATGCGCTCCATCAGGGCCGCACCGTCGCCGCCGTCGAGGCCGTCGAGGAAACGCTGCGCCTCGTCGCAGGCCCGCTCGAAGGAGATCGGCTCATCGTGGCCCGCGGTAGCCTTGGTGCTCGGCGTGAAGATCGGTTCGGGCAGCTGGTCGGCCAGCTTCAGCCCCGCGGGCAGCGCGACCCCGCTCACGCGCCCGCTCTGCTGATACTCCTTCCAGCCGCCGCCGACGATGTAACCGCGCACGACGCACTCGACCGGCACGACCTGCGCCTTGCGGCAGACCATCGCCCGGTCGCGCAGCTGATCGACCCAGGGCTCGTAACCGGCCGGCACGCGGCCCGCGCCGACCACGTAGTCGAGATGGTGCGGCGCCGCCGCCGGCAGCGTCTCGAACCAGAATCGCGACATCCGCGTGAGAATCGCGCCCTTGCCCGGCACGGGCTCGGCCATCACGACGTCGAACGCGGAGATGCGGTCGGACGCGACGACCATCAGGCGGTCGCCGAGATCGTACAGGTCGCGCACCTTCCCGCGGTGGATCAGTCCGGGCAGATCGGTCTGGTAAACGGCGGTCACTTGTTCGGACACGGCGGCGTTCCTTGCGTGCGGGCCCATGATCGGGACCATGACTCTCTGTGCGATTCCATATCGCCGCAGTGCCGCGGCTTTCCGAACCGCGTGGTGCGGCGTCACGTTGCGTGTTCCGGTCCGCGTCCCGGCGATTCAGGGTTCCGGGGCGATGGCTCTACCTGCCGGCGACGATGCCGCCGGTTGGGAGGTCGCGGACGCTTCGGCCAGTTCACGCACGAAGTCGCGCATGGCGTCGGGCAGCGCGGCTTCGTCCACGCCGAGCGACGTAAACCCCGGCAGCGTGGCGATGCGCGCCGCCAGTTGCCCCAGCCGGGCCCGCAGATCAAGCAGGCGGCGGCGCTCGTCGCGGTCGGTCTTGAGCCGCGGGTCGTAGCGCAGCCGAACGCCGATCGCGGCCGCCGCGAGCCGGGCGTCGTATTCGAGTTGTCTTGCATCCGGCGCAAGCGCTGCGTAGTCGTCGGGCGCACGCGACCACTGCGCCAGCGTGCGGCCGTCGTAGACGCGCTTGAGCCGCGTGTTGTGGATCCGCTCGAGCAGCCGCCCGAGCGCGCCGGCTTCGTAGTCGGTCACGTAGCGCACGTTGAGCAGCCGGCCGCCGCGCTCGCGCAGCGCCACGCGCAGCCGCAGCGTCGCCATCAGTTGGGCCAGGCTCACGCCGCGGTCTTGCGGAACGCGCCGCTCGATCGCGGACAGCGCCCCGGCCGGCGCGCGCGTGACGATTCGCCGCAGGGCGCGCAGGCCGGCGGCGGGATCGCCGTCGTCGATGAGTTCGTAAGCCTCGCGCAGCATTTGCTCGAAATCGGTGCTCGGCGGTTGGTTCTTGTCGCCCGAAGCGGTGGGGTGCGACGCCGGCGGCCTTGCGGTTCGCTCGATCTGCTTGACGCGCGCCAGCGGAAACCTGCGCACCACGCTCGATCCGGGGCCGACGACGATCCGGAAGACGATTTCTCTTTTCCCTTCCCAAATCACCTGGCCGTGGTAGCGTCGCCCGTCGCGCAGCGTCAAAATGTCCGCTTGCAGGGGGATGGCGAGCAGGATCAGCAAGACGAGCGTGTGGGGCCGCATGGTTTCACCGAAGACACCCGCGAGGATCGACGCCGGGATTATACGCTGATGGCAGCAGGCCACAACGAACAACAACGCTCGACCCCGGTACTGCGTGTGGGCCTGATCGCCAGCGCGGACCATCTGCCGCGCGTCGCGGGAGCGATCGGCTCGGCCGGCGGGATCGAGCCGGTGGCGCAGGGGGGGATGCCGCGGTCGGCGGCGCTCGCGGGGGTGGCCTGGTTCGACGATCTCCGCGTCCTGGCGGCGCAGGTCGAGGTCGAGGCGCTGGTGGTCGCGGCGTCGCCGCTGGCGGCCGGGGAGGTGGCCGAGATCGCGGCGGCCGAGGGCAAGCCGCTGTGGCAGCTCCCGCCGCTCGGACGCGGCTTTGCCGGGGCGCTCGAAGCGGCGGGGCGCATGCAGAACGCCC
>CAYRXN010000289.1:0-3027 GCA_964428275.1 uncultured Planctomycetales bacterium | reverse complement strand
TTCATAACCACACAGAATACAAAGACTTGGAGGCCAGCGCTACTTCTTCAACAGATGACCCGGTGAAATATCCGGGCTAGCCGCGCCATCTGCCCGCTGAAAACCGATCCGAAGCCGCCCTGCGCTTACGGGGGGGGCGCTTTCCCGGGCAGGCGCCACTGCCCTTTCGGGGAGGCCCACGCCCCCTGGCCGGCCTTCACAGTCCGGGCAGGCGAAAAGGCGATGGGGCGAGAAGGGTCGCAAAGCCCGGACCTTGCCAGGAAACCCAGGTGGTATCCCGACCGGGGTGGCCCAGGAATCAGCGCCCGTGGCGCGGCCATCCGTGGCACCGGTTTGCTGTTGGTGGAAACCGCCAGCCGAGTGCGGCCGGCCCGCAGGATGGGAGGCTGCCCGCAACAGGCGCACTGCCTGCTCCAGCGGGTGTTCCCGGAACGACGTGCACCGGTCCCCAAGCGGTTGCACCCGGGACGGCCGGTGGTGTATCTGCTGCTGCCGCCTGGTCCTTGCGGCGGCGGCCGGCCGCGAGGCGTTCGGCTTCGACGGCGCAACACCAGGAGCGTGCCGCGCCGGGGTTGGCGCTGCACGCTCGCGGTACTGCCTTGGATGGTGAGGTAAAACGCGACGCCGGCCCCCTGGTCCCGGTTGTCGGCCAGACGCCGCGTTTATGGATCCGGTCGCGGTTCGCTCGGCGCGTTTACTTGATGTGGCACTGGAGGCAGAGATAGCTTTCCAGTACCGGTACGCGCAGGAAGTTGCCCAGGCCGTTGTTGTGTACGTTGTGGCACGAGGCGCACTCGACGCGATCGACGCCGTTGATCGTGATGAGCTGGACGCCGGGGCCGAAGTTGATGCCGGGATCCCAGGTGCTCGGGTCGTTGTACTCGGCCGGGAGGTTCGGGTACTCGATGCCGATCGGGTGGTCGTTCGACAGATCGGTACCGAGCGCGGCCGGTCCGGTGAGAACGACCGAACCCGAGGCGCCGCCGTAGCTGTCGATCGCGGTGACGCCGTCGTGGCAGCTCAGGCACATCTTGGACGAGCCTTCGGGCTGGCCGGCGGTGCTGAAGTACATGGTGAACGTCTCGCCGGTGAGCTCGTGGTTCCAGAGCACACCCTCCTCACCCGGCATGATCGCGTTGTGGGGCGTATGGCAAGGCAGGCAGACCTGGTTGCCCGGGATCGTGACGCCGGGGTAGTTGTTGAGGTTGTGGGGCGAGTTGACCACGCTGACCGACGGGTAGGTGCCGGGGTCGCCGGGGATGATCTGTCCCAGCGCCGAGACGGTCACTGTGCCGATCAGCACGACGGACAGCAGCCGAACTGCGGTTCTCATTGCATCTTCCTCCATTCTCCTTGAGACGCCTCGCTCGGGCGTCTTGACCTGTGTTGTTGGGGTCGCTCCAGTGCGACCTTGGAAGCCTCCACGGCTCGGCCTAACCGGATGCACGCAGAGCGACATCCACTCCCTCCGATGAGCTTGCACCCGCCGTGCCAGGTGGCTTTCAACAAAGACCGGGAACGGAGGCGGCGTGGGCGGCGCGCCCTAACCCGTCATTGCACAAAGTGTTATGTTTTTTCTCCCCCGCTCGGACCATGACGCGAGCCCATCCCGCACGGTTCTCGCATCCCACGATTGGGAATCACACGAATCGCCATTCCACCTTGTGGGAACGGTGTCGCGCCCGAGCGGGGCCGAACGCCGCGCACGGAGCACCAGGCCCGCCGATTCGCGCCTGAAACCACCGACGGCCGTTCTGGCATGACGCTTGCTTTGGCTGGGAAAGGGGCAGCGGCATCGGTATCGTGGAAACGGGGGCGACGCAGGAGAAGCAGTCGTGGCATACGGGAAAGCAGCGAAGGGGATGATACTCTGCGTGGCTGTCGGGGTGTGTCTGCCACTGGCCGGCGCCCAGACGATCTACCCCACGAAAGACGGAACCCTGGCCGACGGTGGGAGTTACGGCCCGTTTGACGGCGTTGCCGACGATTGGGACTGGACGTTCAACCAGACCAGCTACGAGGGCTCGATCACGCTCACGACCGCGCCCGGCACCACCAGTCTCGAACATCGCGTGGTGTGGGAATACAACCTCGCCAACGTGTATTACGCGCCTCCGGTCACCGCCACGCTGACCTTCACGGTGCGTGGGGCGCCGATCTGGCCGTTCCCCGACGTGAACGTCCACATCTACGCCTACCCGGCGGACCTGCAGGAAAGCCCCGACGACTTCGCCGCCGGCCCGGCCGTCTTTCAGGGCGTCGTCACGCTGGCGCCCTACCAGGAACCGACGGTTTTCGAACTCGACGTCAGCGGCGTCGTCAACGAAGCCCTCACCAGCGGCGACAACCGCGTGGGCTTGCGGTTTCAGATCGACCCGAACACGCCCAACGACCGCAACCAGGCGTTCATCGACGCGCTCGATTCCGATCCGACGACCAAGCCCTACCTCACGATCACCGAGTGGTCGGGCATCCCCGGCGACATCGACCACGACGGCGACGTGGACCTGGCGGATCTCTCGATTCTCCTGGCGGCGTACAACACCTGTGAGGGCGACGCCAACTTCAACGGCGAGGCCGACCTCGATGGCGACGGCTGCGTGAATCTGGCGGACCTGTCGATCCTGCTGTCGAACTACGGCACCGGCGGGTAATACAACTACCTTCCCCGGCGCCCCGGCGCAACCCTAACATAGAACATCTGTAGTGTACCCCTGCAAGTTGGACAACTCCGTTGTCTATCACGCAGCGTCGCGTAGCGACGCTGCGTGGGTCTCGTCGGGCGTGCGGTAGTCCAAAGCCTGGTGCGGCCGCTCGGCGCTGTACCACTCGATCCAGCGGCCGATCGCCTCCCGGGCGGCCGCCAGCGAGGCGAACCCGCTGGGATGCTGCCAGACGCACTCCTCCTTGAAGCTGCGGATGAACCGCTCGCACAGCCCGTTTTCCTCCGGCGTGTACGGCGTGATGAACTCCTGCCGCAAGCCGTACTCCGCCACCGTCCGCCGGTAGTGCTGCGAGCCGAACACC
>CAYRXN010000288.1:0-4602 GCA_964428275.1 uncultured Planctomycetales bacterium | reverse complement strand
GCAGGCGAGCGGCTCGGGTCTTGCCGCCGGTGGGCCGTCCCCGGGGGCCTGTTCAGGCTGAAGAGGCGGGGCGCTGCCGCGTGTTCTCTTTGAGCATCCAGACTTCGTTGCCCGCCTCGTTGAAACAGACGCGGGTCATGTACGCGTTCATGAGCATGATACCGCGTCCGTTGGGGCGTTCGAGGTTCTCGTCGCGGGTGGGGTCGGGGATCTGGTTGGGCCGGAAGCCGCAGCCCTCGTCGCGCACCATGATGACGGTGCGCCGGGGATCGACGCGGTAGCGCACGACGAGCTGCTTGCTGGCGTCGTTGCAGTTTCCGTGCTTGACCGCGTTGGTCAGCGCCTCTTCGAGAGCGAGCTTGATGGCGAAGGTGACCTCGGGGCTGTACTTGTGCTGTGCGAGTTCCTTCATGATGCGCTCTTCGGACGCTCGAGCGCTCTGAAGGTCGTTCGGGATGACTATCTCGACCAGGTCGGCATCCCGTACGCCGAACTCGCTGGGTACCGCCATCGTCGCTCCTCAACGCGATCCGTAAACCGGCCTCGGGGCCCTGTGCTCGCGGTCAGAAGCTGGCCAGCGCCTGCTCCGCCGTATCGTGAATCTCGAACACGCGGTTCAGGCGGGTGATCTTGAAAACCTCGAAGATCTGACGGTTGATATCGGACAGCTTCAGATTCCCCCTCTGCTCTTTCACTTTCTTGTTGAGCGTGATCAGCATGCCCAACGCGGCGCTGGAAAGGTGATCCACGTTGCGAAAATCGAGCAGCAGCTTGATCCCCGCTTCCGATTCGACCACCCGGTTGAGCTCCTCGCCGATCTCCTGAATGGAAAGCTCCTCGAGAATCTTCCGGTCGGCGAACTCGACGACCGACACGCCATCGGTTCGGCGGATTTTCAGATGAGACGACGGCTGTTCCATCCGTGAGGTCTCCTGCTCGGCCATGATGGGGAGCCCGCGTTGCGAAATACCGGCATTTCGCCGCCGCCGTCCATCGGCGCGCAACCGGCCCTCTCTGCTGGATTTTCTATCGGCAATCGCCGAGTGTCAAGCCACCTCCACCCCGCCGAAGCTTCGGGAACGCGGCGTCTCCAGGGCTGCAACATATTAGCGCAGTAGCACTTGCGCACACGATCGCCGACGGCGACGGCCCCTGCGTCCGCTCGCTTCTGCCGGAGCCGTTTGCTTCGCTGCGACCCTTGCGGTATCACATGACGCCGACCGGGGGGCTGGGCGGAAGCCGGGGGGTCGCCAACGGCTGGAGACGGACGTGGCCCGAAGCGCGGTACAGGGTTTCTATCGCTACCACGCGTACATCTACGACTGGACGCGCTGGACGATCCTGCACGGCCGCAAGCGGGCGGTGGCCCGGCTCGAGCTCAAGCCCGACAGCAACGTGCTCGAGGTCGGCTGCGGCACCGGGCTGAACTTCCGTTACGTGCTCGACCGTCTCGACCCGGCGCGCGGGCGGCTGGTCGGTCTCGACTTCTCGGCCGACATGCTCCGGCAAGCCGCCAAGCGCATCGCGTCGCGCGGGTGGTCCCAGGTCGAGCTGGTCGAGGCCGACGCGTCCCGGATGGAGCTCGACCGCCGCTTCGACGGTATCCTGTTCGCCTACAGTCTGACGATGATCCCCGACTGGCCGGCGGCGATCGAACGGGCCCGCCAGCACCTGGCGCCCGGCGGCCGGCTGGTCGTGCTCGATTTCTCGCGTTTCGCCGCGTGGGGACCGCTGGGTGCCCTGATGCGCGGCTGGCTGCGGCTCAACCACGTGGAAACGCTGCGGCCCTACGAGGAGAAGCTGCGCGAGGTGTTTTCCGACGTGGACGTGACTTACTGGCTGGGCGGGTACAACTTCACCGCCGTGTGCCGAACGTGATCCCCGCCGGCGCCGGGCGCCGGCCAGCAGGAAACCGCGTGTACGAAGTGATCGACATGCCCGTGCCCGACGACCGCTCGCTGATGGAGCGGATCGTCTTCCACGGCATCGTATTCAACATGTCGTGGGAAGACCCGGAGATGGACCGGCGGGCGCTGCGCGTCGGCCCCGGCGACACGGTCATCTCGATCAGCTCGGCCGGGTGCAACCCGCTCAACTTTCTCTGCCAAAGCCCCGACAGGCTCATCACGATCGACGGCAATCCGGCGCAAAACGCGGTGGTCGAGCTCAAGCTCGCCGCGATCATGGCGCTTGACCACGCCACGTTTTTCGACATTTTCGCCGCCCGCCGGCCGTCGGCGGCCAGCCGCGTCTACCGCCGCCGACTGCGTCCGATCCTCTCGCAGCGCTCGCGCGCGTTCTGGGACAAGAACCTGTGGATGGTCAATCGCGGGCTGTACGACTTCGGCAAGATGGGGCTCGCCGCCCGGCTCGTGCGTCTGCTGCTGCCGGCGGTCGGCATCAGTCGCCGGCGGATGGAGGAGTTCTTCGAGCTGCGGTCGCTGGAGGCCCAGCAGGCGATGTACCGTCGATACGTGGAACCCTGTTTGTGGGGGCCGGTGATCGAGCGGCTGTGCAAGTCGCGCTGGTTCATGTACCTCTGTGGCGTCCACCCGCGCCAGCTCGACCTGGTCGACGGCCGCCACGGCATCTACGACTACGTCCGCGAACGCATCGAGTACGTGCTGACGCGCGTGCCGATCTACGACAACTACTTTCTGAGCGTGACGGCGACGGGCCGGTTTCGCGGCAACCGCGTACCGCCGTACCTGCTGGAGGAGAACTTCGAGACGCTGCGGCACAACGTGGACCGCGTCACGGTCGTCAACGGCTGGCTGGGGCCCTACCTCGACACGCTCCCGCCCGGCTCGATCACCAGGTTCAACCTGCTGGACATTTTCGACTGGATGACGCCGGAGCTGTTCGAGCAGACGCTGGCCAGCGTCCTGCGGGCGGCGGCGCCCGGCGCCCGGCTGATCTACCGCTCGGGCAGCTACGAGATGCCCCCGCCGGCGTCGATCCGCAAACACCTGCGCCATCACGAGCAACTGTCGCGGGAGCTCCTGGCGATCGACCGCTCGGCCACATACGGGAGCTTCTACGTTTTTTCGGTCGAGGGGAACGAACAGCCAGCGCCGGTCGAAACCGTCGCGTCCGGCGCAGCTCGGTAGCACGCCCACAAGTTCTTGTGCTCTCGACCGGGACGGCTACCAGATAGCCGCCTGCCGTACATTGCCCCACGCCTCCACCACGCCGCGCGACGGCACGAACTCGAGCACATCCATGCCATGATTCTTGATTTTTTGCAAATAATTCGCATAATTCGCCCGATCTTGCGATTGGGGAGATAGAATACGGTGGTTTGATGCAAGTCCCAGCGGGAGGCTCCGGCCATGTTGATCCAATTCAGTGTCGAGAACTACCGCTCGTTTCGGGATCGCGTGACGCTGAGCATGGTTCCCGCCAAGCCCGATAAATCGCTGCCCCACAACATCACCAGCAACGCCCAGGACAGCGGATTCGATCTTCTTCGCAGCGCCGCGATTTTCGGAGCGAATGCCTCCGGCAAGTCGAATCTGCTCCGCGCGATGCGCTTCGCCGCAGATTTCGTGGGAACATCGGTGCAGGAGAGGTATGCGGGAGAAGCGCGGATCGACGTGGTTCCGTTCAAGCTCGATTCGCGCTGCACGGACCAGCCGAGTCGGTTCGAGTTCGTGTTCCTCATGGATGGCCGGCGATACGACTACGGTTTCGCCGTGGACGCGAAACGCGTGCATGAAGAATGGCTCCACCATTATCCACAGGGCCGTCGGCGCAGACTGTTTGTCCGTGGACCTGCCGGGCGGGCTGGCCAGACGCCGTTCGCTTACGGTGCGGATTGGAAGGGTGAGCGCACCCAGATCGAGAAGCTGACACGTGCGAACGCTCTCTATCTTTCCGTTTCCGCGCAGTTTAACCATCCGATCGCCCAAGCCCTGCTCGATTGGTTCGGCAACCGGTTTCGCGAGATATCCTGGTTTCCGACCGAGGGATTCGAACTGGCGTTCACGTGCGACTTGGCACTCCACGACCACAAGCTCAATGCGCAGATTCTTGAGATTCTGCGCGGTGCCGACCTCGGGATTGCGGACTACGACGTCAAGCGCATTCCGATTACGGAAACAGCCATGTGGTCCCATATGCCGGAGGAGCTGCGCACGAACATCTTATCGGCGAGCGGGCCAGAACCCTTCGTACACGATGTGCGCGTATTGCATCATGCTGTCGACGAGAATGGCCGGGAAATCGAAGCGTCTTTCCAGTTCGCCGAGGAATCAGACGGAACACAGAAGATGTTTGCGCTGGCCGGCCCCTGGCAATACGTCCTTCAGCGCGGATGCGTTGTCGTCGTGGACGAACTCGATGCGCGCCTTCATCCGTCGCTCACGAAATGGCTGGTTCGACGGTTCCATTCGCAGGAACTGAACCCAAACGGCGCGCAGCTCATCTTCGCCACACACGATGACAACCTTCTGGACATGTACCTGTTCAGACGCGATCAGATCTGGTTTACCGAGAAGAAACGCGACGGTGCCACCGCACTGTACTCGCTTTGGGACTTCAAGAAGCCACCTCGCCGGGAAACGAACATCCGGCGCGGCTATCTGTCCGGCAGGTACGGCG
>CAYRXN010000287.1:0-3117 GCA_964428275.1 uncultured Planctomycetales bacterium | reverse complement strand
CATATCGAGCTCTGCCCCCCCCATCCTGAAGAGCCGCCCCCGTTTGTCCGCCAGGGATGCCGAGACGACCACGAAAGCAAGCAAGCCTTGCTCAACAGCGAATTACGACCAGCGAATGCCGAATGGCGAATGGCCTTCGGTGCCTCACCCCTGCGTCCCTGTGTCCCTCCGTCCCTCAGTCCCTATGTCCCTTGATCCCTTAATCCCTGAATCCCTCGATCCCTTTGTGAATGGCGAATGCCGAATGGCGAATGCCCCTTCGGTACCGCACCCCTTCGTCCCTACTTCCCTTGGCCTCCGCCCCTGCGTCCCTTGGTCCCTCAATCCCTCAATCCCTGAATCCCTCGGTCCCTTTGTAAATGGCGAATGGCGAATGCCGAATGGCGAATGACCCTTCGGTACCTTCCCCTTCGTCCCTGTGTCCCTCCGTCCCTCAGTCCCTTGATCCCTCAATCCCTGTTCCCTCCTCGCCGCCGCTGCAGGGTTCGGTCGCATCGGCCCCGGTTGCGTGCGGAACGATTCGTGACGCGCGGCGTCCCGCGAAGTACGATGCGCCCGTTCGCGCTGCGATCACGCCCGCGCGCAATCCGATGCGCGGGTTCTCGAAGGAGCCACCATGTCGCCGAAGGATTCTGCGCCGTCCTCCGATCCGCAGCAGGTGTCGCCCTCGCCGGCAACGAACCAGAACGAGGCGGACACGTCCGTTCCGCCGGACGCACCGCGTGCGGCGCCCCCGCCGTTTGCCGCGGGCGCGGCAAGGGAGGGGACGCGTGCCGAGCCGCCGGTCGAATCGCCGTTCTGGGCGCTGGTCTCGGCGGCGCTGTTTCTCTACGTCGGTTTCGTGATGGTTCCGGTCGGGATCAGCGGTGACGCGATGTACGACTACTCGGTGAGCGTGTTCGTCTGGATGGCGCGCGTGGTGGGGATTGGGCTGGTGCTGGTCGCCGTGCTGGCGTTCGCGCGGCACGCCCTGGCGGCACCGGTCGGGTTTCTGGTGGACGCGCTGGCGGCGGCGGGCTGCCTCGTCCCCGGCGCGGTCTGGTTGATCCGGGGGGCGGACGTGTTCGCCGTCCTGATCCTGCTGTTCGGCGTGATCAACGCCGGCGCGGCCAGGAACGCGTGGGCGGCATGGCGCGCCCAGGCAAGACGGCGACAGGCTGAAGTCGAGTAGGTGATCGTTGGCGTTCGGTCGCGTTGGCGCCCGGTCGGAGGCCCACGCGGGCTCGGGGCCCGCGGCGCCCGCTCCGGGGACTCGACCGGTCGCAAAGCGGGCGAACGTGGTCGGGGAACGACCACCGGTTGGGAACCGGTGTCACAAGGGCGCGGGTGTCGAGGGTCTGTGATGGACAAGGAACGGTTTGAACAGATCGTGAGCCTCGGACGCGAGCCGATCAGCGCGGAAAGTCCGGTCGGCGATCCGGTGCGCTACGAGGAGGTCTTCGAGCAGCTTCAGGCCCAGATGGACCGGATCGGCTCGCTCACCGGCGAGGAAGTGGACTGGGCCGAGGTGACACGCCTGGCGACCGAGATTCTGCAAGACAAGTCGAAAGACCTGCTCGTGATGGCGTACCTGTGCCTCGGGCTGTTCCACCACGAGGGCTACGGCGGACTGGCGGCCGGGTTCGAAGCCTTCCGCACCCTGCTGGAGAACTTCTGGGAAGGCTGTTATCCCAAGGTCAAACCGCCGCACGGGCGCTACAACGCGATCCAGTACGTCGCCGAAAAGCTCATGCCGCTGGTGGAGCTGAAGGCCGGCAAGGCGGCCCGGCACCCGCGGTCCGACGAAAAGGAAGACGTGCATCGCTGCGCCGACGCGGTCGCGGCTCTCGATGAGGCGATCACGCAAGCGTTCGCCGGACAGCCGGAAACGCCGAACTATCTCCCGCTCGTGCGGGCCTTCAAGGCGCTGCGGCAGCAGGTCGGCCCGCTGGAAGGTGCCCCACCGGACGCCGCCGCGGGCCGGCCGGCGGCGGTCGAGGCCCGTCCCGCGGGCCAGCCGCCGACCACTTCGGCCGCCCCCGCCGCCGGGCAGCCGAGCGTGCCCGAGACGTTCGCCACGGCGACGCAGGCGGTCCAGTCGGTCGTGAAGGTGGCGCGGTACCTGCTCGGACAGGACAACAAAGACGCCCGCGCGTATCGGCTGATGCGCGCGGTGCAGTTCGGCGGACTGACGGCCGCCCCCAAGCCGGGGCTCATTCCACCACCGCCGCCCGCTCGCAGGCAGTACTTCGAAAACCTCATCGGGGCGGGCGACTGGCCGCGGCTGCTGACCGACGCGGAGGCGCAGTTCGCGACGACCCCGTTGTGGCTCGACCTCCAACGCTACGTCGCCCAGGCGGCCGGCGGGCTGGGGCCGGCCTATGCCGCGGTGCGCGACGCGGTCGCGTTCGAGGTCGTCGCGCTGTCGCAACGGCTGCCCGACCTGTTCGATCTGACGTTCAAGGACGGCTCACCCGCAGCCGACGGCGCCACGCGCGCGTGGCTGGCCGAAATCACCGGGCAGTTCGGCGGCGGCGGGCAGGCGGCCGCCCCGGCGGAGGATTCACTCGCGCTCGCGATCGACGAGGCCCGCAAACTGCTCGCAGAAGCCAAAGGCGAGCAGGCCATCCGCCGACTCTCGCAGGAACTGGACGTGTCGGGGCATGGCCGCAAACGGTTCCGGGCCCGGCTGGCGCTGGCCGCGTTCTGCCTCGACATGAACAAGCTGACCACGGCGGTTTCGATCCTCGAAGGGCTCGAACAGACGATCGACCGCTTCCACCTCGACGACTGGGAGCCCGACCTGGCGGCGCAAGCCCTCGGCGACCTCTACACCGCCCTGCGCCGGCTGCGACCCGAACCGGGCTCCGCGGACGCCGAACGGTCGGCGGGCGTGTTCGCGCGGCTGTGCCGACTCGACCCCTCGCGCGCGATCAAGCTGGAGTCCGCCGACGGAGGCGCGAAGGCCAAGAGACGCAAGGACTGAGGGACGGGGGGCCTGAGGGACACAGGGACGAAGGGGTGAGGCACCGAAGGCCATTCGCCATTCGGCATTCGCCATTCACAAAGGGATCGAGGGATTCAGGGATTGAGGGACCAAGGGACATAGGGACGGAGACCAAGGGACGTAGGGACTGA
>CAYRXN010000286.1:0-10365 GCA_964428275.1 uncultured Planctomycetales bacterium | reverse complement strand
CACCCGCCGCGCGATCTCCACGCAGCGCCGCACGCGTTCGAAGGGCACGAACTGTTGGTGAAAGACATCGGTGCTGACGACCAGCGTTTGCATCCCGAGCGCGTCGAGTTGTTCGAGCCGGGCACGGACAAGCCCGTCGCTCGTGGCCCAGAAGGCGTTGGTTTCGATCTTTTCGAGCGGCGAGCAGCCGGCGTCGCGGGCGCCGCGAACGATCGAAAGCAAATGCGGCCAGTCGCCGAACGGTTCGCCGCCGGCGAGGTGGATGCGCATGGTGTGTCCGTGGGCCGCCGCGAGCCGATCGAGGCTGCGCCAGATCCGCAGGGCCTCGTCGCGGGCGAGGCGGCCGCCGGCGCGCGGCCCGCTGTTGACGTAGCACTGCGCGCAGCGGGCGTTGCACCAGTAGGTCAACAGCAGCCCGGCGAACTCCCACGCGGCGAGCTGATCGTTGGCAAGCAAAGACGCCTCGTCGTGTTTCATGGCCGGCTCGGGCCGCGCGCCGTGCCGCCTTACGGCGCGGGCTTGTGCAGTACCCAGTGATCGATCTCGTCGCCGCCGAGGGCGATCTGATCGAGGATGAGCGTGTCCCCGGCGACGCGCACGCGCGTGAAGCTGTGTACGTCGTTGTTGAGCATCGCAATGTAGTCGGGTCGCTGGTCGGGGGGGAACGCCGTATAGAGCCGGGCGCCGCCGGCACCGCTGACGACGTAGACCACGCCCCGTCCGTCCGGCGCGATGCGCCCGTCGCGGATCGGGACGGTGCGCTCGTACATGTGGTCGTGGCCGTTGAAGACGATATCGACGCCGGCGCGCTCGAAGGCCGGTGCGAGGGCGCGCTGAATCTGCACCCGCGGCGGATGTTGCCCGGCCGTGTACGGCGGCCGGTGAAATACGACGAACTTCCACCGGGACGCACCGGCGGCGAAGACCCGCTCGACCCACGGCGCGACGATCTCGCGCAGCGTCCGCTCGTCTCGCTCGCTGTCGATCACCACGACCCGCGCATTGGCGTAATCGAACCAGTAGTCGTGTTCGGGGGGCAGACCCTCGGGGCCGTTGCGGGGCAGCTCGAAGACCCGGAAGTAGGGCGCCTGTTCCACGGGGATGAAGACGTCGTGGTTGCCGATGCAGGGCCAGAAGTTCACCCGCCGCAGCAACGGGGCATAAGGGACGAAGAAGCGACTGCGGTAGAGGTAGCGTTCGCCCCGGCCGTAGATCAGATCGCCGGTATGCAGGACGAAATCCGGGTCGGACGCCACGATCTGGTCGGCCAGCCGGAACTGCGCCTGCGTGGCCTTCCCGCTGTCGCCGAAGACGACGAACGTGTACGGCTGGTCGCTGCGACGCATGGTGCGCAACGTGTCGGCGACGAGCGTGCGCTGATCGTACACGATGCGGTAGGGGATGTCGGCTCCCGGCGGCAGGTCGGTCAGGACGGCGCGGCAGCGGCTGCCGACGCACTCGACCGGAATCAGGCGGTCGTCGCCGAGGTGGACGACGATCCCGTCGCCGACGGCCCGCGACATGTACCAGACCAGCACGGCCCGCCGGTCGCGTGTGTTCTGCACCAGCGGGCCTTCGTAGACGAACGCCGGCACCAGCCACGGCCAGATCGGCACCAGCGCCAGCGCGGCCAGAACGACCAGCAACGCCGTGAGCAGCAACCGGCCGGCCCGGCGCCGCTTGCGGCGTCGGCGTTCGTCCTCGCTGAGCCGCCCGAGTGCTTCGGCGGCGCGCCGGGCGGGATCGTCGGGCGGGATCGTCATGGCCGGGGTTCGCTCCTGCGGGCGGGCCGCGACGCGGCCGGCCGGCTCGACGGGCCGGCGCGCTCCACGTGACCGGCGTACCAGACGCGAAACGCGCGGTGCCCCACGGCGCGAGTGCGTTCGTTCGTGTAGCCGGCGATATCGGGGTTACGCGGGGAGACGCGCATCCCGAAACGGGCCGGCTGGAAGCCGTAGATGCGGGCCAGGGCCAGCAGCGCGGCGTCGCCGACGGTCTGCACCACGCGTGGAGCGTTTTCCGGCTGGTCCCAGCGGTGCTGCGCGGGGTCGTCGAGAAACTCCAACAGGACGGGAGCGGCCCGCCGGTCGCCGAGCTTGCCGAGCACCGCAATCGCGGACGCCCGCTGGTTGACGTCCCAGTACTTGGACCGCCCGAAGTAGCGCAGCGCGGCGGCGACGTCCGCGTGACCGCGGGCGAAGCCCGATTGGCCGATGACCTGGATCGAGCGGAACACGATGATCGCGACGGCGTGGGCCAGGTCCTGACTCTCCGGGCCGTAGAATCCCGACGCCACGGCCTGCGTCGCGTCGCGGACGTAGCGCCTCAGGCAGCGGGCGACGACGCGGTCGTGCAGCCGCAACGCCACCTTCAGCGCGGCGGTGGCGACGTCTTCGTCCTCGTCGTTGACCTTGGCCGCGATCAACACGCCCGCCCCCGTGTCGGGCTCGAGCGGAATCTGATCCACCGCGGCCAGCCGCACGCGGTAATTGGTGTCGAAGGCACGCAGCGTCAGTTCGGGGTAGGCCCGGGCGAATCGGTCGAACAGGGCGCGATCCGCCGGCGGCAGATCGAGCCGAAACATGCGCATGCGCAGCGTGCGGTCGAGGCGGGCCAACGCCTGGCGCAAGCGCACCTGTTGCTCGATCGGGCGGTTCTCCAGCGATCCGATCGCGCGCAACAGCGGCGTGGTCATGCGGTCGATGAGCTCCTGCGCGGCCGCGGCCGACTCGACCTCGTCGCCCGTCGCGATGATCTCGACGAGTTCCTTGAGGCCGCCGGGCTTGTCGGCGGCGCCGGCCGAAACGGCGCCGGCAAGCGCGACCACGACCAGGCCGACGAGTCCCGCGCGGCGGCGCGGGCCGAATCGCTGGCAAGCGGGGGTCGTGGCGTTCACGATCTGCCTCCGGGGCGGCCGGGGAGCTTGCGGGCCAGGGCCTCGGCGACATTGTGGGGCACGAGGCGTTCGATCCGGGCCAGATCACCGCCGCCCATCTCGAAAATCTGTTTGACGTAGGTGCTCGACGTGAGCACGTGCTGATCGCTGGTGGGCAGGAAGACGCTTTCGACGCCGCCGATGGCGAGGTTCAGGCTGGCCTGCATGAGCTCGCTGCTGAGGTCGGACGCGTCGCGGATGCCGCGGACGATGGCGCGGGCCCTGCAACCCCGCACGAAGTCGATCGTCAGGCCGTCGTAGGCCTCGGCCCGGACGTTCGGCAGGTCCGCCAAATGGGGTCGCAGCAGTTCGAGCCGCTCGGCGGGCGTGAACAGGTCATCCTTGTCGGGATTGATGCCGACGCCCACGATCAGCTCGTTGAACAGCCGGGCGGCCCGGCGAATCACATCGAGATGGCCGTGAGTGACGGGATCGAACGAACCCGGGTATACCGCGATGATGTGCGTTGTGTCGTCAATCATGAGTGTTGTCCATTCGTTCGGTAGCGCCGCGGCGCGCCCTTGCGCGGGCGATTGTAGCGTCAGAGGCGGCGCCGGGCACGAAGCTCCGCCGCGGCGCCCGGTCCGCGGGCCGCGCCGCCGTTCACGTCCCCCCCAGCGGGGCGGTCAGGCGCGGCGTGTAGCGCGCTCCCCGGGGCGACAGGACGCTTTCGAACAGGACCACGTGTTCGACGGACATCGTGACCGCATCAGGCACGGGGGGATCCGCGAGTACGCGCTGGATGATTCGGCTTCCGTCGGGCCCGCGGCTGCGGCCCAAGGTGATGTGGGGGCGCAGCGGGCGCGTTTCCGGCGGCAGGCCGAGGTTGCTCAGCAACGGATCCGCCGTCGCCAGCCAGCGGGCGCAGCCCTCATCCGGGTCGTCGATGCCGCACCAGAGCACACGGGGATTGCGGGTGTTCGGAAAGCAGCCGAGCGGTCCGAGCGTGATCACGAAGGGCTCGACGCGTTCGGCGGCGGCGGCGACGGCCTTGCAGATATCGGGTGTATCGCGGTCGGCCACATCGCCCAGGAATTTCAGCGTGACGTGCAACTGGTGTTCGCCGCACCAGCGCACGCCGCGTTCGCGCGGCAGCCGGCGCAGCACCGCCAGCAACTGGCGGCGCAGCGCTGTATCGAGCTCGACGGCGACAAAACAACGCATGGCTTGGGGTTCCGGGCGTTTCGGTCCGTTCGTTCAATCGAACCGGGCGATGCGCTTGAGTTCCTGGAGTCGGGTCTCGACGTCGTCGGTGCTCACGGTCGAGAGTGCGTCCACGGAGAATGATTCGATCACGAACGAGGCGACGACGGACCCGCGGGCCATCGCCGCGCGCAGCGTGTCCGGGTCGTGGCGGTCGGCCGCGGCCAGATAGCCCATCATCGCGCCGGCAAAGGTATCGCCGCAGCCCGTGGGATCGATGGTACGCTGGGTCGGGTAGGCGGGGATCACGCAGAGATCTTCGTGCGAGACGAGGAGGCTTCCGTGTTCGCCCTTCTTGATGACCACGAAACGGGGGCCCATTTTCAGGATCTCCAGTCCGGCGACGGTCAGGTTCGCGTGGCCGGTCAGGAGCCGCGCTTCGGCTTCGTTGAGCACCAGTCCGTGAACGACCGCGAGCAGCCGTCGCAACTCGTCGGGTTCGTTCTCGATCCAGAGGTTCATGGTGTCGGCGACGACCAGCTCGGCGTCGCGGAACTGCCGGGCGAACTCGCGCTGGAGCGAGGGGTGCGTATTGGCGAGGAAGACGTATCCGGTGTCGGTGAACTCCGGCGGGATCGTCGCGCCGCGTTCGGCGAGCACGTTGAGTTCGACATCCACGGTTTCGGCGTCGCTCATGGCCCCGGTGTACTTGCCGTGCCAGCGAAACGTCCGGCTTCCGGCGCGGACCTCGACGCCGCGGGTGTCGATCCTCCGGGCGCGCAGCGGGTCGAGGAGTTTCATGTCGAAGTCGTCACCGACGACGCCGATCAGCCGAACGTCCGAGAACAAAGCCGCGGCCAGCGAGAAGTAGACGCTCGAGCCGCCCAGGACGTTTTCAACCCGCCCGTGGGGCGTCTCTACGGTGTCGATGCCGATCGATCCGGTGACGAGCAGTGACATCTTCGTTCCTTCCGGCGGAAGCCTGGTTCAGCGTCGCCGCGTGGCGATGCGGCGCTACGTCGTCGGGACAGCCTAACGCGCCGCGGGGCGGAATTGAACCAGCGATGGCGCTGTACTGGCGACGGCTGGCGGGGAGATGCTCTCGCGGGCGTTGCGTGGACCCTGCGGCGCTCCCGGGCCGGCGACGGGGGGGGCGCTCCGGCAAGCGCTTGTCCGGACCGGTTGTCCGCAGGATGGTCCGCGGGGCCCGACCCGGCGGCCGGGCCGCGATGCGCGCTGCGGGCTGATGGGGGTTGCTGCTGCGCTGGATGGGCTTGACGATCGGGCCGATGAAGTTTAATGTTTTGTGCTCGCGGCGGGGCGACCCCCAGCGTCGGCTTGCCGAGCGGGGTGGGGTAGCTCAGTTGGTAGAGCAACGGACTGAAAATCCGTGTGTCGGCGGTTCAAATCCGCCCCTCACCATTGCCCGCGACCGGCGCGGCCGACAGACTCGCCGGCGGGTGACAACCGAATATGGGGCCGTAGCTCAGTTGGGAGAGCGCTTGCATGGCATGCAAGAGGTCGAGAGTTCGAATCTCTTCGGCTCCAGTCTGATATACCTGTCTCCTCTTTCCTTTCGTCCCAGTTGCTTCTGGGGCGGTATCGCCTGAACGCACGCCGGATTGCACCTCGCCGGGCGGTTGTGCTGCGCGAAGGGCGCGCGATCGCGTCTGCGGGTTCTCGGAAACGCTGACGTGCAGGGGCCGGGGCGAAGCCGCGGGTGCGACTTCGCCCCGGGGATCACACCCTTCGTCCCGATCAGCGCGCGGCCGAAGTGGAACGCGGGATTCTCATCCTCTGGCGCCGCCGGATTGCCACCAGACCGCCGAGCACGAGCAGCACGAGGCTGGTGGGCTCGGGAATCGTAGTGGCATGCGATTCGCCGGTCAGCCGGAAGCGGAAAGAAAAGGGCGTATCGAAGGGTAGATCGAGGGACACCCGCAGCCAGGCGTAACCACGCCGCCGATCGCTTCGCCCGCGACCTGCGGGGGCGTTCGGATTCGAAGAGCCTTGCAGGCGATTCTCGATGTATCGGGCGCGACGAGCCACGGTGGCACCACCGGCGCGACGCTGGAGAGTTGGTACGCGCTCGCGCTTGCTGCACGCCCGAGCACGCATCCGCTATCAGCCTTCGATGTCGGCGCGCATCCTAGTGATGTGGGATGAGAACAGTCAAGACCATTCGAGACACGCCGCGCTCCATCGTTGCCTGCCGGCGTTCCGGAAACGGTTTCGGGCAACGGGGAAGTCGGTGCGTCAGGCCCTGGGCCGCAGAGCAGGTCCGGGTACCGGCAGGGATGAAGCTGCGGCGCCCCGCGGTGCGCAATGAGCGGGGCGAAGCCGCGGATGCGGCTCCGCCCCGAGAATCACTGGCTGCGTTCCGATCGGCCCGGGGCCGCAGCGGAACGCGGGATTCTCATCCTCTAGCGACGACGGGCAACCACGAGGCCGCCGAGCACGAGCAGCACGAGGCTGGCGGGTTCGGGCGCGAAGTGGATCTGCGCGGTCGACGAACTGGTCGTGACGGTCACGTCGTCGATCCAGTAGTCGGTCGGATCGCTGCCGGTGTAGAGCCGCGCCTCGATGACGAGGGCGTCGCGCGAACCGCTGTCGCTGTCGAACGTCCAACTCCAGCCGATCTCTTCCCAGCCGGTGCCGGCCGTGTAGGTACTGTTACCGCCGGCCGAGCCGTGGTAGTCGTCGATGTCGCCCGAGGTGGTGTAGTGCGCCCAGATGCGCAGCGAGGGCGAGGCACTGGGGGTGTCGTCGTAGCCGAAGAAACTGGCATCGATCGTGTCGCCATCGGTCAGCCCGGTGATCCAGGCGATGTACGCCTGGGGTGTCCCGCCGACCGGATCCTCGGTGACGCGCAGGGCGTGGTTGCCGGTGTGCACGAAATCAGAGACGTTGGTGGGATTCGCCAGGTTGCCGTACGAACCAAGGACCGTCCCGACGCCGTCTTCCCAGCCGTAGGTTGCGGCGTTCGCGGAGACCGCGAAGCAGCACACGCTCACGACCGCCAAAAGGCCCACAAAGTTCCGCATTTTCTCACTCCTCCTGTGGAATGCCGCCCGGGAAACCACCGGAACGCTCGGCGGCTGGTGCGTTCCTGAATTGGAAACCGAAAGCCAACTCCTGACCATTTCACATGGCCGCAGGGCAGCCGAGCACGCTCGACCGCAACGCAGCCGCTCATCCTCTTTGCGCAGCGCCTCCCGGCCCGAAAATCTGAAGTTTGCTCGAATCCGCCGGGATATGACGCTCCTTGTCCGCATCCGACACCTTCTTTTTTACCATGACTCGCTTCCCGGAGCAACCAAATAGCGCCGCGCGTACGCAAAACCGCCGTTTGCAGCGGAGGGCTACGACACGTTGGGGCCGACGACCGGCGGGCCGATCTCCTCCGCGGAGGGTTCCGCCGTGGCGCGGGCCCGGCGGGCCTCGTCGCGGGCGAGCTTGCGAAACAGCAGCAGCGAACCCACCGACAGCGCGATGGCAATCCCGAACGAACCGTTGCCCAGGTACGCGTTGGCGACCAGCCCCAGCATCGGCATGAGCAGGGCCCGCAGCCCCGTCAGCGCGACGTGGATGCTCATGTAAAGGTCGATCTGGTGGGGCTTGGCGAAGTGCAGGTGCCCGATCGTCCAGGCGATTCCGCCGCCGCCGTGCCCGATGCCCTTCAGTGCGCGTCCGATAACGAGGATCGAGACGGGCAGCCACAGGTGCGTTCGCCAGCCGTAGCCGATCAGCACCATCGCGGCGGTGACGCACGAGTACGCGCCCAGCCAGACGATGCAGTTCACGACGCGAAACCGCAGCACGCCGACGCGGTCGAAATAGGGCGCCCAGAAGCGGATCGCCACCCACGAGCACAGACTCGGAATGATGACCATCAGCAGGCTGGACGGAAGATAGTCGAACCCGAGTTGGCCGGCGATGATCGTCAGCAACACCGGATCGGTGAAGAAGTTGGCGCTGCCGAGCAGAAACTGGGCGGTCATGTACCAGCGGAACGCGCGGTCGTTGACGAGGATGCCGGCGGCCTCGCGCAGCCCGGCGAGCAGCCCGCGGCGGTTCCCGGCGCGGTCCGCGATGCGCTGCGCGAGCAGGCGTTGTTCCAGTTTCTCGCCACGGACGCGGAACCGCCGCAGCGGCACGAGAGAGAGCAGCCCGAGCAGGGCGGCGGCGGGATAGACGTAGCGGTAATAATCAGGGTCGATGTCGAAAATGCGCGCGGCGAGGGCCCCCGCAAGCGGCACGAACAGAAAGCGGATCTGCTGCAAGCGACCGATGATCTGGGCCCGGCGTGCCTGCGGATAGTTCACCTTCCACATCGAGGAGCGCAGCGTGACCAGGCCGGTGACGAAGAAGTGCGTCGCCGCGATCTGGAACGCGAAGACCCAGCCGCCCCACGGGCGCCAATTCGGCGACGTGAACGCGATGGAGAGCGTCAGCGCCGCGACGGCGGCCGAGAGAACCACCATCACGCGCAGCCGGCGGCGCCCGCGGATCACCACGCCCCAGAACAGGTTGAGCACCATCATGAAAATCGGCGCGGCCCAGACGATCGTGGCCAACGTGTTCGACGCGCCGAACGTCTTCTTGGCGACAATGCCCGCGATGTTGCCCTCGATCGTCCCGACCAGCAGCGACCAGATCAGGTAGTTCATCCGCTCGCGCGCGAAGTTGGGGCGCGCCATCCGCGGCAAGTCCCGGCTGCGTAGAAAATCGAAAAGTCGAAGCATGTAAGCCGTCCTGGTCGGAGCCCCATCTTAGCGCAGCCGCCAGCTTCGACCAAGGGGAAGGGAGGGGGGAAGGGACATAGGGCAGGGCAATCGCATCTAATAGTCGGTTTTTCCCACAGTTTTGGGGTAGTATTTACCATGTTAGGTTTGTGTACGGGTTGCGCGGCTTGCGCGCTGCGTGTAAATAGGGGTTCGGTATTGTTCGCGAGGCCTCGCATCGACTTGAGACTGTATTTCAAGGAGCTGCGACATGGACGTTGGAGCGCCCCGGGGACTGCTGCGCTATTTTGGCGAACTGGAAGACCCACGAATGAACCGAACCAGGCTGCACTCGCTCACCGACATCCTCGCGATCACGATTTGCGCCGTGATTTGCGGGGCCGACACCTGGACCGAGATCGCACTCTTTGGCAAGTCAAAACTCAAATGGCTGCGGTCGTTTCTCGAACTGCCCAACGGGATCCCATCGCACGACACCTTCGGACGAGTCTTCAGCCGCCTCGACCCACAGCAGTTGGAACGCTGCTTCCGCGACTGGATCGCGGCGCTGGCCGAGTCCGGCGGCGGACAGTTGATCGCCGTCGACGGCAAGACCCTTCGGCGTAGTTTCGACACCGCCGGCGCCAAGGCCGCCATCCACATGGTCAGCGCCTGGAGCGAAGCCAATCATCTGGTTCTGGGGCAACTCGCCACCGACGCGAAAAGCAACGAAATCACGGCGATTCCGCGGCTTTTGAAAATGCTGGACATCGCCGACTCGGTGGTGACGATCGACGCGATCGGCTGCCAGAAGTCGATCGCCAAGCAGATCGTCAACCAGGACGGGCACTACGTGCTCCAGGTCAAGAGTAACCAGCCAAAGCTCCATGACCTGCTCGAGGAAACCTTCGACGAGATAACCACGCGGCCGATCCCCGGCGAGAAATACGGCTTTTACCAACAAACCAACGGCGGCCACGGACGCGTGGAGACCCGTCGAATCTGGACTACCGAATGGCTAGACTGGTATGACGGTCGCTCGGCTTGGGCCGGGCTTCGCAGCTTCATCTGCGTCGAGAGCGTTCGGCGGATCAAGGAAAAGACCTCGACCGAGCGCCGCTACTACATCAGCGACCTGGCCGGGTTGACCGCCGAGGACGCTGAGCAGTTGCTCGGCTACGTACGCGGGCATTGGGGCGTCGAGAATAAGCTACACTGGTCACTGGATGTAATCTTCCGAGAGGACGAACGCCGAAACCGCATCGGCCACTCGGCGGAAAACTTCTCGCGAATCCGCCGCCTGGCCCTGAACCTCCTCCGCCAAGACAAATCCTGCAAACTCGGCGTCAAAGCAAAACGACTCAAGGCCTGCCTGGAAGAACAATACCTGCTGAAAATCCTCGCCTCGGATAATTAGATGCGATTGCCCTGGGCCATCTACGACCTGTCGGCCACACCGTTCTTCCTACGCGGCTCAGGCTATCCGGAGGGTACGCTGTTCCCCTGGGTCGTCTCGGATTTCTCGCTCATCGACGCCATCGAGTCGGGCATCGTAAAGGTTCC
>CAYRXN010000285.1:0-7115 GCA_964428275.1 uncultured Planctomycetales bacterium | reverse complement strand
CACGATCCGCGCCGGGACGCGAGCCGACTCGCTGCTGGCGGCGGTCGACCGGACGCGCAACGCGATGGGGGCCCGGTTGTTGCGCCAGTGGCTCTGCTATCCGCTGCGCGACGTCGAGCGCATCCGCAAGCGCCAGCGCCTGGTCGAGGCGCTGCGCGTCGAGGACGGCCACCGCAAGCGGCTGCGCGGCGCCCTCGGCGAGATGGGCGACGTCGAGCGGATGGTCGGACGGCTCGGCGTCCAGCGCACCAACCCGCGCGACCTGCGGGCGCTCGGCGAGGCGCTGACCCAACTGCCGGGGCTGCGGGCGGCGCTGCAGGCGCTGCGCACCGACGAGAGCGACGCGCTGGCCGAGCGGCTCGAAGGGCTCGACGAACTCGCGGCGCAGCTTCTGGCGGCCGTGCGGGCCGACGCCCCGTTGACGGTGCGCGAGGGCGGCATCTTCAACGCCGGATACAACGCGGAACTCGATCGGCTGCGTGCCATCGGCAGCGATGGGCAGTCGTGGCTGGCCGACTACCAGGCCGCCGAGATCAAGCGGACGGGGATCCCCTCGCTCAAGGTCGGCTACAACCGCGTGTTCGGCTACTACATCGAGATCACCCACGCCCACCGCGAGCGCGTGCCGCCCGAGTATGTCCGCAAGCAGACGCTCAAGAACGCCGAGCGGTATATCACCGACGAGCTCAAGCGGTACGAAAACGAAGTGCTCTCGGCCGAAGCGCGGGCGCACGAGCTCGAATACCGTCTTTTCTGTGAGCTGCGCGACGCGGCAAGCGCGCACATCCCGCGTCTGCAGCAGGCGGCCGCGGCGCTGGCGGTGGTCGACGTGCTCGCCGGCTGGGCGGAGCTGTCGCTGCACGATACCCATTGCCGGCCCGAGTTCGTCGACGAACCCGTGCTCGAAATCGACGAGGGCCGCCATCCGGTGGTTGCGGCTGCGCTCGAGGCCGGTTTCGTGCCCAACGATACGAACCTGCGCGCCGGCCAAGGCGGGGTGGCGGGCGCGGGGCCGTCGGCCGCGGCGGAGGACCGCCCGCGCTCGGCGGCGCTGGCGCTGATCACCGGCCCGAACATGGCGGGCAAGAGCACCTACATCCGCCAGGTGGCGCTGCTGACGCTGCTGGCCCACTGCGGCTGCTGGGTACCCGCCCGGCGGATGCGGCTGGGCGTGGTGGACCGCATCTTCACGCGCGTCGGCGCCAGCGACGAGCTGGCCCGCGGCCAGTCCACCTTCATGGTCGAGATGCTCGAAACCGCCAATATCCTGCACAACGCGACCGAGCGCAGCCTGGTGATCCTCGACGAAATCGGCCGTGGCACCAGCACCTACGACGGCCTGGCGCTGGCCTGGGCCATCACCGAGCACCTGGCCGGACGCGTCGGCTGCCGGGCGCTGTTTGCCACGCACTACCACGAGCTGACCGAGCTGGGCGAGCTGCTCGACAACGTCTGCAACCTCAACGTCGCCGTCCGCGAGTACGAGGACCACGTCGTGTTTCTGCACCGGATCGTCCCGGGCGCGGCCGACCGCAGCTACGGGCTGCACGTGGCCAAGCTGGCCGGCGTGCCGCGCGAAGTGCTGGAACGCGCCAACGCCGTGCTCAACGAGCTCGAACGGTCGTTTACGCGTGAATCGCAGCGCTCGGTGCTCGCCGCGGTCCAGCGCCGCCGCCAGCGGCAGTTGCGGCTGTTCGAGGAGCCGGAGGAGGCGATCGTCCGCGCGCTGCGCGAGGTCGCGCCGGCCGAGCTCGACGCCGACGCGGCCCGCGCGCTGATCGGCAAGTGGCGCACGATGCTCGGGCTCGACGATTCGAAGACCGCGGAGCGGGGGAGATGAGAATCCTCAAGCTGCCGGATGTCTGGTTCCTGATCGGCCTGCTGGCGCTGACGGCCGGCGGGGCCGTCGCCCTGGCGCGGCCCGAGGCCACCGACGCCGAGTCCCGCCGCATGAGCTATTCGCGCCACCCGTGGCAGGCCGCCTTCGACGCGCTCAGCGCCACGTGCGGGGCGGGCCTGCTGACCTACGACTATGCCGAGGACTATACGCCGCGCGGCCGGCGGATTCTCACGCTGCTGGGCGTCGCGGGCGCCGCGCTCTATCTGGCGGCGGCGGCGCACGCGCTGCGGCGGATCCGCGTCGCCGGCGTGCCGACGCGCGTGCCGCACCCCTTGCTGGTGGTCGCGGCGTTTGTGGTCGTGCAGGCCGCGGCCGTCGGGGCGTACCTGCTGGCGAGCCGCGCCGGCCCGGCCACGGACGCGCCGTCGCTGACAGAGGCGCCGCTGCGCGCGGTCGCGGCGTTTTCGTCGCTGGGCTGGGCGACCAGCGCCGAGCAGAGTACCGCGGCCTGGCCGCTGACGTTGCTGGCGTGGGTGGGGGCGTTGGGCTGGCCGATGTGGTTCGCGCCGGTCGCACCGCTGGCCCGGCGGTTCGGGCGCCGGCGCACGACGCTGGCGGTGGCGGGCGGATACGTGGCGGCGCTGCTGGTGGCCGCTGTGCTGATCGCGGGTTTCGAGGCGCCGCGCGGCATGATGGGACGCGACGGCCCGCACACGCACGCGGCCCGGCAGACCTTTTCGGGTCGATTCGTGCGCGCCCTGCACCAGACGACCGCGGCCTCGGCGGCGGGGCTGCCGACCGAGCCGCTGGACGGCGCCAACGCCACCGACGCCACGAAGGTCACGCTGGCGCTGTTGCTGATCGTCGGCGGGCTGGGCGGCTCGGCCACCGGCGGCGTCCAGTGGCCGCTGCTGCTGTGGGCGGCGGCGGGCGCGCTGGGGGCCCTCGGATGGCTCGGCAGCCGCCGACCGGCGCCCGACGTGGCGCGCTGGATGCATGCGGGGCTGGCGTGCGTCGTGATTGGGCTGCTGCTGGCGGGCGTGGTCGCCGGAGGGATGCTGCTGCTCGAGAACATCGCGGCGTCGCCCTACCAGCCCGCGCCGACGTTCGCCGACGCTTTTCTCGACGCCGCTTCGATCACCGCGGGCGGCGGCCTGACCACCGGCGTGGTCGATGCCGTCACGGGCCCGCAACTCGAAGTCGGCATCGGGCGGAAGGTGAGCCTGTACGCCTACGGGATGGTCTGGCTGATGTTCGGCCTGCTGGCCGGCCGCATGGTTCCGCTGATGATCCTCCGCCGCGTGGGCAGCCTGGCCCAGCGCGATCCGGCGCGCAAGATGGGCCCAGTAGGACTCGAACCTACGACCAACGGATTATGAGTCCGCCGCTCTGACCAACTGAGCTATGGGCCCCGCGTTGGTGGTTTCCACCGTCGCATTCTACTCGCACCCCGCGCGCGCGACCAGCAAAACCGCGTGTCACGGAGCGGACAGCGGCCTGTGCCGTGGTGCGGTCGGGCCGCGGTTCTTGCGTCAGGGAGGCATCGAGTCGGGGCGCGCGGCGGGTTGCGCCAGCGCGGCGTGCAGATGCTCCTCGAGGTCGGGTGGGAGGCACTCCGTGGGGAGCCGCTCGATCAGTGCCGACTGCGATTCCCGGTGTTGCAGGAAATGGGCGACGAGCCAGGTCTGCTCCATGCGCACCTGCGGGTCGAGGTCGGGCAGCGGCTCGCTGAGCGTTTGCGCCGCCCACGAGCGGGTCGCCGGTATGAGGCGCACAAGCGGCAGCAGGGGGCCGTCGATCAGGTGCCCACGGCGAAAAAGAAACAACTTGCACGCCTTTCGGCGGGTGGCGGGAATCACCAGCAGGCAGGTCATCTGGTCGGCCGTACAAACCGCGTCCGCCCAGCGGTCAGTCCACCGGCGGGCGAACGCGATCTGTTCCTTGAGCAGCGCCGCCCGCTCATAGTGCTGCCGGGCGGCGGCCTCCTGCATGTGCCGGTCGGCCTGCGCGATCCAGTCGGCCACGCCGCCGCCGGCGAACCGCCAGGCGGCGCATGCCCGATCCACGTAGGCGTCGAGCGGAACCGAGCCATCGCAGGGGGCGTCGCAGCGCCCCATGTCGGCGTACGAACAGCGTTGTCCGGCTGGCGCCCGGCGGACCTGTTGCGGCTCGCGGCACAGATCGAACAGGTCGATCAGTCCATCCAGGGCTGCCCGGCAGGCTTTTTGCGCAGGCCACGGCCCGACGAAATCGCCCGGCAGCGTCCAGATCCGTTCGGTGACGCGCAGCTCCGGAACCGACCGCCGCCGATCGAGCCAGAGAAACCACGCCGGTCCGAAGCCGATACGCTTGCGGTAGTCGTCCGGGTAAAGCACGCGGGCGAGCCGGTAGTACCACCAGCGGCCCTCGAACGGGCAGTAGATGCGCCGCCAGCGCAACGCGCGCACAACCGCAGCCAGATCGGCGCGTCCGGCTGGCGGGCGATTCTGATTGGTGAGCCGGGAGATCGCGAGGCGCTTGAGCTGCTGGGTCGTCAGCAACTGGACCGGGCGCCGGTCCTGATCGAGAAAAAGCACCACCGCCGGGCAACCGGGCAGGGGGGCCAGGTATTCAATACTCGGCCGACCCTGCCAACCGAGCGACTCCGGCAGCACTTCCGGCCAAGGCTGCCCGGGCGTGCCGTTGCGGCCTGCTGCGCTCATGACGCACCACCGCGGTCACGCGGGGCCGCGGAACCGGCACTCCGCGGCGCCGGTTCAAACGGGCATGCCCGTGATCTCGGCCTCGAAGACCATGACACCATCGACGAAGCCTTGCACGTCGCAGATCGTCCGACGGCGCCTGACCTGCTTGGCCTTGCCGATGAGCACGAGGCGAGCGGGCGGTGTGATTGCCCCGCGAAACTTGACGTTGTTTACACCTGCAAACCCGATGAACCCCTCCATGTCCACGACCTTGTGCGTCAGGTAGCTGGCGAGCTGGGCAGCGGCCTCGATCATCAGCACCCCGGGAAACAGCGGGCGTCCGGGGATGTGGCCGCGCGTCCAGAACGCGTCTTCGCGGATGTCGTGGTAACCGGCGAAGATCTGTTCTTCCACGTCGTAGTGAACGATCGCATCGAGGAGCTGGAACTCGTACCGGTGCGGGTTTACGCGCATGATCTCCTCGCGATCCGCCACGGGATGCGCAAGGTCCAGCGTCGATGGATCCAAAATGGCAGGCGGGGGCATGGCGTCCCTCGTCGCCGCGGGTAGGCGGCGCCGGCCGCCCGCGGCAGATCCAGACGGTCAGGGTTGCGACTCTTCCACTTCGCGGATTTCCAGGATCCGCTTGCGCACGGCCTGGGCCGTGTTCTTGACGTCCTGCATCGCCTTGCGCACGCGCGTGCCGGCAGCCTTGTTGCCGCCTTCGGCTTTGTAAACGTCTTCCGCGATCTCCTCGACCAGCTTTCGGAGTTTCTGGTATTCCTCCATGCTCGGCCCTCTCCGCTCTGAACGGGTTGGTCCCCTTTCGGCTCCGCCGGCTCGCGACCCCCGCGGTCGCAGCCTGGCCGAAACTGGGGTGTTTCCCGTAGTTCCAGGCTCTTCTAGCATCGCCGCCGGGGCTTTGCAAGGCGCGACCGGGCCAAAACGCAGCGCTCCCGGAGCCCGCGGCCCCAGGGGCCTGGATGGCCGATCCGGGCCGGGGTCTTGCCCGTCCCACCGGGCGCCGGCGACGGATTGGTCGGGGGCTGCGGCCGGTGGGGCGGCGCGGGCCGCGTTGCCAAATCGCGCCGACGGCCTACAATCCGCAATTCGTGTGCAGTGGCGGGGTTGACCCGATCTGCGCGGGTCCGAGCAGTGGGCCGCGGGTCGGGAAGACACGCCGGGCCGATCGGCTGCGGGCCGGCAACCCGCGGGCCACGCCAGTAGAAACCACCGGGAGGCGGGCCGGCGGCCCCCCTTTGCGATCGAGATCCCATGGAAACGCGTCGTCTGATCGTGGCAATCCTGGCGGCTGTCGCCGTCTTCGTCCTGTATACGTCGATCTACAATCGCCTCCACCCGCGCAAACCGCCGGCAACCGGGGCTGCCGCGACGAGCCGGCCGGGCGGGGCGGCGCCCGCGACGCCAGCGGCGACGCCATCCCACCCGAGCGCGACCACCACGCAGGCCCAGTCCAGTCCGACCACCACCAGCACCACCAGCACGCCGGCGCTGGCCTTCTCCGAGGCGGAATCGATCGAGAACTTCACACTCGGCGGCGGGCCGGATGACGACCTCAAAGTGGTCTTCTCGACGCTGGGGGCGGCGGTCGAGCGCATCGAGCTTTCCAAACGCAAGCAGAACGGCAAGTACGTCTACGCCCTGGACGCTGAAACCAACGAGCCGTATGTGTTGCTGACGCCCGTGGAGCTGCCCGATAACGACAGGATCGTGCGTTCGTACCTTACGCCGCGCATCTTGCTGGGAAGTACCGAGTGGCCGCTCGACCAGCTGAACTGGGCCGTCGCGGAGCGAGCCGATCGTTCGGTCCGCTTTGAGACGTTCCTGCAGGAGGCCGGCGGGGGCGCGCAACGGCTGCGCATCAGCAAGGTCTTCGAATTGCAGCCGCATTCGGGGATCATGCGTCTGCGGATCAAGGTCGAGAACCTGGCGGCCGAACCGGTCGATATCCAGCTCGACCAGGCCGGCCCGGTGGGGATCAAGAAGGAGCACGTTCAGTACGACATGCGCACGCTGGTGCGCGCCCGCAAGCCCGACGGCGAAGTCGAGGTCAAGGGCTATCGCCGCAACGATCTCAAGAAGGGCGTCGATCTGGGGTCGTCGGTCGATCACTTCTTCTGGATCGCCTCGGCCAACCGCTATTTCGCCGTGTACACGCGCCCGCTGGGCAGCATCCCGGACGCCCCGGCGGATTTCGTGCAGAAGGCCTCGGGCAGTCTGCTGGTTCAGGACACCAAGTGGAAGGGCCCGGGAGACGATTTCGCCCGGATGCTGCTCACGACGCGCAAGCTCGCCCCGCACGAGGCGGCCGAGTACGACTTCGAGATCTACGTCGGCACGAAGAACATCGGCGACCTGGAAGCCGCCAACCCGGCTTACGCCGACCGCAAGCAGATCGGCTACGTCGCGGCGGCGGATGCCGATGCCCGCTGCTGCTGCACGCTGCCGATCATCACGCACGCGATGACCTGGTCGCTCGAGTCGATCCGCCTGGTCGTGCGCAACTACGGCGTCGCGATCATCATTCTCGTGCTGATCATCCGGGTGCTGCTGCATCCGCTGTCGGTTTT
>CAYRXN010000284.1:0-4380 GCA_964428275.1 uncultured Planctomycetales bacterium | reverse complement strand
GTTCTGGAACGACGAGGACCAACCTGGTTTGCGAGGAAGCCTTCGTGAACGAAGGACGCAAGAAACGACTGACGGACTATGCCAACTGCGCGGGGTGAGCGGGCAAGCTGCCGCAAGACGGCATGGCGCAGGTTCTGTGCCAGCTCGATCCGCCGCAGCACCCCGACCTGCTGGTCGGTACCGATACGCTCGACGACGCCGGCGTGTTCCGGCTGACGGATGAGATCGCGATCGTCCAGACGACGGATTTCTTCCCGCCGCTGGTCGATGACCCGTTCGCGTTCGGGCGCATCGCGGCCGCCAATGCGCTCAGCGACATCTACGCGATGGGCGCCGAGCCGCTGACCGCGCTCAACCTGGTCGGCTACCCCGACACCCGGTTGTCCTACGATTGGCTGGTGGAAATCCTCCGCGGCGGCGCGGCGGCGGTCCGCGAGGCCGGGGCCGTCACGGTCGGCGGGCACAGCGTTCGCGACAGCGAGATCAAGTACGGCCTGGCGGTCACGGGTCGCGTCCATCCCGACCGGATTCTGACCAACGCCGGCGCCCGGCCCGGCGACTGCCTCGTGCTCACCAAGCCGATCGGCAGCGGCATTCTCACCAGCGCGGCCAAGGCCGACCTGCTGCCGCAGGAGGCGCTCGCCGAAGCGATCGACGTGATGGGCGCACTCAACCGCCCGGGTTGCGTCGCGGCGCTGGAGGTCGGCGTCAGCGCCTGCACCGACGTAACCGGTTTCGGCCTGGTCGGCCATGTGTTCGAAATGGCGACCGCCGCCGGCGTGACGATCACCATCGAGGCGGGGCGCGTGCCGCTGATGGCGCGGGTGCTCGAATTCGCCCGGCGTGGCGTCATGACGCGCACCTACGAAACGACGGCGGAGTTCCTCGGCGCGCAGCTCGCGATCGACGACGGCGTCGAAGACGCGCTCGCCGCCGCGCTGATGGACGCGCAGACCTCCGGCGGTCTGGTCTTGAGCGTGGCCGCGCATCGGTGCGACGCGCTGCTCGCGGCCCTCGATCGGGCCGGCGCGATCTGCGCGGCCCGGATCGGCTCGGTCCTTCCGGGCGACGGCGTCGCCGTGCGGCTGGTGCCATGACGAACGCTCGAGCGCCGAAGGTGGCCCGGGGGTGTCCGGCCCCGCACTCCAAAGGCGGCGTCTGGCCGACCGTCGCCATGCTCGGCGTGTTGGTAGTTGCCGGACCTCCCACGATCCGGGCCCAGCAAGGGACCGGCGCGACCCCGCCGGCCGCGTACAAGGCCGGCGACGGGCCGTTCTCGGTCGGCGTGATCGAGCAGATCGAGCTTTCGCGCGGCCAGGGGACGGACCCGCTTCCCGTGCTCGTCCGGTATCCCCACGCCACGCGCGACGCGTCCGGGCCGTTTCCGCTCGTGATCTTCTCGCACGGTGGCGGCGGGTTCGGCGGGGACTTCGCGGTGCTCAGCCGGCACTGGGCCAGCCACGGCTACATCGTCGTACACCCCACGCATCCCGATTCGGTTCGCCTTCGGCGCGCTCACGGCGAAGATCTGCGCCCCATGCGGCGCGACCCCCGGTTGCTGCTCAAGAGCGTCAGCCTCGCCCAGCGCCGGGCAGACATCGAGTTGATACTCGACGCGCTCGAGCGCATCGAGGCCGAGATCAACCGCCACGCGCGCAAGGCGGCGGGGCCGGGCGATCGCCGACCCGGAGTGCGCATCGACCGGAAGCGCATCGCGCTGGCGGGCCATTCCGCCGGTGCCATGACGGCCCAGGCGCTGGCTGGCGTCAGGCTCCACGTCGGTCGGCGTGTGATCAGCCTGAAAGACGATCGGATTCGGGCCGCGATCCTCATTTCGGGGCAAGGCGTCTGGCGGCGCAGTTTGCGAAAAGACTCGTGGAAGGACATTCGCATTCCGATGCTGGTCATCACCGGCAGCCGCGACACGGCACCGATCACGGGCGAGACGCCCGAAACCCGCCAGGATCCGTTCCGGTATGCGCCGCCGGGAGACAAGTTCCTGCTGTTCATCGACGGCGCGACGCACTTTTCCTACGCGCACAAGATGCACGATCCCTGGCACAGCCAGCCCCCACCGGAGAACCCCGATTACATCACCAGCGTCGTCTCGTTCAGCACGCTGGCGTTCCTCGACGCGTACCTCGACGACGCGCCCTCCGCCCGGGCTTACCTGCGCTCGCGGGCCATCACGCGGTTTCCGGGCGGGAAGGTGCGCTTCGAAACCAGGTAGTCGTCCGTGAAACAGGACGGATTTCGCGCGGCGCAAGCCGGCAGGAAGATTGGGGCCGTTCGCGCATTCTCGTGCGCTGGTCGCGCGCGCCGCGCGGCCCAAGAACGCCGGAACGCGGCCCCCCCGTCCTTGTGCGGCCTTGACCAATTCCCAGCATGAGCCGCCCCGGACGCCGGCGGCTAGCGCATGGCGCCGCCAAAGTTTCCGCCCCTCGCGGAAGCGATCGTTCAGGTGGCGTTGAACCGACCAGCCGATCGCCCCCCGGCACAGTGGTGCGTACTTCGGCATCCAACGCGCGCGTCGGTCGCTCGGCTTGCCCTCGCATCCTACGCGGTCGGCGTTCAACAACGCCGGAAACGCCTGCCACACGCCGGCCGGAACCACCTGCTGCCAAAAACCGGGCCAATCCCGCGGCTTGACCTTGCGAACCCAGCCCTCCTTGGCCATGATCCAGTCCCTCGCTCGTTATTGCATTCGCCCCCATTAGCGTAAGCGAATACAAGCACAACAGAACGAGGTATTCCAACCAAAGCACACCAAAGAAGCCAAAATTAGTTGACGGCGTTGGGTGGCACCCGGCTGGAATAGCGAATTGCCTTTCGTGGCCCGGTCGCCTCGTTGCCTCCGGCCCCGTGTCCCTTCGTCCCTCGATCCCTGTTGCCTTTGCGCCTTGTCGTCCTCGTTTCGTCGGTTGCATCCGAAGGAGGCGCTGTGCTAAAAAAACGCCATGTTGACGTTGAACAACCACACGAAAGCCGCCCGACCTGCACAAATCAGGATGTCGCCGGTGTGCTACTGGCGGTACCGATGGCGTGAGATCCTCGGCCACCTGCCGCTGTACATGTACGTGGTCGTACTCGCCCTGTTGTCTTCGTACTGGGTGCTACTGATATGCTTCCTGGTGGCTGCCAAACAGGTCCGCGACTGGATTCGTCTGCGAGAGCATCTCTACTACGGCTGCCTGAACGCGGCCGTCGTGCTTGACGCGGAACAGATGCTCGTCGCAACGTACACCAATCTCCGGGCTTCGGGCGACCGGCCGGTCCCCGTCATCAAGGTGGTTCGCGAGCGGTTGAACGTCGTCCGTTGGCGGAGATTCAACCGCGGCGAGCGCGTGGCCACGGTCGCGGTCTACAGGGGGCTGGAAGTCGATTGGGCTGGAGCACGCTGGCGCGACTTTTCACCGATCGTGGTGGACTGCCTGACGAATGACCCCGCCGCCTCTCGCCGCGCGATGGAAGACATCCCCGCCGAAGATTGGGCGGCGCTGGAGCGGGGGTTGTCCCTGATCGGCACCGGATCGCGTCCCGGATTGCACGATCTCGACGGCCCCGCGGAACTGCCGAAGTGATTCGTGTGCAAAGGGCACAATCGCGACGTCCGGGCCGGGCGTGTTATTCGCCGCAGGCAGACGATGTCCGAACCGCGTGGGCGATAACGCCCACCGCACGGGAATAAGCGATGGATGTACCACACCTGATGGTAATTGCGGCCGGGATCGTGTTCATCGTCGGGGGGACGGTGCTCGTGGCTGGATCGCTGTACGAATGGCCGGCGATCATGGACTCCAAGGAGGCCAGACGCGCCCAACGGCTACTCGGCTACCAGGGGAGCCGGTGGTTCTACTTCGCGTTCGGTTCCCTGGTGATCGCCGCCGGAATCCTCTGTTGTCAGGGGCGCCCGCCGCTGTTATGGAAGCGACATCGCACTATCGAACCGCCGGCACCGATCAGCGCGCCCCCGCGCGATTCAAAAAGCGGATCGGCGGCCTTTCCGAGAGGGCGGACCATCGAGTGCCCCGCAAGCGTACCGGCCGGGATCACTTTTCGACGTGCTCCTGGTACCACCGGATCGTGCGCACCACGCCCTCTTCGTAGGTGGTGGTGGCCTTCCAGCCCAGTTCGCGGCGGGCCTTGTCGGCCGAGAAGTACGATCGGCGGCCCATCAGCCAGACGGCGTAGCGTGTCACGAACGGCGGTTTTTCGCTGCGGGTCAGGTGGCCGATGCACTCGAGCAGAAAGCCGGCCAGGTACGCCGCCCGGTAGGGTACGTGCGTCTTGACCGGCGGCGCGCCCAGCGTGCGGGCCCACAGGTCGAAGTATTCCTGCTGCGTGATTTCGCCGTCGTTGCTGAAGTTGTAGGCCTGGCCG
>CAYRXN010000283.1:0-3953 GCA_964428275.1 uncultured Planctomycetales bacterium | reverse complement strand
AAAGCTCACCGAAGCCGACGTCGTACTTGCGCGCCAACCCGCCCCCCCGTGAATACTCGCTGACCCCTGGTTTACTCCACAACTACCAACAGCAGTATGCTCCGATCTGGAATGGAAATCCCAGTGCATCACCATGCCAGGATCCCCTCCCAACGGGATCGGAGCATCGTAATTGAAATCGGGCTCCTCGGGGGAACACGCCACATCGCTTTCGTTTTCAACGGCGGTTCTTACGAAGACGGCCCCGCCCTGACTACCGACTGCCTGACAAACATAGGAACCTCCGTCGACAGTCAACTGGCCATTGGTATAATCGAACGGGTCGCCCATTGAATCCGCCGAAACGGAACCGATGAGCAGGCAACAGAGTAACGTGCGCGGCGAGGCGCCCAGCATTTCGTTCCCTCCCATTGATCAACGCAAACCCGTAGCTTATCGCTCTGCGGTTATTGCACGTCCACGACCAACGCGGCACTTGCCGAAGTATCCGCGTGCGTTTCGTTAATCATACGCCAAGCAATCTCGTTGCGACTTTCAAGCGAGGCTGCCTGATCTCCACCGTCAGAAACATCACTCGATGGCATCAGCAATGAACTCGCCGAGCGGTTGTTCTAGTTGCGGTTCCCCGGGTTCGCCGGCAGCTTTCTCCACGCGTTGCGTTGCGTGCGCCAGAGGGGGCTCAGTTCCTCCGGATAGTTGGAGGGGAACACGTTGTTGAAATCGGGCGCGCCCCCGCGGCTCCCGATCCACTTGTGCGCCACGTTACCATGATCCACGAGATAGCGAAACGGCTTGCGAGCCTTGCTCATACCACCCGCGTACTCTTCGATCTCCCCCTTGTAGTAGTCGTAGAACTTGCGGGTGGGAAGCTCTCCGGGTATCCACGTAAACGCCTTGCTCGTGTCAAAACGCCCCATCCCGCGGCGCAGATCGTTGAGGCTGGGACGCCGGCTCGCCGTCAGCAGCTTGACGTGGCCATCCACGAACAGCGAGTTGGCGGAAAACTCCCCGCTGCTGCCGTGCCGCCAGCCTACCATCGTGCCGAACAGGTCGGGGAAGTTGAGCGGGTTGTCCACGCTGCCATTGTGAACGCCGTATTCCAGCGTGAGCCAGGCCCAGGCCGCGTTGACGCTGCCGAACCAGTTCCACCAACCATCCATCGCGTAAATCTGGCGCGAAGAGTCCTGCGTCCAGCGATCACGCTTGTAGTTGAAGTGCATGATATTGTTGAGCGCGTAGCTCGTGCGTACACCGGGTTTCGTGTCCTGGTTCAGCCCAACCTCATCGACGAACCCGAAGCGCCAGGTTTCCCCCCGGATCTCCATCGGAGCGTCCGGTCGCAAGTCGGTCGGGCAAATCCCCGATTTGGTATCGCCCAGGTAGTCGAGATCGAACAGCACGTCCACCCAGGTGTACATGATGAAGCCGTCCGTGTTGTCGAACTCGCCGTCGTCCCAGCTCGGCCCGTAGTCGCGGTTTTCCGTGTAGCACGCGCGAACCGCGGTCCCGATGCCCTTGAGGTTGGCCCCGCAGACGGCGGTGCGGGCCTTGTCCTTGGCGGTCTTGAGACTGGGAAGCAGAATCGAAATGAGCAGCGAGATGATGGCGACGACCACGAGCAGTTCGATCAGCGTGAACGCTCGGCGGCGCTGCGGTCGCAACTGGGAGTGCATGTCACGTCTCCTGACCATGAGAACCTTGAACGGTACCTCTCGGTCCCCCGCACCGCTACGCGTAGCAAAAACGAGTACGAATCCGAATCTCCAACAGCCGCGGCCCGCCGGCCCGATTGCCGTGAAAGAAACCTGGCAGACCACGGCCGCCGACTTGCCTATATCATAGCCCCCCGGCAAACCCGGTAAAGCAACGGGAATCCCGGCCCGCGCCTGAGCGGGGGCTGGTGTGCCAGCACACGAACGTGCTGCGCGCCGCCGGGTTGCGTGCGGCTACACGTTGAACTTGATCGTCATCAGGTCTCCGTCCTGGACGATGTAGCTCTTCGGCTCCAGGCGCACCTTGCCGGCCGCCTTGGCCTCCCGCATCGAGCCGGCGGCGTACAGGTCGTCGAACGCGACCGTCTCGGCCCGGATGAACCCGCGCTGCAAGTCCGAGTGAATCTTCCCGGCCGCCTCGGCCGCGGTGGTACCCTTGGGGATCGGCCAGGCCCGCACTTCGTTCTCGCCGCCGCCCGTGAAGAAGACGATCAGCCCCAGGGCGTCGAAGCACGCCCGGATGATCCGCTCGCGCGCCAGCGAGAGAATCCCGTATTCCTCCATGAACATGGGCCGATCTTCGCGGTCCATCTGGAGGATCTCGGCCTCCAGCTCGGCGCACACCGCGATCGTGGCGGCGGCGTCGGGGTCCCGGAACGGCGGCTCCGCACCGATCTGCTCTTCGCCGATGTTGATCGCGACGATGATCGGTTTCTGCGTCAGGAACCCGAAGCTGCGCAGCATGCGCTCCTGTTCGCCGGGCTGGACCACCTCGCGCAGCGGGCGTTCGTTTTCCAGCGCGTCGCGGCACTTGCCGAGCAGGTCAAGCTCGTGTTTCTGCTGGTCGCGGTCTTTGGTGGGTTTGGTGATCGCTTTCTCGAGTTTCTCGATGCGATTGTCGCAGATCAGCAGGTCGGCCAGCAGCATCTCCTCGCGCAGCTCGGCCAGGTCGCGCTCGGGGTCG
This sequence comes from uncultured Planctomycetales bacterium, assembly GCA_964428275.1. Classification (GTDB taxonomy): domain Bacteria; phylum Planctomycetota; class Phycisphaerae; order UBA1845; family Fen-1342; genus JALSRY01. Next base: position 1,277 of record CAYRXN010000283.1, on the reverse strand, counting down.
ATGCGGTTGTCGTGCATCGGAACCGCTTCCGACGGAAACGCCCGCAGCGTCACCACCATGGCATCGCTCTGACGCAGCGTGGGCAGGTGTTTGGCGAGTCCGGCCTGGGCGCTGTCGCCTTCGGCGCTGCCCGGCAGATCCACGAAGTCGATCGACGCCTCGGTGCGTTTGCGCGGCTTGAACAACTGTTCGAGCCACTCCAGCCGCGGTTCGGGCACCTTGACCGTCGCGAGGTTCTCCTCGGCCGGTTTCAGATGGTCCTGGGAAACGCCCGATATAGCCCTGAAAAGGGTGGTCTTCCCGCTGTAGGGGAAGCCGACGATCGCTACGCGCATGGTGACCTCTCGCTCGTTCGCCCGGTCCGGGCATCCGATGGGGTCGCCGGCGCGACCCCGTCGTTGTTCGCCGGCGGCGCCCGCGCTATACTAGCCGGACATTCGGGAGGCGCGTAGATTTCATTGTTCTCTTTCACGCCGGCCGCGCGGGTGGCCGGCAGGTGGGAAACGGCCCATGCGAAGACTGCTCTGTGCCCCGTCGATACGAAACCCACTGAGGAATACGTGCTGTCTGATGGCGGCGGCTGCGTTCGTACTGGGCTGCGGCCAGACGGAGTTTCCCGCTGCGCTCGGCCCGATGTACAGCGACGTCAACGAGGTGGTCACGAGCGGTTCGCTCGCGCCCCAGGAGAAGCGTGACCGCCTGGCGGCGATGGGCATCGACGAAGTGACGATCAACGGCCTGCTGGTCGACGAGCGGCTCGCCAACCAGTTCGGCGGAAGTCTCGCCGACGCGATCGACAAGGTTGCCGCCGGACGATTGTTCGACCTCACGCCGGACGAGGTCCAGTACTACGGCGACGCCACGGACGCGACGACCTACGCGGACTCGGAAGCCCAGGCCATCGCGGATTTCTTCCGGCAGAACGCGATCGGGACGCCCGACGATTTGCAGGCGTTCCTCGACGATCCGGCCAGTGAACTTCCGGAGGACATCGATCAGACCGACCTTGAGACCGTGTTCATCACGACGAGCATCGACGACGTCCGTGACAAGTTGCCGTAGGCCCGTGCGAACGGTCGCGGTTGGCGAAAACGGCAGGCGGGAGTTGCCGATAGGTTCAGCGTGGTCATTGCGAAGGCCGCGCAGCCCGGCGGCGCGTCTCGCCGGGCTCTTATCGGACGGCAGGCCGGCGCGTTCGCCTGGCCGGCGCGTGTTTTGAAGAATTGTTGTTGGGGTGCTATTCGAAGACGTGGAGGTAAACGGATGAACGTTCGCGG
>CAYRXN010000282.1:0-3330 GCA_964428275.1 uncultured Planctomycetales bacterium | reverse complement strand
ACGCTCAGCCCGACTTCCAGCGTGCGCATGGTGGTCGAGGTCGTGGCCAGCATGGGCCAGTAGAAGTCGGTCCAGGTCCAGATGAACGCGAACACGCCCACGGTCGCCAGCGCCGGCCTCGCCGCCGGCAGAATCACGTGCCACAGCAGGCCCAGATCGCCGCAGCCGTCGATGCGGGCGGCGTCGTCCAGGCTGCGCGGAATCGTGACGAAGAACTGCCGCAACAGGAACGTGCCGAACGCCGTGCTCAGGTAGGGATACGGGACGATCAGCCCCCAGTACGTGTCGAGCCAGCCCAGCTTCTGCACGAATACGAACAGCGGCACGATCAGCACCTGGGCCGGGATCATCATCGTCAGCAGGAAGACGAAGAACAGCGTATCGCGGCCGCGCCAGCGCAGGCGCGAAAACGCGAACGCCGCCAGCGAGCACAGGGCGAGCTGAAACACCACCACGCCGCCGGTGACCAGAAGGCTGTTGAGCGCGAAGCGCCACACCGGCAGCTCGCCGTAGGTCAGCACGGTCCAGTAATTCTCGAAGTGCCAGCCGTCGGGGGCGAAGAGGTTGCGCATGGTGGGGATCGGCGCCCGCGGCGGATGGAGCGACGTGAACACCATCCACACCAGCGGCGTGATCGTCGTCAGGGCGATCAGCCCCAGCAGGACGTAGCAGGTTGCTCTTTGCCAGGCTCGCATCGGTCACTCGTCAGCGTGCAAGACGCCCAGTTCGAAGTGCAAGGACTCGGGCGTCATCACGCGCGCAGCACACCTCGCTTTGCACTTTGCACTTCTCACTTTTTTCCTCAGGCCGTTTCCTGCGAAAGTCCCTTGCGCATCACGCGAAACTGCACCAGCGCCACCAGCAGGATCATCGCGAACAGCGCGTACGACATGGCGCTGGCCATCCCCACGTCGAATTTCTGCCAGGCCTCTTTGTAAATGTGATAGAGCACGACATCGGTGGTTCGCCGTGGTCCGCCGCGGGTCATCATGTACACCGGCGTGAACAACTGGAACGACGCGATGGTGGTGGTCACGACCACGAACAGCGTGGTCGGCGCCAGCAGCGGCAGCGTGACGTGCCGGAAGCGCCGCCAGCCGTCGGCCCCGTCGAGGGCGGCGGCTTCGTAGAGCGACTCGGGGATCGACTGGATGCCGGCGGTGAAGATGATCATCCGCGGCCCGAGCCCGATCCACAGGCTCATCGCGACCAGGGCCGCCATCGCCCAGCCCGGCTCGGCCAGGAAGTTGGTCGTGTTGTCGATGCCCAACCAGCCGGCGATCGAGTTGATCAGGCCGACCTCGGGCAGCAGGATCCAGATCCAGACCATCGAGATGGCCACCTGCGAGCTGACCGCGGGAACGTAGAACAGCGTGCGGAAGATGCCCACCCCGCGCAGCTTCTGGGCCACCAGCGCCGCCACCGCCAGCGCCGTGAGCACGCCCAGCGGCACGCTGAGGGCCACGTAGATGAGCGTGTTGCAGATGGCGTTGCGGAAGAACGGATCGGCCAGCATCCGCCGAAAGTTGCCCAACCCGACGAAAGCGTGGTCGGGCTTGAGCAGGTGCCAGTGGTGCAGGCTCATGTAGCCGGCGTAGACCATCGGCACGAACGCGAACAGCGCCAGGTACACCGTCGCCGGGGCGACGAAGACGTAGCCGCGCCAGTTGTGTTCGCCCCGCCGCCTCATGCCTTCGTGCCTCAGTGCCTTCGTGCCTTCGTGCCTTCGCGGCTCAGTGCCTCTGTACCTTCCACTCCCAGCGCCGCATCCATCAGCCGGGCGGTGGCGTGCATGGCCTGTTCGACGCTCAGTTCGCCGTCCGAGTAGAGGATGTCCTCCATCATCTCGCGGCCGAGGTCTTCCAGGAACGGGTAGCGCTCGACGCGGGCGCCCCACGGCGGCCGGGCGTGGCGGACCGCGGCCAGGAACGCGTCCTCGAGCGGGTCGCCGGCGAAATGCGCCGCGGCCCGCTTGTTGCCCGAGATCGCCAGCCCCGACGCCACGCGCCGCACCTGCACGCCCTCGCTGGTCAGGTGCTTGATGTACTCCCAGGCCAGGTCGGGGTGGCGGGCCCTGGCGGTGATCGCCAGCCCGGCGGCGTAGACCACGGTCACCGGCGCCACGCCATTGGTCGGCAGCTCGGCCACGCCCACGTCGAGCCCGTCGGCGCGGTAGTCGATCATCATCCAGTGGCCCTTGAGGTCCATCGCCGCGCGCTGGGCGCGGAACAGGTCCACGCCGGCGGCCACGCTGTCGCGCAGGTGCGGCGCGACGCGGTACTTCTCGATCAGGTCCACGATGAACTGCACCGCCTCGATCGACTTCGGCCCGTCGAAACAGCCGCTGGCCCGACGGCCGTCGGGCGAGAGCACGTCGCCGCCGTTGGTCCACAGCCACGGCACCCACAGCGGCATGACGTTCTCGAAGTTGAAGCCGTACTGCCGCGGCGGGCGGCCGGGCTGGTCGGCGGGGATGGTCAGCTCGCGGGCGGTGTCGAGAAAATCGTCCCAGCTCCAGCCCGGCCGCGGATAGGCCACGCCGGCGGCGTCGAAGAGCCGCTTGTTGTAGTAGATCACCATCGGCGTGAAGTCGAGCGGAATCGCGTAGAGCCGCTCGCCGCGCCGGGCGATGGCCAGCACGTTCTCGAAGTAGTCGTCGAGATCGAAGCGCCCGGCCCGCTCGTCGCGCCGCACGTAGGGCATCAGGTCGCGCAGCACATCGTTGTCGATAAAGACGGCGGCCGAAGAGGCGTCGAGGTGGACCACGTCGGGCACGCTGCCGGCCACGTGCATCATCAGCAGCTTGGGGGCGTACTGGCCCGGCCCGGGGATCTGCTCGACTTGCACGCTGACGCCGGGATGCTGCTGCTCGAACTCGCGGACGATCTGCCGCTCGAGCTTCATGAAATCGGAATCGACCTGCGCACCGCCCCAGTTGGCGACGCGCAGCACGGTGCGTGTCTCACCCCCGGTCTCTTCCGGTCGGCCGCACCCGGAGGCGACCAGCGTCACGACTGCCAGCAGCACACCGAGCCGCCACGCCGGCCACGGCTGCGCCGCCGCGTGGTTCGCACACCCCCGGCGCCCGCCGCGGCGCCGGCGAGGCGAGAATCTCGAACATCGCGGGCGGTTCGTGGTCATCGCGGATCATCATAACGCCGCGCCCCAACCGCGGCACCGCCCCACGTTGTGCCGGAGAGCATGCCGAACCCCGCCGCGCAATGCGCCGATTGCGAACGCCGTTTCCACCCGCCTCCGCGAGCCCGGGAACCGGCCGGAAGTCCCCATAAATCCGCGGGTCTCCAGCGCGCGGGTCTGCCGCTGCACAAA
>CAYRXN010000281.1:0-7131 GCA_964428275.1 uncultured Planctomycetales bacterium | reverse complement strand
GACACTGCGGAATCAGCGGTACGCCGTATCCTGCGCACCCGGCGCGCTATAACGTCCTATAAATACTTCGCTTTCCCCGCCTGCAACGATGCCGCGTGCGCCGCCGACTGGAACCCGCCGGGTGGGTGTACGGAAAGGGACAAGAAATCCCCCCTCTGGCCGGATTCTGCGGGCGGCCGGGCGCTGGCCCCCCGAGGCTCAGTGCTCCGGCCAGCAGCGCGGGCCGCAGGACACGAGCGCTCCGGTCCCCACGATCGGGTAACGCTCCAGGTACGCTGCGATTCCGGCCGTGCTGACCGCTTCCACCGCTGCCAGCCGGGCATCGGCCGAGCGGGCATGGCCGCCCGCTTCCAGGTCGTCCATGAGCTGCATCAGCCGCGTGCGTGGATTCTCGGCTTCGAGCGCCAGGTGCGTCCGCCGGCGGTTCTTGACGCGCTGCACCTCGTCGTTCGCGAAGCCGCGCTTGGCGACCTCCCGCACCTGCGCCTGCAACGAATCGAGCATCTCCTCGCACCGGGTCGGCTCGCCGTCGGCGTACAGAACCATCAACCCCACATCGCCGTATGCAAGCCACAACGCCCCCGCCGCCGCACAGATCCCCTTCTGCACGATGTTCCAGAAGCAGCGTGAGTTGCGCCCGCCGAAGGCCGCCTGAAAGACCTCGATCGTTTCCGCCAGGCGGTGCCCCTCGGGCACGGCCGGATAGGCAACCAGGAGCGACTGCTGAGCGAATTGCTCCGCCGGTCGCACGTATACGCCGGTCGGCAGCGCCGGCGGTGGATCAGCCGATACGCTGTCCCCCGCTTCCGCACGGCTCCAGTCGCCGCAATACCGCCCCGCCGCCGCGAAGACCTCGTCGGGATCGATCCCGCCGGCGATGACCAGCACCATGTTATCGGGCGTATACCGGCGCCGGTGATAGTCCACCATGATCTCGCGGGGCAGACGCGCGATGGTTTCGCGTTCGCCGAGCACCTCGTGGGCCAGCGGATGGTTGCCGAAACAGACTTCGTGCAATGCGTTCCAGACGAAGTGCTCGAAGCTGTCGCCGCTCATCGCGATTTCTTCGAGAACGACGTTCCGCTCGGTCTCGAAGTCGTCCGGCGGCAGCGACGGACGCATCATGTCGGCCAGCAGCTCGATCTGCGGCTCGATACGCTCGCTCGGCACCCAGCCGTAGTAGACGGTGCGTTCCTTGCTCGTATAGGCGTTATAGATGCTGCCCAGCTCATCGAAGCGCACGTTGATGTCGTGCCAGCTTCGCCTGGCCGTGCCTTTGAAGCACATGTGTTCGAGAAAGTGGCTGACGCCGTGTTCGTGCGGCCGTTCGTGGCGCGACCCGGTGCGGACGAAGAACCCGGCCGCCGCCGAGCGCACGCGCGGCATCACCTCGCACACCACGCGCAGACCGTTGGGCAACGTGTGTTCGATGAATGTCGATTGCATAGGCCGGTCATGGTCGCCGCGATCGCGCCGATTGTCCAGCGGGACCGTGCAGCGCCTATCGTCATCAGTCCGCCGCTGCCGGGCGTCCGCCCTTTTTCGGGTCGCTGGCGCCCACCAGCGTTCCATCGGCGAGCCGGCGGATGGCCTGGACCACGCCGCCCCTGCGCCGGTCGCCGAGCCTGTGCCCGCAGGCGGCGAGTTGCGCGACCACGTCGGCCGGCGGCGGACGATCGAAGACCACTTGATCGGGCTGCCACTGGTGGTGCAGCCGCGGGGCGGTCAGCGCCTGTTCGAGCGTCTGCCCTTCCAGCACGTGCAGCATGACGTTGAGCACCGACGAGATGATGCGCGGCCCCCCCGCCGCTCCGATCGCGAGCACCGGCCGCCCGCCTTCGAGCACGATGGTCGGGGACATGCTCGACAACGGCCGCTTGCCCGGCCCCACCAGATTCGCCTCGCTCTGCCGCAGACCGAACATGTTGGCCTTGCCGGGGACCGTCAGGAAGTCGTCCATCTCGTTGTTCAGGACGATGCCGAACGGCTCGGCCACCACGAGGGAACCGAACAGGCCGTTGATCGTCTCGGTGAGTGCGACGACGTTGCCGGCCGCGTCCCACACGCAGAAATGCGACGTGCCATGATCGTCGATCGACCGGCCCGAGCCGTAGCGCTCCGGCGGTTGCGTGCGCCCGGGATCGAGCCGATCCGCCAGCATCGCCGCGTACTGCTTGCCCGTCAGCCGATCCACCGGGATGTCCGCAAAGCCGGGATCGCCCAGCCAGCGGGCGCGGTCGGCAAACGCGTGCTTCATCGCCTCGACCAGCAGGTGCGATCGGCGTTGCGCAAAGAGCGCGCCGCGCGCGCCGTCCGAAGCCGCCTCCATGATGTTCAGCGCTTCGAGCAGGCACACGCCGCCAGACGACGGCGGCGGCATGGAGACGATCTCGTAACCACCCCCGCCGACGAAGACCGCCCCGCGGATCGGCGTGCGCTCGATCACACGGTAGCCGCGCAGATCGTCGAGCGTCATGCGGCCGCCGGCCTGGTCGACCGCCTTGACGATCGCCTCGCCGATCTCGCCGCCGTAGAGCGCCTCGGGCCCCCGCCGGGCGATCAGCCCCAGCGCCCGGGCAAGCCCCGGGCGCTTCAGACGCATACCGGCGGTCGGCGGTGCTTCGCCGGGCCGCACGAGCGGCATGACCCCCGCCGCGATCTTCGCGAGTCCGGGCCAGCGCCGCAGGTCGTGCTGCACCGCGCGACAGGAAACCACGTAGTGCGTGTCGATCTCGAACCCCCGCCGGGCCAGCGCACGGGCCGGACGCACGAGTTCCGCCAGCGGACGGGTGCCGAAGCGCCGCCGAATCTGCTCCAGGCCCGCCAGTTGCCCCGGTACGCCGATCGCGTTGCCACCGAAGACGCTCGGTGACGGCCCGTCGCCCCGTTTGGCGGCCAAGTCGGCGTACCGCTTCGGCGTCGCCGACGCCGGCGCCGTCTCACGGAAGTCGAGCGCGACGAAGCGGCCGGTCCGGGCGTCGTAGGCGACCATGAACCCGCCGCCGCCCAGGCCGGTACTCTGCGGCCTGGTGACCGCCAGCGCAAGCGACGTCGCAACGGCGGCGTCGAACGCATTACCGCCCGCCTTGAGAACCTCCGCCCCGATGCGCGAGGCCTCCGGCGAGTCGCTGGCGACCATGCCGGCCCGACTGCGCGCGATCCAGGGCGGATCAGCGGCCAGGGCCGCAGGGCCGACCGAAACAAGGAGAATCGAAGCGAGGATACCACACGGCGACTTGCGGCGGATCACAACGGACATCTGCGGCTCCTGTGTTGTGCGGAAACGCCGCCGCGGATTCTATCGTAATCGCCACCTCCGTGCGCACGCGCGGCCCGGCGGGGACGGAAACGGGTGTGACCGGATTCCGTGGAGCCTGCTGACCCGTACTGGCTTTTCCAAGGGAAAGCAGAGCCGCGGGCTTGAAGCCCGCGCGGCGCAACGAGGGCCGAAGGCGCCAGACGTTCCGCGTCCGGACCGGCTGCCACGAGAGCCGGTCACACCCACGGGAATCGCAATCGCTCGCAAGCTCAGAGCGATGCCACCAGGATCGCCAGATCGCTCAGGTTGGTGTGTCCGTCGCCGTTCACGTCGCCGCCGGGGCCGGTCATGTAGTGATCGAGCAGGATCAGCAGGTCGGCGGTGTCCACGACGCCGTCGTGGTTCAGGTCGGCGCGCTGGTCCTGCACGACGAGCCGCGTGCCGGGAATCAGGAAGCGTTCGCCGATCGCGTCGCTTACGCGCACCGCGAGGTGGTCCACGCCGCTGCGAGTACCGGCGGTCAGCGCGACTTCGTAGACGCCGCCGCCGAGGCTGGTGATCTCGCCGATGGTAGTACTTTCGGCGCTGCCGGCGGGATCGTGGCTGACGGTTACGCCGGCGATGCCGACCGCCGGTTGCCCCTGCCAGTCGCGAAGCTCGATGTGCATGGTCGCGGTGGACGTGCCGTCATTGAGCAAACGGGTGGGCGCAACGGTCACGACCGACTCGACGGCATCGGCCACGCCGACGAGATCGGCCCGCCACGCGTCGAACTGCGCGCGCAGCTGAAGGACCGGATCGGGATCGTCGGCGGTCTGGTTCTTGACGTTGAGCGCCAGGTAGTACGTGCCGTTCGCACAGCCCCGCTGCCGGCTGCACTCGCCGTCCACGTCGCCGCGACGGGTCACGATCAGAAAGCCGACGTGCGCCGCCTTCTCGAACCCCGGCGGCGGCGAGCCGCAACCGGTGGGATCGGCCGGCGCGCAGGAGCAACGTCCGTCGCCGCCCATGTCGTGGGCAGCCTCCATCGCGGCCATGAGCTTCTCGGGGATGCCGCCGGGTGTGTTCAGAAGCGCCGCCTCGGCCTGATCGAGCACGGGCTGGCCGGTGATGACGTTACCCTGGATACTGTAGGCGAGCGTGCCGACCTGCCCGGTGAGGCCGTGGGCGTATGCGCCGTTCTCGCTGCCGGAGAAGGTTGCCGCCCTGCCGCGCGTATCGACGATACCGTACTGGCGTGACTGGTGGCGGGAATCGTGGCTCTCGAGGTCGGCCAGGATTGCGACGGGGGGCAGACCGGCGAGCAGATCGTCACGAATCCGCCGGCGGTTGAGCGCCTGGGTGTCCACCATCGACTGGGCCGCAGCGGCGCCCACATCGACCAGCACGATCGGCAGATACTTCTTGAGGTTGAACCCCGTCAGGCAGGTCGCCGACGCGATCCCGATCTCGTTTGTTTCGCGGTCCACGACGATGATCGACCAGGTGGCCCCCGCCGGGATCACGCCGATCCACAGCGACACCACGGCCGCCACGGCTTGCACTTTGCGGCTGCACACGAAAACTCGCTCCTGGGCGGGCTGGCCCGAACACGACTCGCTGGTTTCATTATAGCAACGCGCCGAGCCCGGCCGCAGGCGTTTCCTGCTCAGGCGGACCGCAGCGGAGCAAGGCGTGAGAACCGGAGCAGGTGACAAGGTGAAATGAGCCTGCGCGCCACCGCGCAGGCTCAAGCCCGCGGCGCTTCATTCATTGGGTTCCGGCGGCCACGCGGTTCCGCCGCCCTGCCACCGATCATGCCGTCCACCGGCTGGAGACCGGCACGACCGGCGCCGGCGGGTCAGCTGCCGTGGCCTTCGCGGGCCAGGTTGCGGTTCCACCCCGGTATCTCGACGACCACGTTCCGCGTCCCGTCGGGGACGCACCGGCAGGCCAGCCGCGACTGGTGCGTGACACCATAGGCCGCGTCGAGCATGTCCTCTTCGGCCTCGCCCGCGGGGTTGCACGAGTCGAGCCCCTGCCTGACGACCACGTGGCAGGTGCTGCATGCGCAGACGCCGCCGCAGGCGTGGTCGATCTCGATGCCGTGGCCGAGCGCGATATCGAGCAGGCTGCCGGGCAGGCCGTGGTCGCCGTAGGGAATCCGGTCGGGCTCGACCCTGACGTCGTGCCGCCGGCCCTGCTCGTCCACGAAGCTGACCGTGTAGGGCCTGGTGGGCGGTCGGATGTCCGGTTCCTCGATGTAGGGATTGCGTGAAGTCATGGACAAGCTCCGTCCTCAGGGGGCCGGTCGGCCTTCCGGGCCCGCGCCCGCCGGCGCTTGGGCCTGGCCGTCCTTGAGCGCTTCGCGGATTCCCAGCTCGGCCAGGTGCAGCGTGCTCTTGCCGAAGGCGTCGAGCGTCTGGTGGAGCTGATCGAGGTCGCGGCCGTCGGCGGCGAGCCGGCGCAGCGCCGCGATGGCGGCGCGAATCCGCTCGGCCTCGCCGGAATCCAGCAGGTGCCCGACCTTGGCGAGCATCTGCTCGGCCTTGTTCGTGTCGAACTCGACCTGGTTGACCAGGTCGATGCGGCGGTGCGCGTCGATGTCTTCGCGGGCCCGGGCGATGCTCTCGCGTTCGATCCGGGCGACCTCCTCGCGGGTCAGTCCGTGGCTGGGCACGATCTGGATGCCGGCCTGCCGGCCGCTGCGCAGCTCGCGCGCCGAGACGTTCAGGATGCCGTTGGCGTCGATCAGGAACTCGACCTCGACCTTGGGCATGCCGGCGGGCATCGGCGGAATGTCGCGCAGCTCGAACGCGCCGAGGCTGCGGCAATCGCGGGCCAGCTCGCGCTCGCCCTGGAGCACGTTGAGCTTGATCGCGGTCTGGCCGTCCACGAACGTCGTGAACTGCTCCGTCGCCCGGCAGGGAATCGTCGTGTTCTTCAGGATCAGCTTGCTGACCGCCCCGCCCATCGTCTCGATGCCCAGGCTCAGCGGGGTCACGTCGAGCAGGAGCATGTCCAGCGGGCTGCCGGCCAGCACCGACGCCTGCATCGCCGCCCCGATCGCCACCACCTCGTCGGGGTTGAGCGCGGTGTACGGCGTCCGCCCGAACGTCTCACCGACGCGCCGGCGGACGAGGGGCATGCGCGTCGAGCCGCCGACGAGAATCACCTGGTCGATCTCGTCGAGCGACAGTCCGGCGTCGGAGGCGGCACCGCGGCACAAGGCGACCGTCCGGGCGATCAGAGGCTCGCACAGCGTCTCGAACTCGTCGCGCGTGATCTGCCGGCGATAGAGCCGCTGCTGACCGAGATCGAGCTCGATGCGGGCGGCGTCCTGCTCGCTGAGGCGGATCTTCACCGCTTCGGCCAGGCCGCGCAGCGCCTGCTTGGTCGTCGGCGATTCGATGGAAAGCCCGAACTGCTCGCGGACTTCGTGCTGGACCAGCTTGATGATCTCGCGGTCGAAGTCGTCCCCGCCCAGGCGCGTGTCGCCCGCCGTGCTGAGCACCTGGAACACGCCGGACTCGATCCGCAGGATGGAGATGTCGAAGGTGCCCCCGCCGAGATCGTAGACCGCGACGGTCTGGGTCGGGGCGGCATCGGCGCGGCCGGCGTCGCCACCGCTGGTGGGGCACGGCGCGACCTGCAGCAGACTCGTGCCGCGAGACTCCGGCGCGCAGGGGGACTGCTGCTGGAGCGCCTGGCGAATGCCGATGCCGTAGGCCAGCGCCGCGGCGGTCGGTTCGTTGATGATGCGGACGGCGTCGAGTCCGGCGGCCTGGGCGGCGTCGCGGGTGGCCTGCCGCTGGGCGTCGTCGAAGTAGGCCGGCACGGTGATGACCGCCCGGCCGACGGCGCGGCCGAGGTGGCGCTCGGCGCGCCGTTTG
>CAYRXN010000280.1:0-3568 GCA_964428275.1 uncultured Planctomycetales bacterium | reverse complement strand
CGCGACGAGGCCAAGGCCCAGGCCACGATCAACCAGTTGCTCGGCGCCATCGAGCCGATGCTCGCCCAGCAGAACGGCACGATCACGCCGGCCGAGATCGAAGGCACCGAAGGGTTCAAGGCGATCGCGATTCCGTCGCTGGTCATGTTCGGTATCAACAAGCCCACGCTGGGCGTCAAGGACGGCTGGGCGTTTCTGGGCTCCAGCCCGGCGATCATCAAGTCGGCGCTCGACGTCGCCGCCGGCAAAGAGCCCAACGTCTCCAAGAGCGAACGGTTCATCAAGGAAGGCGTGCCGCCCGAGGGTCCGGTCACGGCGATTTCGTTCACCGACCTGACCAGCCTGGGCGACGATCTGAGCAAGATGCTCTCGATGGTCCCGATCGTCGGGATGATGGCGGCCCAGCAGGGCCAGAGCAATCCGGGTCTCCAGGCGATCGTCAGCATGGCCGGGCGGGCCGCCCGCGTGGTGCGCAAGCTCGACTTCTTCCAGTCCAAGGCCTCGTGCGCCACGTTCGACGGCCAGATCCTGCGGACCAAGGCGGTCGTGAATTACCGGGAGCCGCCGGTGCTCAAGAAACCCAAGCCGGCCGAGTCGGAAAACGAGCCGGCCGAGAGCAGGAACAAGGAAGGCGGGAAGGAATAGCACGCCGGCGGGCGACAGCTCCCAGCGGATGATTTCCGCCCGCCCCGGGTGTTCCTGTCGCTGAAGGGTGAGGGACGGTGCCGGTCGTTGCCGAGTTTCGGCCGGCCGGTTCGTTCCTCACCCTCTTGCTGCGCTCATTGTGGTGGGAGCCGGCGGCGTCGGCAGGTGTTGCCCGCGTGTCATGGGGTTCTCTCGGGGAACACGAGCTGGATGCCGAGCTTGTAGCCGCCCAGACATTGCGTGGTATGCACGATTCGGCCGAGGAGCGCGCCCCTGATGGTGTCGAGCTCGATGTCGATCCAGACCGGTGTGCCGACCTGGAGCCACTTGCGGACCTGGACCATGACGCCGCCGGCCGAGATGTTTACGAGCCTCCCTGGAACGACGGCGGCGTTTTCGTCTGCTGCCAGCGTCAATGTCGCGCTGCCGCAGGTGACCGGGTAGCGGCAGAACCGGCGACGCTGGTGGGGATCCGGCTCGGGGTCGGTGTCTTGGGCCAGGAATGCAAACCACTCGTCTCGCTCAACCAGTCGCGGACAGGCGGATTTTCCTTGTTCCACGGGACGACACTCCGAAAAGCCCATTGCAAACGGACAACCGGGACGATTGGCGGCCTCCAGCGCTTATCGGCGACTGCCGGGCGGTGAAACGATGGCGTTTGCCGGTCGGATGCAAACAGGCAGAAAATGCGCTCGGCGCGCACGGCCGAGCCGGGTGCGCCCGAAGGCTGCAAGGAAAACTCGGCGCGGCCCCGGGCCGCAGCCAGGTGGACCGAGGGGGCGAGGGGCAAAGGGACTGAGGAGCAACCAGACCGTGGGATCAGCAGCCGAGTCGTCGGCGAGCATCCCCGTGGTTGCGTTGTGAGGAACTTGTGCGGTGCGTGTGAAGGTTCCCGACCCTCGCGGCAGACAGGGCTGGATCGGCGCATGAAAAAAGGCGACGCGAGGTGAAGCGAAGGTGCTCGTGGTGTCCTTCAGAGTATTCGAATCTGCCGCTCGAAGCGCCCGCGTTTCCGCCGGCGAATCGTCCTCTTGTGGGGTTGGCGTCTCGCTCAGAGTGCTCGATCCGGCAAAGTATCGTCCGTATTGGTTAGACACTCCCGCTTCGCCGTTGGCCGTTGCCTCGGCCTTGCGGTTTTCCCTTGCCGAACCTCGAAGACCGATAGTCAAACCGGCCGTCGGAACCCTCTCTCCGAGTTCACCTCCCTGTAGAGTTTTGCCCGACAGACTCTAGCCGGCCGCACACGGCACCCGGCCCCTCTCATGGACTTTGCTCCCCTTCAGCACATCAAGACCCGGAAGTCCACTGCTCGCGGGGGTTCCACGCCCCGCTATGTTCCGCCCTCAGGGTTTGGCTACCCTCTCGACGGCTTTCTCCTTCCGAGCCCGTGCCGGCCTTGTTTCGTGCCGGCAGCGCTCCTGGGGTTACCCCTTCGAAGCGTTCCCCTTCCGAAAGGTACGCAGACGTTACCGCCGACGTGAACCCACCTGCCGTTTCTCCTGCCACTTGCGCCACCGCCGTAGCGGCGACCCCGCGTGACAGGCCGCGGCTCCTGGGCTTTGACCCTTCCGGAAGTCCCTTGCGCCCCCGCGTGTGTTTAGCACGCGGACTCGCCGGATGCTCCCCTGGGTTTCTTCCCTTCCAGGGCCTTTCAGCGACGGCCTTGAGCAGCTTCCGCCGCTCTCCTCTCTCGTGCTTCGCCGGGCGGTCTATCCGCGGAGGCAGACCGCGCCAGCCGGCACCCCAGAGTATCAATCGGCCCTCGCCTACCTCTTCCGCGCCCGCGGGCGAGCCCTCGGGCCGGGGACGAGGCAACCCTCTTAGGGTTTTCGCACCGGTCCGTTCCCTGACATTCGAGCGCCAACCACCTCGGGCTTATGAATTCGCCTCGCGCCGCGCCGTGCGTTGCCGCCGACCGACCGACGCTCTTTGAGGTGACCGGCCCCCTGCCGGAGCTGCCAAGGATCGGCCGTGGTGCCGAGCCTTCGCGACCTCAACGTCGCATCCTAAGTCTTGCCCATAAAAACCTCGAATGCAAACCGCCAGGCCCGATTCCGACTTGTTGACAGGCTGTGAAAAAGGACTTGCGCAACAAGTGCTCGTCCTAACCCCGTGTCGTCGCTGGGGCGTGGACCTGTGCGGAACCGCTAAGTTTTTTCGCCGCCGGTGGCGGATTTTTTTTGTTGACACCCTGCTGACACGCGCCCCATCCAGCCAGACGCACACGGGGCGCCCGGCGCGAACGGACCACGGATCAGGCAACCGCCCCAGGAACCGGCACTTTCCCCTCGGCGATAGTCAAGCCCTCCCCTGAGATGACGATAAATACTGTTGATCCAGGCGTACCGCGGCCCGCGGCGTGACGGGCCGGACGCCCCTGCGAAACCGTATGCGCACCGTCGGAAAGCAACACGGGAGACACCTCATGAAACGACGCCTCTCTCTGAACGCCCGGCTGGGCCTGATTCTCGGCGTATTCGCCGTCCTGGTGGCGGGCATCGTCGGCGTCACGTTCTGGGTAACCGAAGCCCAGAAAGGGGACGCGGTGGTCATCAACCTCGCCGGTCGCCAGCGGATGCTCACGCAGAAGCTGACCAAGGCGACTCTGGGTTACGTGATCGAATTGCGCGAGACCGACGAGGCGCGCAAACAGGTCGATCTCCTCGTGGACACGCGCGGGCATCTGGCCAAGTCGATCGCCGCGGCCAAGAAGGCCGGCGATTTCAAGCTGACCGACAACACGCTGAACTTCGCCCCGGCCGCCGCCGCCCGACAGATCGCTTCTGCCTTCTCCAAGGACAAGAACCTGGAGTTGCGACAGGTATCGCTCAAGTACCGCAACCCCGCCAACAAGCCCGACGCCTACGAGGCACGCGTGCTGGCGATGATGGCCAAGAACCCCAAGGCCTGGAAAGGACGCGAC
>CAYRXN010000279.1:0-3149 GCA_964428275.1 uncultured Planctomycetales bacterium | reverse complement strand
GTCCCTGATGAAAGCAACCTCTATCCGGAATTGACGGTGTTCGAGAATCTTGTTTTTTGCGGGGCGTTGTATGGGATGAGCAAACGTGAACGCCGGAGCCGTGCGGAGGAATTGCTGGACCGGCTCGGCCTGGCCGATGCGGCCGGCAGGAAGTTCGCCGGATATTCCAAGGGCATGAAACGCAAGCTCACCATCGCGGCGGGGATCATCCACGCGCCGCCCATTCTCTTCCTGGACGAGCCCACCACCGGTATCGACGTGGCCAGCGCCCGGAGCATCCGGCAACTTATCGCCGATCTCAACGCCGACAGGACGACGATCTTCCTGACCACGCACTACATCGAGGAGGCCGAGCGGTTGTGCCGTCGCATTGCGTTCATCGTCAGGGGCCGCATCGTCCGGATCGACGCCGTGGACGACCTGATGCGGCAGACGGGGGGATGGCACGCGGTGCAGTTCGCCGTCTCCGACGCCGCCGCCGGCTTGTGCGAGGCGCTCGCCGCCAGCTTTCCGGGGCTTCGTTGCGAGTCCGTCGCCAGGGGGAGTATCCGCGTGGAAGCGCGTGAACCCATCCGCGTCGGTCCGCTGGTGCGATGGCTGGAAGACCGCGGTGCCGAGGTGTCCGAGGCCCGGAAGCTCAAGCCGTCGCTGGAGGACGTGTTCGTTCGCGTCACGGGCATCGAGGCGAGGACCATGCAGCGCGAGAAAGCGGGGGGCGGCGCATGAAAGCGTGGATCGCGTTCTGGGCCATTCTGGTCAAGGATATGCGGGCCTACTACCTCAAGCCGCCGAACATCAGTTGGGGGCTGATCTTTCCGCTGGCCTGGACGGGGATGTTCTTCATCCGATCCGGCTCGGGCGTGGACAGCGTCCCGGCCTTGTTGCCGGGCGTGATGGCCGTGTCGGTTCTGTTCGGAACGACCAGCATGCTGGCCGTCACCGTGACGTTCGAGAAGAAGGGCCGATCGTTCGAGCGGCTGCTGCTCGCACCGATCCCGCTGGAACTGCTCATGCTGGCCAAGACCACCGGCGCCATTCTTTTTGGCGTCGCCAATGCGTTTGTGCCGGTCCTGCTGGCGGCTTTCCTGACCGACCTGTCGTCCGTGAATTGGCCGGCGCTCGTCCCGGCGGTGGTGCTCATCGCCGTCAGCTCGACGTTTCTCGGGCTGTTCATCGCCGTGTCGGTCAGCGAGGTCTTCGAAGCCCAGACGTTTTCGAACTTCTTCCGCTTTCCGATGATCTTCTTGTGCGGCCTGTTCTTCCCGATCGAGCGTTTGCCCGGCTGGCTTCGTCCGCTGTCGTACGCGCTGCCGCTGACCTACGGGGCCGACGTGCTGCACGCCTCGATCCACCGCCAGGGCCACCTGCCCTGGACGCTGGATTTCGGCATGCTGGCGTTTTTCTGCGTCGTTCTCTTCGCCGTGAGCCTGCGGAACATCCAGCGGAAGTGGATCGTGTGACATTTTTCACGGTTCAGTTCGTCGGGCGTTGCTGGAACATTCCAATTTGACCGCAACATTATAGTTTTCATCAGCAGTGGCATGGGCAAGACTCGATATACGGCGTCTGCGGTCATTGTTCTCAAGCGAGGTGCTGCGTGATCCGGCTCGTCGATATTACACACCACTATGGGGTACGGCCCGTGCTGCGACACGTAAACCTGCACGTTCGCCCGGGCGAACTCGTCGGGCTGATGGGCCCCAACGGAATGGGCAAGAGCACGCTGCTCAGGATCGCAGCCGGAATGCTGTGGCCGCTGTCGGGCCATGTCGAGGTCGGCGGGCGCCGACGCCGGCAAACGCCGGAGGACGAACTGGCCATTCGCCGCACGGTGGCATACTTGCCGGATCATCCGTGGCTGCCGCGCCGCGCGACCGGCCGTGAGTTCTTGGTAGCGGTGGGACAGATCTACGAGGTGCCCAACGAGCGGTTGTTCGACCACGTCGAACGCTTGTTCGATCTCTTCGATCTCAGCGATCAAGCCGACATGCCGATCCGATCGTACTCGAACGGTCAGCGAAAGAAGATCGCGATTTGCTCGGTGCTTGTAAGCGAGGCGCCCGTGCTGATTCTCGACGAACCCTTCGCAGGGGGGTTGGACCCCGCCGGGATCCTCGCGTTGAAGCACCTGCTCAAGCGGCTTGCGGCGCGCACGGACGTGACGGTACTGATGGCAACGCCGGTTCCGGAACTTGTCGAGCAGGTCGCACACCGAATCGCGGTGTTGGTCGATGGTGAACTGGTGGCCTGCGATACCCCTGTGGCTCTTCGGCGAAAGACGCGGTGCGACGGACCGTTACAGGATGTTCTCGGTGAAATGATTCATCCAGATACCGCTGCAAGCGTAGATCGATACTTCGAGGGACGCTGATGTCACGGCGCTGGAAATCCCCGATCTTGCCGCCGGTGTGGTCGATCGTGACATACGTGGTGTTGGGGACGGTGCTCGCGGTACCGGAGTTTCTGTGCCGCGCGCTGAGCTCGTCCCAAGCAGCAGCAGTGCCTTCTTCGCGCCCCGTCTATCTTGCTTGGGGCGCAATCGTGTACGGAGTCTACCGGGTGGTGGCATTTCATCCGGCGTTTCGACCCAAGTATTACAGCTGGTTGCGCTCGACGCCCTGGACAGTACGGCATTCGCTGCCGTTGGGGCCGGTACATCTGGTGTGGCAGGATCTTGTGATCGTGTTGCTCTTGGCGCTGTGTGGCATCGGGTCGTCACAAACGCGCATTCCGTTCGTGCCACTGCTGTTTCTTGGTGCCTACACGCTGACGTGTGTCCGTGCGCTGGTGATGACCGGAGCACCGTGGCACGCCTACGGAATCGTGTTCTCGCTGGGTTTGCTGGCCAGATGCCTGGGGTGTCGGCACTGGATCGCGCCTGTTTGTGGCGCCGGACTGCTGAGTTATGCCTTTGCGTACTTCGGGCTCAAGCAGTCGTTGGCGGCGTTTCCCTGGCGTGCAGCGCCGGAGCAGGCGTCGGAGCGCAAGAGCATTTGGCCTCGTCTTTGGGAAGCGAACGCCGAATCCATGGAACGACGGCGACGAAGCCAGATGGGGTGGCCGTACGCGCTGCTGCGATCGCAAGCAACCGGCTTGCAAGTCCGCGGTATGCACGCCGTACTGTTGCCCCTTCTCGGAGGTTGGCTCAG
>CAYRXN010000278.1:0-2772 GCA_964428275.1 uncultured Planctomycetales bacterium | reverse complement strand
CGCGCTTGCGGCCCAGGAAGTGTATTCCCACGCCGGCCGGGTTCCGCCCGGCCGGCGTTTTCCATGGCCGCCAGGTCGCATAGAATGCCAGGCATGAGCGAAACGCAGCCGCCGCAAGAGGGAACTTCTGACCAGGCCGCCGCCGAGGCGCTGGCCTTCGCGCGCGAGGTGGCCCGCATCGCCGCCGAGCACAAGACCGAGGACGTCGTCGTACTCGATCTGCGCGGGATCAGCAGCCTCGCGGACTATTTCGTCCTCGGAACGGGCACGTCGGAGCGTCAGATGCACGCCGTGCTCGACCGCATTCGCCGGCACGCCCGCACCGTCAAGCGGCGGCCGCTCAATGTGGCCGACACGCCTTCGGCGTCGTGGTTGCTGGCCGACTACGTGGACGTGATCGTTCACCTCTTCGATGCCGAACACCGCAGCTACTACGACCTCGACGGTCTCTGGGGCGACGCGCCGCGTGTGGAATGGCGCGAGGACGCCCACATCGAGTAGGGGAGCTCCGCCATCAGCGGGCCGGGAACAGCGCTTTGACAGGGGCCTTCCTGCGCGCCATAATGTAAGTAGATACCTACACAACAGCGGGTGGGCGCCCGCCCGCCGGAGGACAGGCATGGCCCGACCGAATCGGATCGACGAGAAGCGCCGCGAGCTGTTGCCGATCGTGGCCAGGACTTTCGCCGAGTTGGGCTACCGCCGGACGACGACGGCCGAGTTGGCCCGGCGGTGCGAGGTCCGCGAGAACATCCTCTACCGAATCTGGCCGGACAAGAAGCAGATGTTCGTGGCCGCGATCGAGTTCGTCTTCGAGCAGTCCCGGGCGATCTGGACCGCCTTGCTGGCGGATGATCCCGGCGGTTCCACGGCCGCCGAACGACTGCTCGAGTACGAATCCCGACACCACGGCGAGTTCGGGTACTACCGGATCGTGTTCGCGGGCTGGAGCGAGACAGACGATCCCGACATCCGCGCGGCCCTCGTGAACATGTACACGCGGTACCACCGTCTCATTCGGCGCCAGATCGCGGCCCACCGCAGCCGGGTGGCGGGGGGGGCTGACGGACCGCCGCCGGCGCTGACTGCGTGGGCGGTTCTGGGTTTGGGGACGATGGCGAACATCGGCCGCGAGTTGGGGGTGCTTTCCGACCGCGCCCGGCGTCGGCTGCTGGCTGAGGCGGGGGGGTGGTTGCTCGACGGCCGCAGCCGCTGAATCGAGTCTCTTTTTTTTCGGGATGTTGTGTAAGTGGATGCCTACGAAACATGGGGAGCCAGCTTCCGGGAGTGATTGCCATGAGTAGCAGGTGCCGAGTCGGGAATCGTCGTATCGTCTGCGTTGCGATTCCGCTGGTTGGGTTGGTGTGTTGTTCTTGCGTCGCTGCACAGGAGCCGGTCAGTGTGGAGGGCCGGCCGCGTTTGGCGCAGATGCGCAAGTCAGGCACGGGAGCAGCGTTGACCATCGTCCCCGTGTTGATGGCGGATGGTCCCAACAGGGATGTGGCCGATGCCCTGGGGCTTACGCTCGAGAAGATCGCGTACATGCGTGATGTTCGCACTACCGATGTCGCGTTCACGCCGCCGGAAGGCGCCGGACCCGAGCAGATGCCAGCGTTGTTCGGACGATGGGTTCGGCAGCAGCATTTCGAAACCGAGTACGTATTGCTGGCCGAAATCCTGGGCTCGCCGACGACCGGGGTCACGGAAGTCCGTACCACGATCGTCACCCGGCGTGGGGAGGTAGTGTGGTCGGACCGCCAGAGTCCGGAGAATGCGACGTTCAAGCGTTTGCGCCCGCGGGCGCCGATGTCGTGTTGCCTGCTGGTCACGGAGCGGGTGAAGGCTGCGCTCGATGTTCCCCGGCCGGATGACGAGCCGGTGGTGGATGGTCGTATGGCCCGCTTGTGGGCGTCCAAGTCGGGAACGCCGTCGGCCGAGGAACGCGCGGCGATCAGACGCCGGGCTCGCGGATTCTGCCAGCACCGCGGCCGGGTTCGCCTGCTTGTCTATCCGGCGCAGGTCAACGGCACGCCTGATCCGGGTTCGGTGGCCGGGATTGTGAAGGCCGCAAGCGCGGCCGGTTTCGCAGGTGCGCTGGCGGCGGACGTTTCGCCGACGTTTGCGATAAGGCCGACATCGAACGAACAGAAACGCTTGTGGGACCTGGCCCGGGCGTGCCGGCGGTTTGTGCGGGAAAACAAGCCGGATGCCGATTACGTGCTGTTCGCAGAATACCTGATCAGCCCGCCACGACAGCGCGCCCTGGCCGTCCATGTGGTTGTCTGCGATCGCAACGGGGACTGGGTGGTCGTCGATTATCAGAACAGCCACCACGCGGATTTCCGGGCGGTCAGGCCAAAGTCGGTGGCGGAATGCTCGAGGTTGTTGGGGCGGCGGCTCGAACACGTGTGTGAGTAACGACCTTCGGGCGCGCGGCAGGTCCGCCTCGGGAGGCTTTCCGCCGGTTGCGCCGGATTGCGGCGCACTGCTTGCGGCCGGGATCGGCGAATCCTACGATGGCAACCACGTCACGTACGAGGAGGATGCCATGAGTCCTGGCCATTCGGCCGGCGGTCCGTCTATCGGTCGTCGTGGTTTTCTTCGGCTGGCCGGAGCGGGGGCGGCGGCGTTTGTACTGGGGGGATGCAGGACGACCCGGCGTGCGCCCGGGACCGGCCGGACGGAGCGCCCACCGAACATCGTCCTGATCTACATCGACGATCTGGGCTGGAAAGACGTCGGCTGCATGGGCAGTTCCTGCTACGAGACCCC
>CAYRXN010000277.1:0-6619 GCA_964428275.1 uncultured Planctomycetales bacterium | reverse complement strand
GCTCGCCAGCGCCCGCGACGACAAGGACGCCGTCCGGATCGAGCAGGACCTGGTGGCGCTGTTCCCGCCCGAGTCGTGGACCTGGCTGGCCCACGCGCTGATCTTGCACGGGCGGCAGGTCTGCACGGCCCGCAAGCCGCGCTGCGACGATTGCGTGCTGGCGCGTCTGTGTCCGTCGGCCGGGGCGTTCGCGTGATCGCCCGACCGCGGGCGCCGCGACGCCCGGCGCGAAGCCCCGAGAGCCCCCGAGCGCAATACGGAGTCGAAAACACATGAAAACGGTACTGGTACTCGGCCACGACGGCATGGGTCACGGCGACGCCGAGCTGGGTGCGCGAATTCTGCGCACGTTCTTGCAGAAATGCCGCACGATTCGCGGGTTGCACGCGGTCGTCCTGTTCAACAGCGGCGTGAAACTCGTGGCCGAGGGTTCGCCGGTGCTCGGCGAGATGCAGCACCTCTTCGAAGCCGGCGTGGACATCTGCCCCTGCGGCACCTGCCTCGATCGCTTCGGCCTGCGCGAGCGCCTCGCCGTCAGCGAGCCGGGCAACATGGACGCGATCATCGAACAGATGAACGCAGCCGACAAGCTCATTGCGCTCTGAGCACTCCGCCCCTCGCGGCAGGCGGGCGGAGTCCGGTGCCCTGGATCGGCCGGAGGGTCGCATCCGGCCCGCCCGCCTGGGCAGGACACCGGGCCGCCGCCCCAACCGTGCTGCGCGCCGGTACAATCGGGTACCATGATCGGCCCGCCCGGATGTTCTGAAGCACCGTCCGCGACCTTCCGGCGGAGAGCCCGAACCCCGCGCACGGCAGGGGGGATGGAAGGTCGGTGGGGGGGGCCGGGACCGCGCCGCGATCGGTGGCTCGAGCCCGCGTTCGATGGGACTTCGCCGGCGGGGTGGCGCCGCACGGGGCGCCAGGGGGTTTGCGTCGGCCTGTTCGCGGCCCTGCTCGCGGCGGCCGCCTGCGGGCAGGAACCTCCCCCCACCGAGTCTCCCCCGTCGGGGACGTCGCAGCCCGCGGCACTCGATCGCAGTCGCGAGACGCGGCGCGCCAAAGTCGCGCGGTTTGGCGGCAACCGTCGAACCGAGGACGCGGTCGAGATCGGGCTGGCCTGGCTGGCCCGGCACCAGGATCGCGACGGCACGTGGAGCCGCGTCAGGTTCGCGCGGCATTGTCCGCCGGACGATCGTTGCCCCGGGGCCGCCGTGTATTCCACCGGCGACGATCTTCGGCCGGGTCTGACCGGACTGTGCACGCTCGCGTTTCTCGGGGCGGGGTACACCGATGCCTCGGGGCCATATCGAGACAACGTGCGCCGGGCGGTGGCGGCCCTGCTCGGGATGCAACAACGTGACGGGGGGTTTGGTGTTCCCGACGCACGGTCCGGCTATAACGACGCCATCGCCACGTTCGCGCTGGCCGAGTACGCCGCCCTGACGGGCAGCCGGACGGTGCGTCCCGCGCTGCAACGCGCCGTGACGCGGCTCGTGCTGAGCCAGCAACAGCTCGGCGGCTGGGACTATGGCCGGCAAAACGACAGCGGCCGCGACGACACCTCGATCACGGCGTGGATGGTGCAGGCCCTGCTCGCGTGTCGGGCGGCGGGCGTCCAGGTGCCG
The DNA here is from genome assembly GCA_964428275.1 of uncultured Planctomycetales bacterium. Lineage (GTDB taxonomy): Bacteria > Planctomycetota > Phycisphaerae > UBA1845 > Fen-1342 > JALSRY01. Next base: position 4,994 of record CAYRXN010000277.1, on the reverse strand, counting down.
GCCCGGCCGCTGGTCAAGGCGGCGCTGCATTTTCAGCGGGCGGCCCGTCCCGACGGCCGCGTGCGCTATGCCGATTCGGGCACGGGGTTTTCGTTCGACAAGAAGACCCACGCCGCCGTCTACCGTTACGGGCCGGCGATGGTCGCGGCCGGCCTGACGTGCGAAACGCTGCTCGACTGGCGGCCCGACAGTCCGCTCGCACGCCGGCAGGTGGCGTTGCTGCTGGAACAGCCACCCTCGGCCGGCCTCCTGCGCGGCGGCGACCCGACGCAACTGCACAGCTATTACTACTGGTACTACGGCACCGTGGCCCTGTTCCAGACCGGCGGCAAGGTGTGGGAGCGCTGGAACGGACACCTCCGCGACGCCATCTTGCCTTTGCAGGACCGCCGCAAGAGCCGTTCAGGCGCCAAGCCGCACAGCTACGGCAGCTGGCCGCCGTTCGGACCGCGCTGGGGCAAGTGGGGACGTCACGGCAGCCGCGTGTACACCACGGCGATCTGCGTGCTCACGCTCGAAATCTACTACCGCCACGATCCGGCGTATCTGGGAGACGGCGTCTCGATCTCCGCGAAAGACTGGCTCGCGTTCATCGACGAGGCCGATGCGCGCGATCGCGCCGCGGCGCTGAAGACCCTCCCCCACGTGCGGCTGGAGACGTCGGAAGGCGTGCTGCTCGAACTGATCGGCAGGCCGGACGCCCGCCTGGCCCTCCCCGCCGCGCTCGGTCTGGCCGAGCTCGGCTCGCCGGCCGGGCGCGCGACGTTGCAGGCGGCGCTGCCGGAGGCCACCGGGTTCCAGCGGCGCGCCATCGAGCAGGCGCTGCGCCGCATCGCCCGGATCACCGCGCGTCCGCCGGCCCGCGGCACGGTTCGCCTTGTGGACCTCGAGCGGCAAATGGCGACGCTCGACCTGCCGGGGGCGTACGTCGGCATGCGGGTGCGCGTGGTCACCGCCGACCGCCCCGGCGCCCGCCTGCGCGTCGTCAGGCGGTTTTCGGGCAAGACGGTCGTCGTGGCCCGCTTCGACCCGCGCATCAGCGACCCGCCGCCGGACGGTGCGGTCGTGGTCGAGCAGCGCGAGGCGATGGACAGCGACGAGGCGAGGCCGCAGACCCGGCCCGCCACCGTGCCGTAGTCCGGCAGCGCCACCGCGGTTTCCGCTTCAAGCACGCCTGCTGGCCGCACCGATAACAAGGGCTGCGTATCGCTGCGCTGTCCTTGTATCCGTGTGAGGTTTCCAATGCGCGTTCTTTCCAACCGGTGGCGTTGCGGCGCCTTGCTGGCCGCCTGGGCTGTGGCACTGATGATCATTGTGGCGGGATGTCCGCAGGGTGGTGCGCCACCGGCCGGGAATCCGCCGGCAGTCCAACCGCCGGCGGGCGGCGTGGACGACGGCGCTGGCGACCAGGCCGGCGATACGCCGGACGCCGGGGACGAGGACCCCGCCTCCGGTGACGACGCGTCTTCCGATAACGAGACCCAGGACCAGGGCGACGATGCCGGTGGCAGCCAACCTGACGACGGCGATCAGCCGGATGGCGACAAACCCGACGACGACAGCCCACCCAATGACGATCCCCCCGGCGAAACCGAGATCCGGACCGCGTTCACGTTCGATGCGAGCGCACTGACCGGCGCGTACCTGATGGCGTTCCACGGCTGCGACGGTGGCAACGATACGTGCGATATGCCCGACAACCACCATGTCTACATCGCCTCCAGCGATGACGGCGTTCACTGGACCGTCCCGGACGACTGGCAGCCCTACCAGGCCTCGGTCCCGGACCTCGTCGAACGCGGCGACACGATCTACATCTACAGTCCCAACGAGGTCGTTCTGATCGACAAGACCACCGGCGAAGTCAGCGAACCCATCGCCGTCGATCTGGAAGCCGAGGAACTGCCGGCCGGGTTTGTCGATCCCAGTCCCACGCTCGATGACGAAGGCCGGATTGTTCTGTTCTGCATCGCCGGCTCGCTGACCGGCGGGATCGGAACGTGTACCGGGGGAGAGACCACCTGCACGATCCACGTCTACTCCGCGACCGAAACCGACGCGCGCGACGGCATCCACTTCACGCTCGATGAAGGCACCCGCGCCGATGTGGAGCTCGACACGAGCACGAGTTTCAAGACCGCGACCGACCCGGACATCTTCTACGACGGGACGCAATACGTGCTCTATGTCTCGCAGGGGGCCAGCATGACCGTCTGGACTTCCGCCGAGCTGCGCGGCAACTACACGCTCGTCGATACGCTGCCCGACGGACTGCTGAACCTGGGTACCGGCGGCGTGGGGTCCGGCGTGCGCGACGAGACCACCGGCATGATCTGGACCTTCGCCCACGTGACGGAAGACGGCGTATTCCTGATCCGTCGGGCCGTGCACGCGGACTTCTCGACGCAACTGGCCGAGGACGATTTCTCGGTCATTATCCAGGGTACCGACCTGGGGATGTCCGCCGAGCAGGGCAACGTGGCCAGTCCCGGCATCTGGAAACGCTGAGGCGCGTCGCGCGGGTTTCCCCGGTTGCGAGCCGGCGCCGCAGACAGCCCGGTCGCGGGCCGGCCGCCCGCGCCATCCCTCTTGCCTTTCCAGCTTCTTGCGCGCTTCGACCTGAAGGCCGGCCCGGGACGGCTGGCCGCCAGAGAGTGGGCGTTGCCATGAGCCTCGACCCCATGCCTTTCCCCCGCCTGCCGCGATGCGGCTGACTTTCCCCCGTCACGCCGTTGCGCGATAATGCCCGCTCGTTCGGGCCGACGGGATGCGCCAACCGCATCCTGATTCTTCGACATTCAGCAGCACCGGCGAGGCGCAAGATGCAGAATGAATACGCGGGCAAAGTCCCTTTCAACGGCGATGTGCTCACGATCGGCTTCGGGGTCACCGTGGCGATGTGGGCGTGCGGGTACGTGCTGCACCTGCCGCGCCCGGCGCCGCCCAACGCGATCCTGCTGGCAATCGTCGCGCTGCTGATGGTTCTGGGCGGTTTCCTCGCGGGCCGACTGACGCGGCGCGGCTGGCGCGGCGGGATGTACTGCGGGCTCGTGACGGGGCTGCTCAACCTGCTGCTGCTGGGCGGGATCCTGTCGAGCAGGGAGACCGGGTCGGCGGGTAGCGCCGCGCTGCTGTGGGCGCCACTGTCGATCCTGGTGGCGATGGCGTGCGGAGCGGCGGGCGCGTGGTTGGGTCGCCGCGGGTGGGCACGCGCGACGGGGACCGACATCAACTGGCCGGCCTGGTTCGCGGTCGTGACCGCGGCCGCGACCGTGCTGCTGCTCTCGGTCGGCGGCATGGTGACCGGGTACGAAGCCGGACTGGCCGTGCCCGACTGGCCCAACTCCTTCGGCTACAACATGTTCCTTTATCCGATCGTGGACATGCCCGGCGGCGTGTACTTCGAACACGCGCACCGCCTGCTGGGTTCGCTGGTCGGCCTGACGACCGTCGTGCTGGCCATCTACGTCTGGCGGGTGGACGCGCGGCGCTGGCTCCGCCGGCTCGCGCTGGTCGCGGTCGTCATGGTCGCGGCCCAGGGGTTGCTGGGCGGGTTGCGCGTCACGGGCCGGCTCACGCTCAGCCAGGACGCCGCGCACCTCTCGCCCAGTACCGTGCTGGCGGTCGTGCACGGCGTATTCGGACAGGTGTTCCTGGCGACGCTGGTCGCCGTCGCGACGTTTCTTTCGACCCCCTGGCTGCGGGCCGAACCGCCGGCGCCGCACCGGTCGGCGGGGACCGATCGCCGGCTCGGGGGGGCCGCGGTGGCGCTGCTGCTGATCCAGCTCGTGGCGGGGGCGCTGGTCCGCCATCTCGCGCAGGGGGTCGTGATCCACATCACGCTGGCTGGCGTGGTGCTGGCCGCGGTGGCGCTGCTGGCGGCCCGCTCCTGGGCGCTCTACGAACACCCGATCATGCAGCGGCTCGGGAAGATCGTCCTCGCGGCCGGGGCGCTCCAGGTGCTGCTGGGCATCGCGGCGGTCGTGGCGATCATGCTGGAAGGCGCCCGGGAAGGCCCCGCCGGGTGGCAGGTGCTGGTCACGACCGCGCACCAGACGCTCGGGGCGGTCCTGCTGCTGGGCTGCGTGGACCTGTTGCTGTGGAATGTTCGTATATGTGCCAGGTGCCATAACGGAATGCTGCCTGTCCGGGGTTCCCATCCCGGAATGTGATCTATAATATGTAAGTGTGGTTTTTATCTATTTCCGAGTGCCCCCGTGTGGGGCGTATCATTCGACCGCGCGGCGGTCTGAGGAGAACGATCATGGCACCAAGAACCAAGCGGACGCGGGCGTTTACGCTGATCGAACTACTGGTGGTCGTAGCGATCATTGCGCTACTCATTTCGATCCTGCTGCCCACACTGAGCCGCGCCAAGGAGCAGGCGCGAATCGCCAAGTGTCTGGCCAACCTGCGGTCGATTGCGCAGGCGGCGAACAGCTACGTCATGGACAAGGGAGACGTCGTGTTCACGTTCCCGCCGGGGTACGTGGACGAGGAGTTCGACCCGCCCAACTACTACATCTACACGGAGTTCATCTGGGGCGGCGACGTGCCCGATGCCACGCGCGGACAGTGGGACGACACACAGGGCGACAACCCGGTCAACCAGTGCGACATCTACTGCTGGCCGCCCGATCGGCGCCCGATGAACAAGTATCTCGACCCGGAAATGAGCTGGAGCGACCGCCTGCGGATCAAGGGCAATCGCGAACGGTATCAGCGGCCGTCACAAGCGCCCGATTTCTTCCGCTGTCCGTCGGACAAGACCTGCGCCGTGCCGATGGCGGGAGCGTCGGACCCGCCCTACGACGCCGACACGCCGTACCAGACGTGGAAGTTCTGGGGAACCAGCTACCCGATCAACTGGTACTGGGTCTACTTCTACACGAACGGTACCAGCAACGGGCTGTTCAAGTACCTCTGCGGTCGGCGGGACACGGCCAACGGCGGCAACGGGATGGGCAAAGCGCTGCTGTCTTCCAAGATGACGA
>CAYRXN010000276.1:0-19134 GCA_964428275.1 uncultured Planctomycetales bacterium | reverse complement strand
CTTCGGGTTGGCCGCGTAGGTGTAGCGTTCGTTCTGCAAGAGCGTCACCTCCACCGCCGCCCCCATTTCGAGCTCCCAGCGGTCGGCCTGGGCCTCGGCCAGCGTGACGGCGGCCTTGCCCTCCATGCCCTTGAGCCCCTCTTCCAGACGTTCGTTCCAGAACCCGAGCGCCACGCGCGTCCGAACCCGGTCGAACCAGAAATCCACCGTCGCGGCGTCGTAACGCGCCACCAGCCGGGCGCGCAGCGCCTTGGCCGCCTGCGTGAACGCCGTGTCGGCGGCAGCGAAGACCTCCTGCTGCCGCTCGACATCCTGCGCGGCGCGTTTCAGCTCGACCAGGCTGCCGCCGAGGCCGAGATCGAAGTCCTGCTGGATCCGGTCGTGCCGCTGCCGGGTGAGCTCCAGCTCCCACGCGGCCTGAAGCTGGACGCGCATCGGATCGGCGAGCGTCTGCCAGATCTCCTCGGGGGGCTGGATCTCCAACCCCTGCGCGCGGGCCTTGCGGTCGAGCGCGTTGCGGCGGAGCTCGTTCTTGTGTACCTGCTGGATCGCGTAGGAGAGCGCCAGGGCCCGCTGCTTGTCTCCGGCCACTCGCGAAAGCGTCTCGTTCTCGGTCACGCGGGCCGTGCGAATCTGGGCGATCTTCTCCTGCTGGGCGGTGACCACTTCGCGGAAGGCCGTCGCGACTTCGCGGGTCGGATGCACCTGGAGCAACCCGACGTACTTCACGTCGAGCCCCAGGCCGCTGTCGCGGACCCGCGCGGCGATGTGTTCCTTCAGGGAGTGGTCCGCCTTGTCCCGCGCGATGCCGAGCAGCTGGTCGATGTCGTGCGCCGCGACGAACTGCACCACCTCGTTCCAGGCGATGTCACGCAGCGCCCGGTGCGCGTCGCGCATGTTCCGGGTGAAGTCGGCCAGGTGCCGCGGGTCGAGCTTGTACTGCACGACGACCACCAGCCGCGCCAGGTGCTCGGCGGTGCGCTGGCCATCGAGCTTGCCGCCCTCGCTGTCCTCGGGCAACGGCGTGGGTGAGATCACGAAATCGAAATGGTCGCGACCGGCGTGCTGCTGGTCGGTCCACAGCTCGACGTTGGTCTTCTTGTCCTTCTTGCGCGACGGCTGGTCGAAATCGCGATAGCCGATGTAGACCTCGTAGAGCTGGTCGGTGTTGTAGAGCCGGGCGATTTCGATCGGGGCCGGCCACTTGAAGTGCAGGCCGGGCTCGAGCGGGTGCGCGGGGTCGATCTGCCGGCCGAACCGTTCGATGATCGCGCGCTCGTAGGGCTGCACGACGACGAAGCAGCTCATCGCCCAGATGGCCAGCGCCCCCACCAGCACCAGCGGAATGAACGCCCGCTGCAAGAGCTGATAGAACCACGTCTGCGAGACCTGGAAGCCGAACTGGTAGTTGATCGCCTCGGCCAGGCTGTGGGCGATGCCGCCGGGCTCCGAGAGCAACCCCAGCAGCCGACTGTCGAAGCACGCCCGCGGCTCGACGCCGGGGCTGCGCGGCCGGTAGAGGTCGAGCAGGAAGTTGATGAGCGTCTCGACGCCCAGCAGCGCCATGAACACCGGAATCGCAAACGCGACGGTGTGCTCCCACGAGGCGATCTTGCCCTTGGAATACACGCTGGCCGCCAAGGCCACGACCACCGCCAGCGTGGCCAGGGCCGCGCCCAGCATGTACGAGCCGCAGCCGCGCAGCAGTTGCCACTCCGACTTGCGGGCCATCCCGCTGGCGTAGCGCCCGTAGAAGAACAGCACGAGCAGCACCAGCGAAGACAGGACCAGGCCGATCGGCTGTCTGCCGAGCGGCGCCCAGTCGTGCAGGCCGCGTTTGCTGAGCAGCAGCCAGGCGGCGATGCCCGCCCCGATCAGGTAGAGGGCGCTTGCCAGCCCGAAACCCGGCACGAGCCACTTGCGCATCCAGTCGAGACGGGCCTGGGCCACGAGCAGACCGACGCCACCCTCGGACTCGAAGATCGCCTCACCGCCCAGCGTGGCCTTCTCACGCCGGAGCTCTTCGAGGTCCATGCGTTCCAGGGCGGCGAGTTCGTGCTGGCGAAAGACGAGCAGCGCGACGAACCAGATCGGGATTCCGCCGGCCAGGTACAGCGCCAACATGCCCAGCGCCGTCGAGGCCGTCGCCCCGCTGAGCGCCAACACGCCCGCCGTCGCGATCACCTGGACGACCAGCCCCGCGAGGCTGGCCCGCCGGCTTCGAGTATGTGCTGTTTCAGTCACGACTTACCTCACGTGTCGGTTGAACAATCGCTTCCGAATCCGCGAACCGCGGCCGGAAACCGGCGTACCTGTCGTTGTGCGGCGCGAGCGGGCCGCGCATAATCCCCCCTGCCGCGGCGCCACGCGGGCCCGCGACCGGAATGCAACGGACAACACCCATGGGCAGCAAACTCTTTTCGATCTCGCGCAATACCTTCTTTGAAACGATCCGCCAGCCGATCTTCGGCATCCTCATGTGGTCGGCGGCGGTCTGGATCGCCGTCTTCGGCCCGACGCTGTCGGCGTTCACGCTCGAAGCCGGCGGCGATACGAAGATGCTGATCGACAACTGCCTCGCCACGCTGCTGCTGTTCGGCCTGCTCACCAGCGTCTTCAGCGCCACCAACGTCGTCACGCGCGAAATCGAAAGCCACACGGTGCTGACCGTCGTCTCCAAGCCGGTCAGCCGGCCGACGTTCTTCGTCGGCAAGTACCTCGGCGTCGCCGCCGCGATGTTCGTCGCCTACTACTTCCTCTCGATCGTGTTCGTGATGGCGGTCCGCCACGGCGTCATGGAGCGGGCGTCCGACAAGTACGACCAGCCGGTGCTCATGCTCGGCTCGGCCGCCCTGGTCATCAGCCTGATCGCGGCGGGGTTCTGCAACTACGTCTACGGCTGGAACTTCTCGACCACGCTCACCGCCTGGATCGTTCCGCTGGCGACCGTCGCGCTGGTCGTCACCCTGTTTTTCGACAAGGAGTGGAACCCGCAGTCGCCGACGACCTACTTCGGATACCGAGAGTCGATCAACCCGATGGGCGTCTACTTTGCGATTCTGCTCGTTTTTCTCGCGGTCCTGGTACTTACGGCCTTCGCCGTCACCTTCGCCACGCGCTTCAGCCAGGTGGTCACGCTCGTGCTGTGCAGCGGCGTCTTCATGCTCGGGCTGCTGTCGGATTACTACTTCGGCGGCGGACACGGGCAGCAGCAGACCCAGCTCGCCAAACTGGCCTACCGCGTGCTGCCCAACTTCCAGTTCTTCTGGCTGGGCGACGCCATCACGCAACAGCTCGACATACCCGCGGCCCACGTGCGCCGCGTATGCGCCTACGCGGGCATCTACATCGCGGCGGTCCTCGCCGGCGGCACCGCGCTGTTCCAGACCCGCGAGGTCGGCTGAGACCCGGCCGAAGCGGTCCGCGACCATCCCGCGCGACACGGCCGCCGCGGCGCTTGGCGCCGCAGCGTGGTTCCGCTCTGGAGATTGGAATCGAGTGCCTGTCATGCCGTCCCGGCCCTACCCCACCGGCTGCAAGGCCACGTGGCCCGATTCTTCCGGAAGGGCCTGGTCCCCGCGCTTCTGCGGCACGTGCGCCGCGATGTGCTCGCCGAACCGCACGATGCGGGCGCTGTTGAAGACCACGATGGCCGAGGCCAGCGTGTGCAGCATGGCGGCCATCATCGGCGTGATCCAGCCGAACACCGCCAGGATCTCGCCCAGCAGGATATAGGAGACGCCGAAGATCAGGTTCTGCCAGATGACCCGCGTGGTCGCCCGGCTCAGCCCCACCAGGAACGGCAGCCGGCGCAGGTCGCTGCTCATCAGCGCGACGCTGGCGCTGTTCATGGCCACGTCGCTGCCGGCGGCCCCCATCGCGATCCCCAGGTTGCCGGCGGCGAGCGCGGGGGCGTCATTCACACCGTCGCCGACGACCGCCACCGTGTGTCCGCGTTCCTTGAGCGCGTGGACCAGCGCGAGTTTGTCCTGCGGCAGCACCTCGGCCTGGACGTCGGAGCAACCCATTTCCTTGGCGACCCGCCGCGCGACCGACCAGCGGTCGCCCGTGACCATGATGAGGTCGTGGATACCCATCTGGCGCAGTTCGTCGAGCGCCTGGCGGGCTTCGGGACGGGTACGGTCTTCGAGGCCGATCCAACCCAGGCACCGGCCGCCGTGAACCACGTACAGCGTGCTGAGGCCCTCGGGTTCCTGGTACTTCTCGTCCGAAAGGTTGCTCAGGTCGGCGCCCAGCTCGGTGACCCAGCTGCGCCGGCCGACGAGCACGGGTTTGCCGTCCACCGTGCCGCGCACGCCCATGCCGGAGACTTCCTCGAAATCGCCCGCGTCGTGGAGCTGGATGCGGGCCTTCTCGGCGACCGAGCGGATCGCCCGGGCGACCGGGTGGGTGCTGAGTTTTTCGAGTGAAGCCGCCACGGTGACGAGCTCGGCCGGATCGACGTCCGGGGCGGGCATCAGCCGTGTGACGGCCAGTTCGCCGGTCGTGAGCGTGCCGGTCTTGTCGAGCACGATCGCGGTGAGCTTGCGGGCCCACTCGATGTTGCTCGCTTCCTTGATGTACACGCCGAGGCGGGCCGCCGCGGAAAGCGCCGCGACCACCGCCGTCGGCGTCGCCAGAATCAGCTCGCACGGACAGGCGATCACCAGCAGCGAGATCGTGATGTTCATGTCGTGCGTGAAGAACCACACCACGCCGGCGAGCATCAGCGTGATCGGCGTATACCAGGAGGCATACTGGTCGATCAGCCGCATGAGCGGAATCTTCGACCGTTCGGCGTCGAGAATCAGGTCCTGCACGCGCCCGAGCGTCGTATCGGCACCGGCCTTGGTGACGCGGATCTGGATCGCGCCGGTGACGTTGCTCGTCCCGCCGAAGACCTCGTCACCCTCGCCCTTCTCGGCCGGGAGCGATTCGCCGGTGATGTTGGCCTCGTTGATGGTGGAGTTGCCCTTGATGATGACGCCGTCGGCGGGAATGTTGTCGCCGGGACGCACGACCACGATGTCGCCGGGATGGAGATTGTGGGCTTCGACCTCTTCTTCGCTGCCGTCCTCGCGGAGGCGGCGGGCCTTGGTCGGCGTGAGTTTCATCAGCCCCTGAATCGCCGCCCGCGCGCCGAGTGCCGTTCGAGATTCGATCAGATTGCTCAGCAGCAGAAAGAACGCGACGACGCCCGCGGTCTGGTATTGCCCCGACACGAACGCGGCGAGAATCGCCAGCGCGACGAGCTCGTCCATGTGCATGTGTCCGGACAGCATGCATTCGAACGCATGAATCCAGAGCGGGATCGCCAGCAGCAGCGCGCCGATGGCCGCCAGCAGGTCGGCGTAGAAATTGGTAACCTGTTCGCCGTGGAGGGCGGTCGTGTCCGCGTAGACCCAACGAGCGACGAATGAGGCGAGTACCAGCACCCCGCCCAGCAGGGTTGCGATCAGCCGTGTGGTCGCCCGTCCGGTCTCGACCTGGAGGGATAGACGATCGTGCTCCATGTGTCACCGTTGCGGAAAGTAGGGGTATGGATGATGGCCAACATTCGTATGCTCTCGCAGCCGCGCGGCGAGCGTAACCGGCGAAAATATAAACACGTAGGATCGCCTGTCAATTCAGCGCGCACCAGCACCGGCGGATAATACCACTGCGACTACGTTTGCGGCGGCGCCCGGTTCGGTCGGCTGGGCAAAAAAGTCTGCGCATCCGCGCTCCTCCGCGTGCAGCGCCGGCCCGGCTCGATCAGGCGCAACAGCCGCCCGGGACCGACTCCCGGCGCCGGAGCGAAGTTCGATGTCGCGCCGGAGCGATGTTCGATGTCGCGCGGAGATGGTGAGAAGGAGTACGGGGGCGCGTTGGCGCCACCGCGGACGGCCGCCGCCCGCCGGCGACAACACCGCGCCATGGGTGTAGCGCACCGGCGGATCACCGCACCGGGCCGCCGTCGCAGCGCACGCAACCGCGTCGGCGGCATCGCGTGGTGCGGTGCTGGCGGAAGGACCGGGGGCGCTACGATTCCTGGGCCTCGGTCGTCTCGGTCTTGGCGCTCTTTTTCTTGCCGGCTTTGATCTTGCGGTGCGACACTTTCGGCAAGTGGAGCGCCCCGTCCGAGGGCTTGCGTCCGCGTTCCATCAAGATTGTCAGCCGCTCGGCCCGCGTCAGCACGTTGCGATGACGCACCAGCGAGCTCTGAATGCGCAGGGATCGGTCAATCGACATACGCCTTCTCCAAAGGTACAGATCGAGTAGTCTAGCAGCCTCGACCGAACCCCGCAACCCCCCGAGATGCCGCCCGATCGTCTGATCCGCCGAATACGGCAACCGGTCCGATAACCAGCAATCTCCCCGCCACTTGCTCGTGCCCTGTTTCTGCGAATAATCACCTGCGCGTGTTGAATACCTCGACGGATACTCGCGGTCGACCGAGCGTCGGGGCGTCCAGCGGCCATCCCAACGCTCCCGGCAGCCCGCTCGATCCGCAACATCCGCTGCGTCAACGTGTTATGATCTGAGACCGGCGGGCGTCCAAGCGTCTCCGCGGGCACGTCTCGCCGACGGTGTCTCGAACGGCGACCCGCTTCTCGTACGTCGAGGATTGTTGATGTTCTCTCGCTGGACTTACGCCCGACTCAAAGCCGCCGAAAACGCCCTCGACGACGGGCGTATCGACGAGGCCTTCGAGCGGGTCTGCCAACTCGATGACAAGAACAACGCGCGGGCGCAAAAACTGCGCGCCCGCGTCGCCGCCGCCCTGCTGGCCCGGGCCCGGCTCGCGGCCCAGGCCGGCGATGATCCGGGCGCGCTGGCGGACCTCGGCCGCGCGCGGCAGCTCGGGCCGCTCGACGCCGAAGCCGCCCAGTTCGAGGCGCGCATCGAGCAACGACTCCACGGCCAGGCCCGCGACCGGCGCGACGCGCACCTGCGGGCCGCGCGTGCCCGCCGCGACATCGAGGCCGGGCACCTCGAAACCGGCCGTCTCGGGCTGCGGCACGTCGACCAGGGGCGAAAACGCGACCAGCTCGAAGACGAGCTCGATCTGCGCGCCCGCCGCAGCGAACAGTTGCTCGAACAGGCCCGCCAGGCGCTCTCCGCCGGCGATGCCCTGACCGCGTGCCGGTTCTGGCACGAGGCCGTCGAGCGTCACGGGCGCACGCGCCACTCGGATCAGTTGCTTCCCCCGCTGGCCCACGCCTGCCGGGAGGTGCTCGACCGGGCGATCGCCGACGGCCGCCTCGCGCGGTTCGAAACCGCGCTCGCGACGGCCGCCCCGCTGCTGGAGCGCGCCGCCGCCCTGCGCGAGTACGAACGTGCGGGATCGCTGATCCGCTCGGCAGCGGCGGCCCTCGAGGGCGGTGAGTTCGATCGGATGCGGGAAGACCTGCTCCGCCTGCGCGCGGCGTGTCCGCAGGCCCCGTGGATCGAGCGCACGCTGGCTTCGCTCGACGCCCTCACGCGACTTCGCGGAGAGCTGCTCTCCTCCCCGCTGGGCGTACTGCGCGGATCGCTACACAAAAGCGGGGGAATTGGAAAGGCATCCGCCGCGCCGGCGGGCCATAATAGGGGTGGGCTGGAAGAAACCCGGGCCGCGCATGCCACGGCTGCTCGCCTCGACCGACCGCTCCTGCTGCTCGTGGACGGTACGGGAAGCAGCCTGCTGGTCACGCAGGACTTGATTCGCATCGGACGGGCCGGCGGACACGAAAGGCTGGATGTACCCATGCCGGCGGAACTTCAATCGCACCATGCCGACATCCTTCGCGAGGGGGACGACTACTTCCTGCTCGCCCACGGACCGGTGCGGGTCAACCACCGGCCGGCGACGCGCGTGCTGCTGCGTCACGGCGACCGGATCACGCTGGGCGCGACGGCCCGGATGACGTTTCACAAACCCAGCGCCAAAAGCGCGACGGCCGTGCTGAACCTCTCCAGCCGCTGCCGGTTGGCGCAGGATGTCAGCAGCGTGGTGCTGTTTCGGGATACGTGTCTGCTCGGACCACAGGCGGTCTGCCACCTGCGAACGCGTGAAGGCGACACGCGGATCGTGTTGTTCGAACACCACGGCGATCTGCACGTTCGCCGGGCGGGCCGCGACGGACGGCCGACCGGACCGGCCCATCCGCTGCCGCTCGACCAGACGCGCGAGGTCGGCGATCTGCGGCTGACCGTCAAGGAGTACGACGACCGCATCGGCGCCGGGGCGTAACCGCCGGCACCGCCCGGCGGCCCGTCGCAAGCGAGCCGCCGCCCCGATGAGAGGCTCTTGGAGGAACGGACCGTGGCCTACACGTTCAAACATGGCGATCGACCCATCGACGGGCTGACGATTCAGCGGGCCGTCGGCCGGGGCGGTTTCGGCGAGGTCTACTACGCCCTGACCGATTCCGGCAAGCAGATCGCCGTCAAGTATCTGCGCGAAAACGCCGAGATCGAGCTGCGCGGCATCGCCCACGTGATGAACCTCAAGAGCCCGCACCTGATCACGATCTACGACGTGCGGCACAACGACGAGGGCGAACCTTTCGTCATCATGGAGTACGTCAGCGGCCCGTCGCTGCGCGACCTGCTGATCGCCGAGCCCCAGGGGCTGGGGCCACAGAAGGCCGCGTTCTTCCTCAAGGGCATCGCGGCCGGCCTGCGGTACCTGCACGACCGCGGCATCGCCCACCGCGACCTCAAGCCGGGAAACATCTTCTACGACGACGGCTACGTGAAAATCGGCGACTACGGGCTGAGCAAGCACATCGCCGTCAGCGCGCACAGCGGAAACACCATCAGCGTCGGGACCGTCCACTACATGGCGCCCGAGATCGGCACCGGCAGCTACACGAAATCGATCGACATCTACGCCCTGGGCGTGATGCTCTACGAAATGCTCACGGGTCGGCTGCCGTTCACGGGCTCGAGCATGGGCGAAATCCTCATGCGTCACCTGCGCGACCAGCCCGACGTCACCGGCATCCCCGAGCCGTTCGCCGGCGTCATCGCCCGGGCGCTGGCCAAAGACCCGGCCGATCGCTACCAGGACGTGGACGAGATGGTCGAGGCGCTCGTCTCGGTGACCGAGATCCACGAGAGCCTGGCGTCGTTCGACGCGTCGGTGCTCACGCAGGGTGCCCGGGCCGATGCGGACGCCTTCGACGCCGACCGCACGTTGACGACCCCGCCCCGCAAACCGCCGGTGCCGGTGCTCGATGCGCGCGAGGCGCTGGCCGATCTCCCGCCGCTGCCGCCGCAGGTCGACAAGAAGGTCGCCAAGAAGATCCACAAGGCGCAGCAGAAGCTGGCCAAGAAGGCCCGGAAGCTGGAGAAAATCAACGCGCGGCTGGAGCAAATCGACCGGAAGCGCGCCGCCGGCGCCTCCGCGCGCCCGCCGGCGCGGGCGTGGTCGCAGATCGCGATGGCGTTTTTCGTGCTGCTGGCCGTTTCGGGCGGGCTGGCGCTGACGCGCTCCGACGGCGAAGTCTTCGGCATCGTGCTGCTCTACCTGATCGGCGGCGCGCTCGGCACGCTGCTGGGTTATCGCTTCGTCGCGCACCACGTACCGGCCGCGATGAGCTTCATGGACCGCGTGGCTTACGCCGCCACCGGGTTCGTGTGCATGCTGCCGGCCTACGCGGCGGCGAGCGAGTCGGGGAACCTCGGACTGGCCCAGGCGATCATACCGCTGACCGCCTCGCTGCTGCTGCTCAACTGGACCGAGCGAATCGAGATCGGCCGGCGGCAGATCATCGACGGCGGAAAGGTCTTCTGGCACGGCGTGGTGGGGTTGTTTATCGCCTCCCTGTTCGGTCCCCATATCTCCTCGATCGTCGCGGGCGTGCTCTGCGCTGCGCTGCTCGTGCTCGTGCAGACGCTGGCCGCCGCCCGTCCGGTGGCCCTCCCCGAAACCGACGATACGCAGACCCCGCCGGACGCGCCCGGCGTTTCCCCCGCGGCGGTTCGCGGGCATCCTCACGCCCGCCGCGGCGAAGCGGTGGCCGGCGCGCCGATCGACACTTCGGACGAGCCGTTCGTGTACGCGACCAAGCCGCCGCAGACGCCGGCGGCGACTCCGGAGCCAGAGTCCCAACGGCTCGACGCCATGGCTGCCCAGCCCTCGTTCGTGGGCCGGGCCACCAACGCGGGGTTGTCGATCATGGCGAAGCTGCTGCTGCTGGCCGGCCTCTCGGCGATCGCCCTGATCGGCGCTCGCGCCATCGAAGTGGACGACAACGGCACGCACGTATCGGTCGGCAGGGGCCGCGTCGTGGTGACGGTCAATGGCGTGACGCGCGTGGAGGAGTCGATCCCGCCCGTCACCGCCATCGCGCCGGTCGTGATCGGCTCGATCCTCTTGCTGATCGCCCGCCGCCGGGACGGCATCCCGCATTTTGTGCGCGCGTTCGTCGGCTGCGGAGCCGCCGTCCTGGCGGTGCTGGTCGCGCTCGGGCCCGCCCGGGAGGCCATCTGGCTGGTTTCGACCAAGGGCTGGAGCGCCTGCAGGGCCGCCGGGCAGAGCGACCAGTTCGGGCTGCTGATCGTGCTGGTCCTCGCGGCGCTGCTGCTGGTCTTCTGGCCCAAGCGCCCCCGCCAGCCACGCCCGATCGTCGTCTGAGCCCGCGGGCGCGGCCACACCCGCCCGGCGATCCTCTCCGTGGGGCTGTGAACTTCCCCGCCGAGCAGTACCATGAAACAACCATGAACATCCTCGTCGTCAACATCGGAAGCACGTCCTTCAAGTTTCGACTGTTCGCGATGCCCGCCGAGCAAACGCTGGCCGAAGGCGCGATCGAGGGCGTGGGCCGGCCGCAATCGGAAGTCACGTTTCGACTGGGCAGCGCGGCCCCCACCACGACGCGCGCGCCCGTCCCCGACCAGCGCGCCGCCGTCGAAATGTGCCTCAAAGCGCTGGCCGAGCCGCCGGCGGGAGCGGCGCTCACGTTCGACGCCGCGGGCTTCAAGGCCGTTCACGGCGGCGGTCTGCCCGACGCGGTCCGCGTGACGCCGGAAGTCATCCGCGTCATGGAGGAGTTCGCCCAGGCCGCGCCGGCTCACAACCCGCATTATGTGGCCGCGATGCGCGCCCTGGCCCGGCAAATGCCCCGGGTTCCGCTGGTGGCGGCCTTTGAAACCGGATTCCATCAGACCATCCCCGCGGCGCGCACGACCTACGCGATCCCCTGCGAGTGGACCGAGCGCTGGGGCGTGCGGCGCTACGGCTTTCACGGGGCCTCACACCGCTACGTGGCCGGGCGCATCGCCGCGCGGCTCGGACGCGACGACCTGCGCCTGATCTCGTGCCACCTCGGCGGGAGCAGCTCGATCTGCGCCATCGCCAGCGGGCGCAGCGTCGCCAACAGCTTCGGCATGACGCCGCAATCCGGGCTGCCGCAGAACAACCGCGTCGGCGATTTCGACACCTACGCGCTCTACCTGCTGCGGGCGCGCAGCGGAAAGAGCTTCGACGAGCTGCTCGAACGGATGGCCTCCGGCGGCGGACTGCTGGGAATCAGCGGACGAAGCAACGACATGCGCGAAATCCTGGCGGCGGCGCAGGACGGCGACGCCCGCGCCCGGCTGGCGCGTGACACGTTCGTCGAAAGCGTCCGGCACTACATCGGCGCGTACTACGTCGCGCTGGGAGGGCTCGACGTGCTGACGTTCACCGGCGGCATCGGCCGGCGCTGCGCCGAAGTCCGCGAAAGGGTCTGCGCGGGGCTGGGTTGTATCGGGGTCCGGCTCGATCCACAACGCAACGCCGCCGCCGGCGACGAAGATCGTATCTCTTCTGAGGACGCCGCGGTCGCGGTCTACACGCTCCGGACCAACGAAGAACTGATCGTCGCCCGCCAGGTCGTCGAAGTGCTCTCTGGCAAAGGGTGAATTGCGGGCGGGTGCCGCCGGCGAGCGGGCCGGAATCGCCCGCCGCGAGCCGGCCGGAAGCTGGTTCCCCAGCGTTTGTGCGCCCTGGCGCGCGCACGCCCCAATATCAAACCCGTGGCGGGAGGCCGCGCTGCCGGGCCCGTGAATCGCAAGTGGCCAATGACCCTTCGCCGCCTCGTCGAATCAGGAATAGCGAACGGCCTTTCGTTGCCCCGGCCCCTCGGTCCCCTTGTCCCTCCGTCCCAGTGTCCCTCCGGCCCAGTGTCCCTTCATCCCCGCGCCCCGGCGTCCCTCAACACCCTGGCACCCTGGGGTTCCGTCGCCCGCGGCGCCGCCGGTCAGTCGTTCGGCTCGTCGTCGTCCGGCTCGTCGCCGCCGACGTATCCGAGCTGTTGCAACTGGCGCATCTGCTTGGTGTCGATCGTGGTCGGTCCTTTCCGCCCGGCGTCGTAGACGTGCTGGGCGACGCGCCAGCGGACCAGGTCTTCGGCCAATCGGCGGGCGACGTCCGTGTGCTCGTGGATCACGTTGCGCTGTTCGCGCGGATCCTGGTGCAGATCGAACAACATGAAGTGCGACTGCGGGCCGTCGGGACCGATCGGGTGCGTCCGCCAACCGTAGAGCAGTTTCCAGCGTCCCCCCTCGATCACGAAGTACTCGACCAGCTTGTGCGAAATCTGGTAGTTGTGGTTCGAGCCGTAGAGCCGGCGGGCACGCAGGCCGTCCTGCGCCGTCGCGAGCGGGCCGCCCGCCTCGCTCACCAGCGGCCACAAGCTCTGCCCGTCCAGCGCGTACGGCGCCGGCAGATCGTACATATCGAGAATCGTCGGCATCAGATCGACAAGCTGGACCGGCACGTCGACCTGCGTGCCCCGCCGGAAACGCGGACCGGCGGCGATCAGCGGGACGCGGGTCTGCTCGTTGTGCAGATCGGTCCCGTGCTCCCACATGCCGTGCTGGAGGAACTCCTCGCCGTGGTCGGCCGTCACGAAGATGCTCGTGCGCGGCCACTCCCCCCGCTCCCGCAGCCGATCGGTAAACAGCTTGAAGCGGTGGTCGGCGTAGAGGATTTCCTCGTCATAGAGCGCCACGACGTGCTGCAAATCGCGCAGACGCTCGCGCGGTCGTCTGATCGTGTGGAAGCCGTGCCTGCGGTCGTAGCTGCCGTCGATCGAGCCGGTGTAGTGCGGATCGAACCTGCCGGCGAAACCCTCCGGCGGCGTGTACGGGGCGTGCGGCTCGGCCGTGTGGATGTACAGGAACATCGGCCGGTCGGCGTGCGCGTCCATCCACGCGAGCACTTCGTCGATCGGAACCGTCCGGTCCGTATGCGTCCAGTAGTAGCCGATCTTGTCCACGAACGTGTCGAACCCCTGGTCCATCCCCTGGCGCGGGCCGGCGTTGACGTTCGTGCAGAACGAGACGGTCGCCAACCCCGCGGCCCGCAACGCGTCGGCGATCGTCACCAGCTTCTGCGGCGCCGGCGTCGAGTTGTGATGGACGCCGTTGCGCTCGGTGTGCAGCGAAAGCATCAGGTCGGGAATCGATTCGACCGTCCGCGACGAGTTCGAGAACGCCTGGGCGAAGAACACGCCCTCGGCGGCCAGCGCGCCCAGGTTCGGCGCCGTGTCACGCCGAAAGCCGTAGAGACTCATGTGCTCGGCGGCCAGCGTGTCGATCAGGTAGACGATCAGGATCGGGGGGTTCTCCACGGGCTGGTACACCGCCGGGTTGCCCCACAGGGCGACCGCGCCGGGCACCGCCGCGTCGGCCTTCAACGTCAGGTCCACGCATTTGCCGGCCCATTCGTCGAGCGCGGCCGATACGTTCGTCCACCCCGCATCCGACGCCACGCTGGTGGACAGCACCTTCGTCGTCTGGCCGGCGTGGGTCACCGTGACTTCGAAGGTCGTCGCCGCCGCACCGTCGCCGCCGGTCACACAGCCCAGGTCGGCGTTGAAACGCGCACGGGGCGGCAGCGGCAGACCCGAGAAGGTGATCCGGGTCTGCTGGTGGGCGTAGACGGCCGTGCGAATCACGTGGCCGATCCGGACGCGCTTGACGCCGGCAGCGTGCGGAAACGAGTCCTCGCGCGGCAGGAAACGAATCCGACGTATCTCCACGACGCCCCGCCCCATGCCGTCGGTGGTCAATCCGATGTGATCGAGTCGGCCATCCCATTCCGCGAAGTCATCCGTCATGACGCGGACGGTGAAAGACCGATCGTGTGACTCGACGGGGATCAGGATGACGCCGACTTTCTTCCAGTTCATCTCGATGTGCCGGCCGAACGGCACCTTCATCGTCAGCTCGATGCTGCCAACCTGCCGGCAATCCAGATCCAGGCCCGTAAGGACCATTCCCAGCGCATCGCGGCCGTCGGGTGTGACCTTGGGAGACCGTCGCACAATGAAGGTCGGAGGCTGGGGCCGGTCGCTGCGAAAGGGGCCGACCTCGGCCAACGGCCGGACAGCGCTTTCCTTTGCGACCCAGGCACTCTCGATGCGCGCAGCCGCCAAACGTGAGGCGTCGTCCAGATGCAGCACGGGCCATCGCTGCGTGATCGGTGCGGCATCCGGAATCGGAACCGCCGCCGGCTGTTCCTGAAGCTTCTGGCCCGCCCAGGTCAGAAAGTCCGAAAACGCGGCCGGAGCCCCCGCGAGTGCATCCGCCGCCGGCGACCCACGGCGCGCTTCGGCGCTATCCGAACGCGAGCAGCCGGACGCCGCCAGAAGCGCGACGACCCAGAGCAGCCCCACCTGTCGCAACCGTATTGCGCCCACGGCCGACCCGAGTGACCTGTCCACACGGTTGTCCGCGCTCCGCGCGGCGCCCGTACCGCCGGAAGCGCGTCGATCTTCGATGATGTCGGTCGGCGTGCGCACGCGCATCCTCCTTCAACTCAAGCCGTTCATTATACCCGGCGGCCCGGTTCACACCGGCCCGGCCGCGCCCGCAACCTGGGAGGTCAATCGGCATCGCCGACGCGATACTGGATGACCTGGACCTTCTCGAGCGTGACCAGACCATCGCTGACCATCTCGTCAATATGGGGAAGCAGGGAGTCGATCTTCTCCTTGCTGTCCACGATTTCGATCACGATCGGCAGATCCTCGGAGAGCCGCAGGATTTTCGCCGTGTGGATGCGGCTCTTGGCGCCGAACCCCATCGGCCCGCGCAGCACCGTCGCACCGGCGAGGTGCAGCTCGCGCGCCTTGAGCACGATGGCCTCGTAGAGCGGTCTGCCGTGCCAGCGATCGGACTCGCCGATAAAAACGCGCAGGAGGTAGCCATCTTTGGGAATCTTCATGCGATCACCCCGTAGAACCGCTCAGCGACGCGATAGCCGCCCCACGCGGCCGCCAACGACAAGCCGTTGTTGAGCAGAAAGTTGCCCGTCGCAAGCCCCCACTGGCCATCGTTGAGAAGCTGAACCGTTTCGAAGGCGTAGGTGGAGAAAGTGGTAAATGCGCCCAGACCGCCAACGAGGATCGCCATGCGGGCCGCCGGCGACAGCGACGAGACGGCAGGCAGCGCAAATGCCAGGAACCCGAGCAACAGCGAGCCGATCACGTTGACCAGCAGTGTTCCCGCGGGAAGCGGCGGGAGGGAATTCGCCGACATGATCCGGTGGGCTCCGTCCGCCAGCACGTAGCGCAACACGGCCCCGATCCCCCCACCGACGCCGATGAGCAGCAGTTTTGACATTCCGTGATCGCTCCCAACCGGGCCTCGCTCAGACCACCGTGGCCGCCGCCACACGATCCCCGGCATCCACTTGTATGCTACCGACGATAACGAACACGCCGTCGCGCAAGAAAAAACATCCGGCGTTGACAACTATTGTACCCGCCCCGCCGTCACGGCATAATCCCAACCGAACACGGCGACCCGCGCCGCGGCGGAAACGGGCGCGGCCGGGCCCGGGCGGCAGCTACGTTCAGGGTGACAGCCGGGTCGCCCGCACAGAGCGTCTGCTCGTTTGATGCACCAGCGAGGACCAGGAATGGCGAGTCAGAAAAAACCGACCACCCGAAAACCAGCCACCCGAAAGACCAGCTCCCGCTCGCGCAAGACATCGGGCAAGAAGCGTACCGCGTCCGCAAGATCCAGCAGCAAAAAGACTTCCACACGATCGACCACTGCGAAGAGGAAAAAGTCCGCCACCACCAGGACCCGTTCTCGAACAGCGACCAAGCGGGGCGGAACCACGAGGAAGAAGTCCGCGCGGAAATCAACCCCCCGCGCCGCTTCCAAGACAAAGACCAGGACGGCCGCGCGCCAGGCCGGTTCCTCCCGCAACCAGCGCAAGACGGCCAAGACCAGCCCCGCCCCAAAGGCCTCCTCGCCCAGGACGCGCAAGAAGGCTGCCGCCGCACCTGACACGGGTACCACCAAGGCACCCGCACCGGAACTCGAAACACTCGCCATCGAGTCCGATATCGAACTCGCGGGCCTCTCGACGCAAAAGCGTCCCGCTCCCGAAAAGAAAGCCCCTCCTCCGGTAATCGAAACGGACCTGGACGAGGACGACATCTTCGAGGACGACCTGGACGAAGACGACGACGATCTCGACGACGAGCTGGACGACGGGCTCGACGATGACCTCGAGGAGGAGGAGCCGGAAGACGAGGTTCCCGGACTGCGTTTCGACGAGGGATTCCCCGACGAAGACGACGACGATCGCTGGTGGTGACCCGGCCCGCCGAACGCCGTCCATGAACCGTGGCCCGTGAGATCGAACGGTGAAGCGCGGGAGCGCTGGAACCAGCAACGGCACCGAGGGGCGGTTCGGGCTTCGCCCGGCCGCAACGGCCGCGACAGGCGTCCCGCCCGTGTGCCTTGCTGGGCCGGCAACCATCATGGGCGAGATGCCCGTACCGTCCCGGTTTGGGACGTTTCGTTGCGCAACGCGAAAAAACCAGAAATCCGCGGGCGGATAGACAGACGACCAGGCAACGGGGCAAGGTGACGAGCCACGCACATGGATGAGCACTTTCATTACTGCGATCGTTTGAACGCGGCCATCGACGCCCGGCGGACCGCCGCCGTCGTCGGGATCGACCCGGTCCTCGAACGCCTGCCCGCCGAACTGCGTCCCGCTGAACCGACCGCCCAGGCGGCCGCGACCGCGCTCGAAGCCTTCGGCCGACTCGTGATCGACACGGTGGCGCCGATCGTACCGGCGGTAAAGATCAACTCGGGATTCTTCGAAGCGTTCTACGAATTCGGAGTCGCGGCGTACTTTCGCCTGATCGAGCACGCCCACGCGCGCGGCCTGCTGGTGATCGGCGATATCAAGCGCGGCGACATCGGATCAACCGCCCGGTTCTATGCGCGCGGGCACCTCGCCGAGCCGACCGCGCGCGACGTGAATGCCGCCCGGATTCCCGACGCCGTGACGCTCGCCGGCTATCTCGGAATACACGCGATCGAACCGTTCGTCGAAGCCGCCCGCGCAAGCGGCCGCGGTGTGTACGTGCTGGTGCGGCCGTCCGACCCCGGCGCCGACGAGGTCCACGAATTCGGAGAGGCGGCACGCTTCTACCAACACATGGCCGGACTGGTGCGCGGTTGGGGAGACGACGACGGCCTGACGGGGCGATGCGGGCTCTCGTGTGTGGGAGCGGTCGTCGCCCCCAAGGACGCAGCGAGCACCGCTGCGTTGCGGGCGAACCTGCCGCGCACGCCGCTGCTGGTGCCGGGCTACGGCGCCCAAGGGGCAGGCGCCGAATCGTGCCGGTCCTGCTTCTTGAGTAACGGACGCGGCGCGGTGGTCAACGCGTCGCGGTCGGTGATCTACGCCTACGAGCCGGCGGGCAAGACCGACGCGCCGCGACCGGAGTGGACCGAGTGCATCGCGACCGCGTGCAGGCGTTTCGCGGCGGACATCGCTCCGCTGGCGGGCTTCCCGCCGACTCCCGCTCCAGCCGGGACCTGATCGTTGTCTGTTGGGCGGGCGGACCGCGCCGCCCTTGTGCCTTCGCGCGGTTGCATCTCGTTGCGCCCTCCCTTGCCCCGCAATCCGGGTGCTCTCGTGACGCCGCTCGGTGGGTGCGACCTGCAAGGCCTGCTGAAAGGACAGAACCCATGCTGGAAGCCGCTGGCCCGACCACCATCTACCTCGTCTCCGACGGAACCTGCCGCACCTGCGAACAGGTCGTGCGCGCCGTGCTCGTCCAGTTCGAACAGCCGAACGTGCGGCTGGTGCGCAAGGCCAACGTGCGGCGGCGCCACACGGTTCTGCGGCTGATTCGCAACGCGGCCCGCGAACACGCGCTCGTGTTCTATACGCTGGTCGCTCCCGAGGCGCGCGAAGCGATCCAGCAGGCGGCGGCCCAGCACATGGTGCCCGTCGTGGACTTGCTCGGGCCGGTGCTCGGCAGCCTCTACGACCTGTTCAAACGTGAGCCACGCGCCCGGCCCGGCGTATTGTACCAGTCCAACAAAGAGCACTTCGACCGGATCGACGCGGTCGAGTTTACGCTCAACCACGACGACGGCCGCCGCGAGCACGAACTCGACCAGGCCGACGTCGTGCTCGTCGGCGTCTCGCGGGCCTGCAAGAGCACGACCTGCTTCTACCTGGCCTACAGCGGAATCCGGGCGGCCAACGTCCCGCTCTTCGCCGACCACGAACCCCCCGAGGCGCTGCGCAAACTCGACAAACGCCGCGTGATCGGCCTGAGCGTCAACCCCTACCGGCTCCAGAGCGTGCGCGAGGCCCGACTGCGTGACTGGAACATGGACATCAACGACGAGTACGCCGACAAACGCCAGATCGCCCGCGAGCTGCGCGCCGCCCACGAACAAATGCTCAAATACGGCTGGCGCTGGATCGACGTCTCCTACAAGGCCATCGAGGAAATCGCCCGCGAGGTCGTCCAGGTGCTGCGCGAAAGCGGCGTGGACGTTCGGCTGCAAAAGGAAGCCGACGTGCGCTTCGATCGCTAGCCGAAATCCGAAGGCGGGCGAGAGGCAACGAGGGAACACAGGCACGAGGGCCAAGGGACATAGGGACTGAGGGACACAGGGACGAAGGGGGGGGGAGGCACCGAAGGGGCATTCGGCATTCGCCATTCACCATTCACAAAGGGATCGAGGGAGCAGGGATTGAGGGATCAGGGGACACAGGCACGAGGGCCAAGGGACGCAGGGACTGAGGGACACAGGGACGGAGGGGGGTGAGGCACCAAAGGGGCATTCGGCATTCGGCATTCGCCATTCGCAATTCCCTACTCACCACCGCAGTCGGGCGCG
>CAYRXN010000275.1:0-4321 GCA_964428275.1 uncultured Planctomycetales bacterium | reverse complement strand
CCCGGATAGTCCATGCCCCACCATTTCGTTTCCGCATAGCGGGCCAGTTCCGCCGTACCCATCAGGAACGGGTAGTAGATGAGATCGTCGTCCAGATCGCCGTTGAGCGCATACGACTTGCTTTCCCTCGGAAACCACACTTCGCGCAGCGCCGCTCCGTCATTGACCAGACGCAGCTCCCAGAAGCCGTGACCCTGATCGGTGACGGTGGCCGACAGCAACTCGTCGTGGACTGTGTAGGACGACGATTGCGCGCCGGGTGGTTCGTATTGCCTGAGCGTACCGTCAGTTGTTCGCACGGCGAAGCCGGGTGCCGGTCGCGCGCCGCCCGGAGCGGCTGCTACGGCAAGGCCGGTTACGACCCACAGCCAGCCCAGAGTCTCCCTTGTCGATCTCAGGCGCACGCGAAACCACCTTTCGACGCGTTGCGGCGCCCCAGTGCCGCGTGATCGTGACAACGTGTCCATGGGGGTGTTCAAGAGCCCGCCAGCCGTGGTGGTTGTATTGGCAACCAGGAGCCGGGCCGCCGATTCCGTGACGGTCACGAAGGCGACCTCTACCGGGCCAGGATCTCGGCGATCCGCTCGGCGGCCTTGCCGTCCCATTTCTCGGGCACCTTCGAGCCGTCCGGCGGGCCGTGGCGGCGGGACTGGTAGGCCGAGACGATTCGTTGCGGGTCGGTGCCCACGAGGGTGTTGGTGCCGCTGGTGATCGTGACCGGACGCTCGGTGTTCTCGCGGATGGTCAGGCACCACACGCCGAGGATCGTCGTTTCCTCCTGGATGCCGCCCGAGTCGGTCAGCACGACGGCCGCGTCGGCCATCAGCCGGAGGAAGTCCAGGTAGCCCAGCGGTTCGATGATTCGCAGGTTCTTCATCGCCTCGAAACGCTTGTCGAGCCCGAGTCGCGGCAGGTTGTTCACCGTCCGCGGGTGCATCGGGAAGACGGTCGGCAGGTCGCTCTGGATCTGCTCGAGCGCGTCGGCGATGCGGCCGAACGTCGTGGCGTCGTCCACGTTGCTGGGCCGGTGGAGCGTCACGACGTTGTAGCCACGGGGTTCGAGCTGCAACTCGCTCACAATCGTAGACTTGCGCGCGTGTTCGAGGTTGGCCCGCAGCGTGTCGATCATCACGTTGCCGACAAAGTGCACTTTCTCGTCCGGGACGCCTTCGTTTTTGAGGTTTTCCAGGCCGCTCGGTTCGGTGACGAACAGCTTGTCGGCGATCGCGTCGGTCAGCAGGCGGTTGATCTCCTCGGGCATGGTACGGTCGAAGCTGCGCAGGCCGGCTTCGACATGGGCGAGCTTGACGCCGAGCTTGGTTGCCACCAGCCCGCAGGCGATGGTGCTGTTCACATCGCCCACGACGACGACCCACTGCGGCTTGTGTTCGAGCACGACCGGCTCGAAACGCTTCATGATTTCGGCCGTCTGGACGGCGTGGCTGCCCGATCCGACGCCCAGGTTGATATCCGGCTCGGGGATGCGGAGCTGCTTGAAGAACAGGTCCGACATGTTGCGGTCGTAGTGCTGGCCGGTGTGGATGAGGATTGGTTTGATGTCGTCGTGTTGCGTGTAGGCCCGCATGAGCGGGGCGATTTTCATGAAGTTCGGCCGAGCGCCGCACACATTCAGGATGGTGTTCATTCCGGGCATACTCCGTCCCCGTCAGCCGCGAGGGCTGACTATTCGAAGTCTTTGTGAAATAAAGAGTTGCAGCCTGCGGCGGCTGCGCGGTGTTCGCTAACAATATCGGTCATGGCCCCTGGGGGCTAGAGGGTGCGAGAAAAAAAGCACGTGCTGGTTCTACGTGCCACCGTGTTCGGAGTTCGCCGGGAAGGTCGTCGCGGTACAATGGTCGATCATGAAGACCATCGGCCTGATCGGCGGCATGAGCTGGCAATCCACGATTCCGTACTACCGGATCATCAACGAAACGGTGCAGGCCCGGCTTGGCGGTTTGCATTCGGCACGCTGCATCCTCTGGTCGTTCGATTTCGACGAGATCGAACGGCTTCAGGCCGCTGGCGACTGGGAGGCTGCGACCGATCGCATGACCGCCGCCGGCCGGGCGCTGGCCGGGGCTGGTGCCCAGCTCCTGGCGATCTGCACGAACACGATGCACCGCATGGCCGACGAGGTCGAGGCCGCCGCGGGCGTGCCGCTTGTGCATATCGCCGACGCCACGGCGGCGGCGGTCCGGGCGACGGGATGCCGGCGCGTCGGGTTGCTCGGGACGCGCTTCACGATGGAGCAGGACTTTTACCGTGGCCGGCTTGCCCGGCGCGGTGGGCTGGAAGTCCTGGTTCCGGACGATGCCGGCCGCACGGCCGTGCACGGCATCATTTACGACGAGTTGTGCGCCGGTCTCGTCCGCGAAGATTCGCGACGGCGCTTCGCCGCGATCATCGCGCAGCTCGCCGAACGTGGAGCCGAGGGCGTGATCCTCGGCTGCACGGAGATCGGCCTGCTGGTCGGGCCCCAGGACGCCTGTTTGCCGCTGTTCGACACCACGCAAATCCATGCCAGGGCCGTTGCCGAGGCGGCACTCCAGGGGGCCTGGCAGGACTGACGGGTACCTCGCACCAGCGGCGGCCCGGGCCGCGGTGTAACTGGCTTCACGGCGGTGCTTCCTTTCGATCACAAGGGGGGCAAGGGGACGAAGGGGCAGAGGGACCGAGGGATTCAGGGGCCGGGGGATTCAGGGACGGAGGGACTCAGGGGCGTAGGGGGAGAGGCGCCGAAGGGCCATCCGGCATTCGGCATTCGGCGGGGAGGGACCAAGGGAGTCAGGGATTGAGGGATCAAGGGGCATGGGGGTGAAAGCAACGAGGCAATGAGGTACGAAGGCACAAAGGGAGCGAGGGATCGAGGGACAAAGGGACAAAGGCGGCGAGCAAGCAAGAGGCCATTCGCCATTCGCCGTTCGGCATCGCACTGAGAGACGGGGGGACCGAGGGATTCAGGGACCGAAGGATTCAGGGACGGAGGGACTCAGGGGCGTAGGGGGGAGGCGCCGAAGGGCCATTCGGCATTCGGCATTCGCCACTCGGCATTCGTCACCCGGCAGGGCATTGAGAGGCGGCGGGACCGACAATGCGAGCGCTTCCACCCGATCGGCGTGGAGGGCTCGAACCCGTGTATCGTCGTGACCAGCGAGTGCCGACCCGATCCCGCAGACCTGTTCTTCATCGGCGACTCGCGCCGGACGAAGGGAAAGGTTGTTGGGGTGCGTTGCGCTTGCCGCGTGACGGCGGTCGGCCGGCCGACGTTCCCGACGCACGCACGTCCGCCGGACGCTACTGCTGGGAATCTTGGAGCAGTTGGGCGACCAGTTCGGGGGTGATTTCCCCGAGCCGCGGGACCACCACCGTGGCACCGGCGGCGCGGAGACGGTCGGCCGGGTGGGTTCCGGTCAGTCCGACGCACTTCATACCGCCGGCGCCGGCTGCTTCGATCCCGACGGGCGCATCTTCGACGACCACGCAACGCGGCGGAGGGACGCCGATCCGTTCGGCCGCGAGCAGGAAGCAATCCGGCGCGGGCTTGCCGTGTTGCACGTCGAAGCCGGTCACGACACCGGCAAACAGCGGTGCGAGCCCGGTTTCGCTCAGCACGAGCTCGACATTCTCACGCGGCCCCGATGTGGCGACACCCAGCACGTACCCCGCGTCGCGCAACGTTGCCAACGTCTCGCGCGCTTCCGGAGCGAGTGGCACGTTGCCTCGGATCCGTTCGCGGTAGGCCGCCTCTTTCTCGCGGTCGTACACCTCGATCTCGTCGTCGCGCACGTCGGGCCCCCAGATGATGCGGATGATGTCACGACTCGGGCGTCCGAACGTTCGGCGAAACTGCTCGTCGGAGATTTCGATGCCGTGTTTGCGCGCGACCGCGCGCCAACTGGCCGCGTGCGCCGCCCCGGAGTCAACGATCACCCCATCCATGTCGAAGATCACACCCGCGTGCATGATGGTCCTTTCGTTGTTGCCAGCCAGTCCGCAGGAATCGCAAGGCGACAGGATAACGGGAAGAACCAGATAGCGCGGCACGGGTGGCAAGAGCACGGAGGCAGAAAGGGACGGAGGGACCGAGGGAATCAGGGATTGAGGGATCAAGGGGCACGGGGACGGAGGGATCGAGGGACTCAGGGACGGAGGGACGCGGAGGCGAGGGCGGCGAGCAGGTGAGAAGCAATTCGCCATTCGGCATTCGGCAGGGCACTGAGAGACGGAGGGATCGAGGGACTCAGGGACGGAGGGACACAGGGGCGGAGGAACGCGGAGGCGAGGTCGGCGAGCAGGCGAGAAGCAATTCGCCATTCGC
>CAYRXN010000274.1:0-2950 GCA_964428275.1 uncultured Planctomycetales bacterium | reverse complement strand
GGGTATTTCGGATCCTGTGCGACCGGCGATTGGGGAGTCGGGAGCGATCTCGACATCGTGATCGTCGTCGACGAGACGGACATACCTTTCGAACAGCGTGCTTTGGCTTTCCCGCAGCCGGAAGCGCCCGTTCCCTGCGATGTGCTCGTCTACACACAGCGCGAGTAGGAGCGCATGGTTGCCGAGGGCAGACGCTTTGCCAAAACCCTCCAAGAGCAGACGGTTTGGGTTTACGAACGGAAGGGGGGCGAAATAGTCAAAGCTGGTGAGAGTGCGTTTCGGGCATATACAACGAAAAGAGGCGGTAGCGGGAGCTTTTTCTACTTCACCTCGAACGCCTCCAGTGTGCCTCCTCGTATGGCGACAACCACACGGGAGTCCACCACTGCGAGTTGCGTCGCCGGCGACGAGGTGCGGCAGATGGACAGCACGTTTCCGCTCGCGTCCAGCACGACCGCGCCTGCCGTTCCGGCCGCGGCGACGAGCCGCACGCGGCCGCGCTCCGTCACCAACGCGAGGTCGTACACTCCATCGGGCAGCGCACGGCGCCAGACGATCTTGCCGCGGCGGTCGATGGCAAACACGTGCGCGCTTTCGGCCGCGCAGTAGATTCGCACCGCACCACGCGCGCGACGCACGAGGATGCGCGTGACACGGTCGCCCACGTTGCACGTCCACAAGCGCTTGCCCTTCGCGTCGAAGCAAAGCAACTCGCCGCCATCTGTGCCGACGAGCGCCTCGGCCCGGCCGTCGCCGTCGAGATCGGCTGCGGCGACCGCGGTCTGCTCTGGCCCGAAACGATCGGCTAGCGTGAGCCGCCGGCCGTTGTCGTCGATGAGGTTGAGGCAATAGTACGCATTGCCGGCGACGATTTCGTCGCTTCCGTCGCGATCGAAATCGGCCGCGCAACCAACGGTGGCAGAATGTGCGTAAATGACGTTGCGCCAAAGCTGACGCCCGGCCGCGTCGTACGCGAAGTATTGCCAACTCCGACAGCCGCAGACGACCGCGGGCCGCTGGCTGTCGAGCTTCGCGGGGAACACGGTCATCACCTCGCTTCGGATTCCTCGGTAATCGGGCGGCGACGCGCTCCAAAGCGGGTGTCCGCCCGCCCCCAACAAGACAAGCCGCTCGCCGGCCGCGACCATCACCTCGTCTCGGCCGTCGCGGTTCACGTCCGCGCATGCGAGCGAGTTGATCGTCGCATGCGCGTCGTCGCGCCAGGCCCAAAGCTGCGACCCGTCGGCCGCGAACGCGTGCACCGCGCCGGTGTCGCATCCGGCGACGAGCCCAAGTTCGCCACTCTTGCCGATGCGACCGACCGCCAGGGCGCGAATCTCCGCCGCCGCTCCGGGCTCCACGCCGAACAGCTCAACCTCTGCCAGATACACGCGAGAGTCCTTGCGCGCGGGCGAGACGGTGAGCCGAATCTGTCGCGCGCGTTGATTGACATCGACAGCCATGAGCGTGTTGACGTTGCTTCCCCAACGCTGCGTGCCCGCGGGCTGGAAGCGGGCGGCAATTTTGCGCACGTCGCGGCGGAAGCCGTCGGAGCTGATCTCGACTCGGCGTCGACCGATGTCCCAATGCTTGGCCATGTGCCACTCACGGAGCACGATGCGCCGAATCTCGCGTTCGGCCGGCAGTTCGAACGTGATGACAGGCGTCACGCCCGGCGGCCACATGACCGAATACGTCGAGCTGCTGTACGCGCCGTCCACGAGCTTTTCGACCGGCCCGTAGCGGCCTGCGTGCGGCTGAGGGCAGGTCACCTTCGCCACGCGCAACGCCTGCGGGCGAGCTTCGAACCGCGCCGCTGTCCAGGTAGGCTCGATCGTGGGTGCGTCGAAGCGCATTGTGCGGACGTGTTTCGGCGCAGCCGGTCGTTGCGCGATTTTTCGCAGCGTTGCTGCAAATTGGCCGGGCATCGCGGCGAGAGGGTGTTGCTCCACGCGGTCGCCGCGGACCAACAGCATTTTCTTGCGATCCCCAAGGATCAGCACTGCATCGGCCTTCGCGCTCACACCCGGCAATGCGGACTTGCCCCGCCCAAACGCGATCACATCGCTTTGGTTCCCGTGGCGCACGAGAATCAATCCGTCCCCGACGACCTTGACGCTGACACGCGGCCTCGACGCAGTCTTGCGCGCGGCGAGCACGTTCACGAACCGATACGACTCGCCCTTTCGCAGCCGAAGCGAGACCTGCTGCGAGAGCCGCCAGATGGGCAATTTGCCGACGGTTTTCATCTTTTCCAGCCGCAAGGCCGCGGCGTCGCCGTTGCAGATGGTCAGCGTCGTGGGCGGATGCTGCACGACGAGCGTGCGGCCCCGCAGTTGTGCGTCGCCCCAGGGCCGCCAGCAGCAGCGCAGGGTGTAGTCGGCCGCGCGCTGCGCGGTCACGGTGTCGCACACGAGCAGGTAGCGACCCGGCCGCCAGACCATCGCGCGCTCCCATTCGGTCCCGTTGTATTGCGTCAGAAACGTGCGCGTGACGCCGACCGAATCGAGCCACACGGCCGTGCGCAGCCCGGTCACCGCGGGCGTGAGTTCCGACTGTCCGCTGCGCAGGATGACGAGGCTGCTGTGATACTTGGGCGCGTTCTTGATGTATTCGCCGTCCACGAGCAATGGCACGCCGCCGGCGGCGAAGCGGATGATCGCGTTCGCGTCGAAGTGCATGTGCGTGCCGCGGCCGAACCCGTCGAGCAGCAGGTATTCGTCGTCCTTGTCGAACCCCGCGCGCAGCGTGAGCTTGTCGAAGGTCTGCTCCCACGGCAGGTTCGGCCTGGTCGGATACTGCGGGCTGTGGCTTGCGTAGTCGTAGCAAAGCTTCGGGAGCCGCGCGACGGTGACGCCGATCTGGTCGGCCGGCGGCTTGGGTTCGAAGTCCACGTAGTATGGCTGTGCGAGGTTGAACATGGCGTGCTCGCGGATGCCGCTCACCGCGC
>CAYRXN010000273.1:0-6933 GCA_964428275.1 uncultured Planctomycetales bacterium | reverse complement strand
GATCCCCATCTTGCCGCCGGCGCCGTGGCGGGGGGCCGCGTGGTCGAGGATGTCCAGCGGGCCGTCGGCGATCACGATGTCCCGCCGGGGATCGACATTCGCGCACATATGGAACAGCACGTCGTTCTGGTCGTGCACATCGACGCCCTCGTCCACGACCACGATCATTTTCGTAAACGCCATCTGCCCGGCGCCCCAGATCGCGCTGATGACCCGCCGGGCCTGGTAGGGATACTCCTTGCGGATCTTCACGAACGCGCAGTTGTGGAAGCAGCCGAACATCGGCAGGTCGTAGTCGATGATGTCGGGCACGATCATCTGGAGCAGCGGCAGAAAGATGCGCTCGGTCGCCTTGCCGAGCCAGTAGTCCTCCTGCGGCGGTTTGCCGACGACCGTGGCGGGAAAAAGCGGATTCTGGCGGTGGGTCAGCGCGGTGACGTGCAGGCGGGGGTAGTAGTCGGCCAGCGAGTAGAAGCCGGTGTGGTCGCCGAAGGGGCCTTCGAGGATCGGCGGCTCGCTCGGGTCGATGTAGCCCTCGATGACGAACTCGGCGCTGGCGGGAACCTCGATCGTCGGTTGCGTGATGCACGGGACCAGCTCGATCGGGCCGCCCTGGAGAAAGCCGGCGAACAGCGCCTCGCTGACATCCGGCGGCAGGGGACAGGTGGCGGCGTAGGGCATCACCGCCGGGCCGCCGAGCGCGATCGCCACGGGCATGCGCTGCCCGCGGGACTGGTACTTCCGGAAGTGGCGGGCGCCGTCGTGGTGCAGGTGCCAGTGCATGGCGCAGAGCCGCGGCCCGAAGACCTGGACGCGGTACATGCCGATATTGCGGTCGCCGGTGTCGGGGTCTTTGGTATAGACGCCGCCGAACGTGATGTAGCGGCCGACCCGGGTCTGGTCCCCCTCGTGCGCCGGGTCGCCGTCGTCGGGCGGCGTGATTCCGGCGGCCAGGTTGCGCGTCGTGTCGCCATCGCGTGGCCAGCATTTCAGGGCCGGCAGCGTCGTCAGGTCGGCATCGTCGGTGTGGACGACCTCCTGGCAGACGCCCCGCTTGACCACCTTGGGCGGCAGGTTGCCCAACTGGGCGAGCTCGGGCAGCTTGCGAATCTTCTGCATGAGCGTCGTCGGCATCTGCGGCTTGATGAGCAGTTGGACGCGGGCGGCGACCTGGTCGAAGTCTTCGCAATCGAGCGCCAGGCACATCCGCGCGCGTGTGCCGAACGTGTTGATGAGCACGGGGAACGGGCTTCCGCGGACGTTTTCGAACAACAGCGCGGGGCCGCCGGCCTTGGTCACGCGATCGGCGATCTCGGTGATCTCGAGGACCGGATCGACCTCGACGCGGATGCGCTTCAGCCAGCCTCGTTGCTCGATTTGCGCCACGAACGTTTGCAGATCCGGTGCGGCCACGGCAGACTCCTCAGGTGGGCGGTCCCCGACAGGACGCCTCGCACGCCGGCATGGTAAGGCACACTGCGCCGGTGAAAAGTAGGGCGGGTGGGCAAATCGCATCGCGCTGCCTGCTACGATGGTGGGGCACGCACACGCGACGTGGCGTGGTACGTCGGTTTCAGCAAGACGCGACTGCATGGACACGAGCGCATCGGAACAATGCGACCCGGACCGGCGGGCGCTTCGGCGGCGGCCGGCAGCGTGGGCAGCAGGCCTGATGGTTTTCCAGGCGGCCGGGTTTCTGGCGGCGCGCGCGCTGGTACGGGGAAGCGAGGACGGTCGGCTGGATGTCCTTTTCCGCCTGGACGGAGCGACGTTGCACCCCGCGGCGATCGTGCTCCACATGTTCGGGGGGACCGTCGCAACGCTGGTGGGCGTGCTGGCGGCGATAGGGGGGTTCGGGTGGGTGATCGCACGATGTCGAAGCGGCCCGCGGCTCCTTGGGCTGCACCTGTTGGGGACGCTGGTCGGGGGCGGTGTGTTCTTCTGCTTCGCGCTGGGTGCTTCGGACCTTGCGACGGTGCCACTCACGGTTCCGGTCGGGGGTTTGGCCGCCTGCGCGGTCGCAGCCTGGCGGTGCGCCCGGTTGCACACGCGGCCGGCGTCTCGCCGTGGATTCCCGGATTCGGCTGGCGCCGGCGTGTCCATGCGGCACGGCGATCGGACCGCGCGAATCATCGCGATCGTGGCGTGGGGCGTTGCCGGGGTGGTCTTCTTCTTCGGCGCCGCGGGCGCGACGGGCTGGCTGCTCGCCGCGGGGGCGGGCGCGGCCATCGAGTTCGGTCTGGAAACCGCCGGCCCGCGCGCCCGGTTTTCCCTCAGCCGCGAACAATCTGCCTGAGGCGCAATTGCGCATGTGGCGGGGAACCGTTGTCGGGGACAGTGGGGGGGCTCAGATAGACGTGCGGTTCTGATCCCCGGAGGTCGTGGTTTCTTGTTCTTCGTCCCGACGTGCCGTGCGGGCCCCGGGTGGCGGTCTTTCTTGAAGGACCGTGCGCAGGGCCCGCCCGCTTCGACTGGCGAAAGAAGCCGCGCGGTGCGGGATGGACCCTGTTGCAGGCGTCCCCTTCTTGCCGATAGCAGATACAGATTGTAAGGTATGCTCGTCGCTTCTCGGTGGCGAGCACGTTTCCCCTGGCGCGGGTTAGCGCCTCCGATCGGTCCGACCTGTGGATCGCAACGGGAGACGATTTGTCGTTCGACGGGTAGAGCAGTCAGGCCGCTGACGCAAGTCGCCCCTCCTCAAGCGGGACGCCTTGCGACGCCGGCCGCATTACAGGCAACGCGCATGTCCAGGAACAACGGTGTATTGGAGCGGTGCCAGAACAAGCTTGGTTACCGCTTTCAGGATGTTTCCCTTCTGGAAGCTTCGCTGCGGCATTCTTCTTCGGCCAACTCGCGCCGCGAGAGCAACGAGCGGCTGGAGTTTCTGGGCGATGCCGTGCTCGAGCTGGTGATCTGCCACGAGCTCTACGATTGTTTCCCCAACGCGATGGAAGGGGATCTGACCAAGATCAAGTCAGCGGTGGTGTCGCGGCGCGTGTGCGCGCGCGTGGCCCGCAAGCTGGGGTTGCCCGAGGCGCTCACGCTCGGACAGGGGATGGAATCGGGCGCGAACCTGCCGCCTTCGCTCGCGGCGGCGGCGCTCGAAGCCGTCATCGCGGCGATCTACCTCGATGGGGGCATCGAGCCGGCACGCGAGTTCATCCTCAAGCACATGCGCGACGAGATCAAGCGGGCCAACCGTTCCGACCACCAGTACAACTTCAAATCGCAGTTGCAGCAGTACGCCCAGCGCAACCTGCACGCCACGCCGGTCTACGAACTGCTCGACGAGAAGGGGCCCGACCACGCCAAGTGCTTCGAGATCGCCGTCTCGGTCGGCCCGCGGCAGTTCCCCAGCGCCTGGGGACCGAGCAAGAAGGAAGCCGAGCAGAAGGCGGCTTGGAGGGCGCTGCGCGAGCTGGGCGTCGTGCAGGAGGCCTTCTCCGACAGTGACGCCGAACTCGAACAGGCCGGCTGATCCCGCAACCTGACGCAGCGCGCAGACAGACCGGCGGGCGCCGGGAAGCTGGTAGCTCCACAGCGCCCGCCGGGGATGCCGACCGTGGGGTCAGCGGTTTTCTTCCTGCCGCAGCGATGCTACGGGCACGTTTCGCCGTAGTGGGCCAGCAGTTGCGACAGATCGGCCAGGTCCACATCGCCGTCGCCGTCGATGTCGCCGTCGGCGTAGGTGGCGTTCTCCGTCATCCCGTAGTGCGCCAGCATGATCGCCAGGTCGTTCAGATCGACGTCGCAATCGCCGTCGAGGTCGCCTGGGATCTGCGGCCAGGGCTGCACGCCCCAGATCTCGACATCGTCGATATTCCAGCCGGGGTAGGTGACCGAGCTGTCGGTCGGGCCCATCGTCCAGCGGATATAGACGGTGGCCTGTTCGTCGGCCACCGCGGAGATATCGAGCACGACCTCGGTCCACGACGAGTCGGACATCGAGCTGTCCGGGTTGGCCCAGAGCTGGGTCCAGTTGACCCCGTCGTGGGAGACCTCGACCGTCGCGTGATCGTAGAACGCGCTCTCGACGCCGAGCCAGCGCCGGAAGTGCAGCTCGGTGTTGAGCAGGCCGCTGCAGTCGATCGCGGTCGTCGTGAGGTTGTACTGCGGCATGTTCACGGGATAGTCGCCGGCGAGGTTGTAGCCGTAGACGTTGTCGCCGGTGAAGCCGCTGATCGGGTCGCGGCTGTGGCTCCCTCCGCCGAGCGGCTGCCCGAATTCCCACTGGCCTTCGGTCGTCCAGCCGGGGTCTTCGTCGAGCGGGAAGACGTAGATCGGCGTCGGCGCCGGCGTGGTGACGGTGATGGCCACCGCCGCGATGTTGGAGGTTCCGCCCTCGGGTGGCGTGCCGCCGTCATCGACGTAGAACTGGAACGCGTCCTCGCCCATGTACCAGGTGTCGGGCGTGTAGATCACCTCGTTGCCCCCGCCGACCAGCGTGTAGGGGACGGTGGTGATCTCACCGCCGGCCGGGTCGCTCAGGCTGCCGTGCAGCGGCAGGTCGCCGATGAGGTAGCTCAGCGGTCCGGGCTCGCCGTCGTCGGACGCCTGGAGCGTGATCGTCAGCGCCGTGTTGACCGGCGTCTCCACGGTCATGTCCTCCGCGTGCGGCGGACGCGGGCCGCAATCGCCCATGCCGAGCAGGTCGGAGGGGTAGTAGTCCGGATCGACGCCGTTGCCGGCTGAGAGGCCGACCACCGCGTCCTCGACGGCGACCGCCAGGTAGCTGATGCGGACATCGCCGTTGAAGAACAGCTCGACCTGGAAGGTGTTGGTGTTCGTCGTGCTGTATTCCGGCACGTTCTGGTAGGTGACGGCGATACGATCGGCGAGCTGCTTGTAGCTGACCGTGCCGCCCGAAGACGGGTTCAGATCGTCAAACAACAGCGAGACGCGCGGCATCGCGAAGTGCTGTTCGAGCGACTCGGTGTACGTCGTGTCCGAGGTTCCGAACGTGATGTAGCCGTTGCTGCCCACGTAGAACGAGGTATACGGCTGCCCGTACAGCGAAACGCTCTGCCCGTCCGCGACGCTGACGAGCTGCGAGTCGTCGTCCGCCAGCGACAGGGTCGTGCCGCCGGCCGGGTCGGTCGGCAACGCGTCGATGGTTTCGACGCAGCCGTCGTAGTAGTCCACCGAGCCGTTGGGCGTGAAGTACAGCGTGTGGAACGACAGCGCCGAGGCCCCGGTGTCGAACTGCTGCGTGTAGAAATCGGGGATGTCGGGCGTCGTGAAGCTGTAGCAGGCACCGCCGTTGTCGTCGGTGGTCTGGTTGCCGGCTTCGTCTTCGGCCACGACGATGAAGTAGTACGTGGTCTGGTCCTGGAGCCCCGTGATCGAAACGCTGGCCGGATTGCCGTAGCCGCCGGTGGCCGTTCCGGTGAGGTTGTCGCAGGACAGGCCGTAATGGACGATCCCGCGCACGGTCTCGTCGGAATCGAACGTGACCACCGCGCTGCGCGGCTGCAAGTCGGTCACTTGCACGTTCGAGATCGCCGGGGCGGTGCAATCGACGGCGGCGTCGGCCGTGACGTCGGCCGGGTTGCCGCTGCCGTCGTCCTCGTCATGGTAGGCGACGCTGATGGTGTCGCCCGCGGCGATCAGCAGCACGCCCGCGGCGTCGGTGGTGCTCAGCGCGACCGAGCCGGTAAACTCGGCCGACGACGGGTCGGTTTCGGTGAGCACGACGGTTTCGCCGGCGGGCTCGGACGTGGACACGATCGTCACGGCGAAGGTCTCGACGGTGTTGTCGTCGAGGTTCAGGCCGCAGTCGGCGACGGTGATCGTGGCGTTGCCATCGTCACAGGGATAGGCAGCGCGATCGAGCGTGACCGTTCCCGCATCCGAGCATGCACCGGGGTAACGCAGGCTGGGATCGCCCATCAGGTTGTACATCTCGAAGTAGCGCCGCGTGGTGCTGCCGTTGCCCATCTCGGCGAGGTAGCGCATGCGGGCGTCGTTGCAGGTCGGGCCGAACTCGGCCGGCACGTCATCTTCCGCGTCGAAGATCGCGTCGAACCAGCGCCGCTCCATCACGTCGTCCTCGGTCCAGTAGCTCGTGACCGACGAGCCCCAGTCGGCGACCGCCCCCTTGTGCGGCACGAGGACCCACGTCTCCATGAAGCATTCGTCCACGGTATACGAACCGGTCAGGCACGCGAAGCTCATGACCAGCGCGTACATGTTGTCGTTGGTCAGGTTGCGCACGTCGGTCTGGCTGAAGGGCGGGCCGTCGGCCCACTCGTACTCGCCGCCGTGGCCGCTGTAGATACCGAAGAATCGGCCGTCGTTGAACGCGTCGCGGACGTCCTGCGTGTCGGCGCCGTAGGTGACCTGGTAGAGCTTGTCGCAGATATAGCCGTTGGGGATCATGTGGTTTTCGATCACCCAGTTGTGCGTTCCCTCGCTGATCTGGTAGTTGTCCACCGACGCCATGAAGGCCGCCCGCTTCAGGTAATCCGGATCGGCGAACTGCCCGGTTTCGTAGTAGACGGTCTTGTCCACGATGCTGGCCAGTTCGGTGGCGTCGTCCGCCGGGAAGCGGCCGATCGCGATGTCGGGATACCAGTCGGTGGCCCCGTCCATGCACGTGTACGGCAGGTCGGTGGCGGGCGTGCCTTCGCCGCCGCCGGTCCAATAGGGGATCAGCTCCGTATCGCCGACGAGCAGGATGTAGTCGGGCGCGTCCGGGCCGCCCCAGAGTCCCTGGATATGGTCCTTGATCGTCGTGGCGCTGGTACCGGGAGCGACGACGTAGGTGTTGACGCTGAAGCCCCTGGCCTGCTTGTGGGCCGCGAACGAGGCGATCTGCGACTCGAACGTCGTCGGGACCACGATCAGGTAATTGCCCGACCCGCGGCGAACCGGCGCGTTGGCGTCGGGGTTGAGAACGACGCGGGCGAGCCCGGGCAACGGGTTGCATGTCGA
>CAYRXN010000272.1:0-8126 GCA_964428275.1 uncultured Planctomycetales bacterium | reverse complement strand
GTGGAGCATGTTCAGGCTGTTGCCGCAGCCGGTGAAGTCCATGTAGTAGCGCGGCTGGTCGGGATCGAGGCGGTAGTAGGAGGCGTTGTCGATGCCGCGCAGACTCAGCGTGGGGCCGAGGTGGTTTCCTTCGCCGGTGTGGTTGTAGACCACGTCGAGGATGACCTCGATGCCGGCGGTGTGGAACCGCTTGACCATCGTCTTGAACTCGGAAACCTGGTCGCCGCGGCTGGAGCAGCCGTAACGGGTTTCGGGCGCGAAGAAACCGATCGAGTGGTAGCCCCAGTAGTTGGTCAGGCCCTTCTCGATCAGGTGGCGCTCGACGATGTACTGGTGGACCGGCATCAGCTCGACCGCGGTGACGCCCAGCGACTGGAGGTGGTCGAGGATCGGGTCGGAAGCCATGCCCAGGTAGGTGCCGCGCAGCTCCTCGGGGACATCGGGATGCTGGATCGTCAGCCCCTTGACGTGGCACTCGTAGATCACCGTCTGCGACCACGGCGTGCGCGGCCGGCGGTCCTCGCCCCAGGCGAACGAGGAATCGACCACGATCGACTTGGGCACGTATGGGGCGCTGTCGCGCGGATCCCAGTCGAGATCCTGTCGCGGACTGTCCACCTTGTAGCCGAACAGGGCGTCGTTCCACTCGACCGGCCCGCTGAGGGCCTTGGCGTAGGGGTCGATCAGCAGCTTGGCCGGGTTGAACCGGTGTCCCTGCTCGGGGGCGTAGGGTCCGTGGACGCGGTAGCCGTAATACTGGCCCGGCCGGACGTCGGGCAGGTAGACGTGCCAGACGCCGTGGGTGCGCTCCCGCACCGGGATGAGGTAGCTCTCCTTGGCACCCAGCGGCTCGTCGAACAGGCACAGCTCGACCGCGGTGGCGTTCTCGGAGAACAGCGCGAAGTTCACCCCCTCGCCATCCCACGTGGCCCCCAGAGGATACGGCTGGCCCGGCCAAACCCGCATGAACAACCTCTCTTCAGGCGTCCGTTTCCTGCCCGCCTCGCGTTCGTTCCCGTTGCATTTTTTCCGGCGTCGCGTTTCGCAAACCCACGCGGCTACCGGATTATCGGCAGCCGGCGGGCGGCGTCTGAGCCCCGGTCCGAATGATCGTACCACTAGCTAATCGAGCGGAGCGGTTTTGGCAACCGGCCGAGCGCCGTTACGCCGCCGGGGGGTGTGACTAGAATTCGTGGCAACCGCCTATTCCACGGGGTAAGGCCCGCCCTGACAGCCCAGGAACGGCGATGGTCGCGTGTTCGTAGCCCTGTTGCCACCGAGATTAGTCACACCCCCGCCGGGCGGCGGCGTGCCCGCGAAGCCTCGGCGTCGCGCCGCACGCCCGCCCGGAAGGGGCGCAGGGACGGAGGGACGAAGGGACGTGGGCAACGGGGCAACAAGGCTGCGAGACACGCTGACGAGCCGCGGGCCTGAAGCCCGCGCGGTACTCCGCAAAGGCGAGCGCGACAAGCGCGGGGACGAAAGGACGCAGGCGTGGCGGGACAGCCAGGCGCCCGCGCACGTTGAAATCGTGACCGGCTTGAAGTATAGCCATCAGGCCTGTGGAGAACCTTCATGAACAACTGGCGCCGAGTGTCCCGGAGTCGTACCAGAACCAGCGACGCGCAACCCTGCCGGCCGCAGCGTCCGGTGCACACGCGGTGCGTCGTTGCGACCGCCCTGCTGGCCGCGTCGTTGCTGGCCGGCTGTCGGCGCAGTGAACCCGGCGGCGCGGCCGCGGCGCGCCCCTCGGCCAGCATCATCCTGATCGTGATCGACACGCTCCGGGCCGACCACCTGGGCTGCTACGGCTACTTCCGCGAGACTTCGCCCCGCATCGACGCCTTCGCCCGGCAGAGCGTCGTGTTCGATCGGGCGTACGCGACGATGGCCACCACGCTGCCCTCGCACACGTCGATGCTGACCGGGCTCTATCCGCTCGAACACGGCGTGCTCGCCAACGTCGGCAACGGCGGCGCGCCGTTCCACCCCGGGCCGGGACTGCGCTCGATCGTTGAACTGGCGCGGGCTGCCGGTTATCGGACGGCCGCGTTCGTGAGCTGCACGCCGCTCAAGCGCGTGGGCGGGCTCGATGTCGGTTTCGAGACCTATGACACGCCGCCCGGGGCCGAACGGAACGCGCGTCAGACCGCGGGCCGCGCGATCGAGTGGATCAGACAGCACGCCGGTGCGCCCCTGTTCCTGTTCGTGCACTTCTTCGATCCGCACTTCCCCTACCGTCCGCCGCCAAAATATGCCAACCTCTTCCACACCGACGAGGCGCTGCGCCGGTTTCTGGCGCAGCGCGAAGTTCCGCCGATCGTGCAGCCGGGGTTGTGTCGCGGCCGGGTTGCGACGGTGACGGCCCCGGCGGTGAACCGCTACGACGGGGAGATTCGGTTCTGCGACCACCACGTCGGGCGCCTGCTGGACGCGCTGCGCGACGCGGGACTGTGGGAGACCAGCGTGATCGTGCTGGCGGCCGACCACGGCGAGGGGCTCAACCAGCACCACTGGCCGCAGCACGGGCGCACGTGGGATGAGCAGGTCCACGTGCCGCTGATGATCCACTTTCCCGCTTCGGCGGGCGTTGCGCCGCGGCGCGTCGGCTCGCTGGTTTCGCTGATCGACGTGTTCCCAACGGTGTTGGGGCACGTCGAATCTGCGTGGGCAAGCGGCTTCCTGCGGCAGGCACGCGGTCGGAACGTTCTCTCGCCGGACTTTCGGCCGCGACCGCTGCTCTCGCAACGCTCGGGGCGCGACTGCGGCGAGGCCGGCGGACCGGCGTTCGTACTGACGACGCCGCGGTGGCGCTATCACTACGTGTCGGAGCGCCGCGGCCTGCTGTTCGAGCGCGCCTCCGACCCGTTCGAGCTGCACGACGTTTCGCCTTCGGCTGCGGAGCAGGCGGCGGCGTTGCGGCGGGACTTGCTGGATCTCGTAAGCGCGCTCCGCCGGCGGGGCGAGGCGCTGCGGGGCGGGGTCCGGCAGGCGGCCCCGCTCGATTCCAAGCTGATGCGCGAGATGCAGGCGCTGGGCTACGTGGGCGATGAGCCGGAAGAAGCCGAGGCGCCGGCGAGTCGCCCGGCTTCCGTCCCGGCGGCGTCGCGCCCGCGACGGCCCTGAGCAGCGGCGCGGAAGCGCAGACAACGGGGGCTCGTGAACATGCACCGGGCGCACGAAGCGGCCGGCGCCGGCGAGCGTCAACGGGGGGCGTCGAAAAGCCCCGGCTGGGGCGGTGGCAGGGCAATCGAGGCGAGACGCGGATAGCTCTGAAGCAGGTCCGGTGGCACGGCGATCCGGCCGACGCCGAGCATCGCGCGCAGCTCGAGCGCGTTGACGACACCCTGGCCGCGGTAGTGATTGTTGGCGAACACGAAGACATCCTGTGCGCTGGCGCAGATGGCGTCGAGCCGCGCGATCCACTCGTTCAGCTCGTCCTGTGAGTAGAGGTAGTTGTAGCGCTGATAAGGCGGTACGCCGCGGGCGAACCAATCGGCCGCGTTGCGGCCGTGCAGCCGAACGTAGGCCAGCGACCCGAAGACCCGCGCAGCGGGCCCCAGGCAATCGCGCAGGCGCGGCTGATCGATGTTGCACCAGGCGCCGGCGTTGCGGATTTCTGTCAACCCCTCGTCGGTTTCCCACGACGTGTGCCGAACCTCGATGACCCGCTCGCAGTCCGCGAACGCCTCGGCCAGCCGCCGCAGTCGCGCCACGTTTTTCGGTTCGAAGCGAAACGACCACGGGAACTGGATCAGCAGCGGGCCGAGGCGACCGGCCTCGCGGACGGGTGCCACGGCTTCCTTGAACGCCGCCGCCGCGTGCGGGTCCGGTACCGCTTGCGGCTCATGTGTGAAACAGCGCGTCAGCTTGAAGGCGAAACGAAAGTCCGGCCCGACCAGTTTCACCCACTTCGCCGTCACGCGCGGCGACGGGATCGCGTAGAAGCTCGAATTGACCTCGACGGCGTTGAAATAGCGGGCCAGGAACCTGAGCGGGGCAAACCCCCGCGGTCGCCGCCGGGGATAGACGATCCCCGCCCAGTCGGGGTAGCTCCAGCCCGACGGTCCGATCCACACTCGCGTTTCTTCGCCGCCGCCCATGTCACGGCCTCTTGTGGTCCGCCGTGGTCCGGCCGCGCGTTTTCCACGGTCTACGCCTCGCAGATGGAAGCGCTCAGCTCGAACGCCCGCTGGGCGCGGGGGCCGAGCGTCAACAGATCACCCGCTTCGGCCGCCTGCCGGTAGTTGCTCACCTTGCTCGTGAACGGTTCG
This sequence comes from uncultured Planctomycetales bacterium, assembly GCA_964428275.1. Classification (GTDB taxonomy): domain Bacteria; phylum Planctomycetota; class Phycisphaerae; order UBA1845; family Fen-1342; genus JALSRY01. The sequence goes on along the minus strand of CAYRXN010000272.1, from coordinate 3,852 downwards.
AGCGCCAGGTTGTAGTTCTGCGAGTACCACGGGTAGTCCGGCGCGCCGCCGGCGACCTGCCACAGCCACAGGTGCGGCATCACCTCCAGGTCCCACCTGACTTCGACCGCCAACCCGAGCCGCTCGTTGACCAGACGGTAGCGACCGTCTCGCAAGTCCGTAAGAAACAGGAAGTTGGCGGTCTGAGCCTCCGGCGGGGGCACACGTGACAGGTCCACGTCGCGTCCGTCGATCCCCCGGAGCACCGGCCAGTCGCCGGCGGTGCCCGGTTCGAGCCGCTGCGTATCGAACGCCCGCTCCGCCGGCACCTCCACCCGCGCCCCGGGAATCTCGATCCGGCAGGTTTCATCCAGCAGCCCGCCGCCAAAGGTCGGATGGTGTCCCCACATCACGGGCAGCGTCTGCGGCGATCGGTTGGTCAGGCGTTCTTCGAGCACCAGCGTCGGCGCGTCGGCGCGCAGCCGCATGGTGCGCTGGAGCAGCAGCGGCGTGCGGATGGCCTGGACGGTGAGGCGGACGGCGACCTCGTCGGGATCGTCGCGCAGCACCTCGCAGCGCCAGGGGAGCACGCTGACCTCGCCGTGTTGGCCGAAATCGACGCCGGCGAACGTGCTCGGCGGGCCGGCGGCGGGGAGGATCTCCTGCCAGCCGCCGGGGTAGCGGTCCATGAACGTACCCGGCGGCCCGCCGATCGTCGGTTCGGCGTGGTCCGGGCGGCGCAGGCCGTTGGGTGAAAGGAACAGCACGTCGGTATCGGTCGGCTTGTGGAGCCACTCGATGATGTCGCCGCCCTTTTCCGGGAGCACGGTCACGCGAATCCAGCGGTTCTGGAGCGTGACGGCGTGGTAGCCGCACCACTGCTGATCGAGCAGCAGCCGGCAGCCGGTGTTGCGCTGATAGGGATAGTGTTTCATGCGAGGCTTCCTCCGGGGCCGATTCCTGGTCGCACCCCGCGCCTCCAGCTTATCCCGCGGTCGCGGGCGTGCAACGATGTGCGAAGAGCGAATGCCGAATGCCGAATGGCGAATGGCGAATGGCGAGTGGCAAACTTGCTCCCGGCCGTCGCGGCACGGCTGTCTGCCGGCGGGTGGATCCCCAGGCCCATGCCGGTCCGGCCTTGTGACACTCGATCCCTCGAACCCTGCTCTCTGAATCCCTTCGTCCGTTCGGGCGCAGCCGGAGGCCGCGCTGGGGCTTCCCGCAGAGGGGAGGACGCCAGCGACCGGGCCCGCGCCGGCCGGTTTTTACCGGCTGTGCGTCCTGATCAAGCGCATTTTTTCGTGGCAAACGCCTGGCAGGGGGGTTACAATGAGCGCGATCACGTGAGGCAACGTGCTCCGCGGGTCGGTGGTGGGGGCAGCTTCCGGGGCGGATCGGTTGTACGAGCCCCGCGGCGGCCAGGCGCGGAATGCATGGTCGCGAACCTGTCGAGGGAGAAAGCTCATGCGACGTAATCTGCTTGCATCATTGGCAGCCATCGTGTTCATCGCGTCGGTCGCCGTCGCGCAGACGGTCACGTTGACGCTCGAATCGCCCCAGGCCGGCCAGGCCGTGCCGCCGGGGTCCACCGTGACCTGGTCGATCGCGGCGACCGTTTCCAGCGGCGACAATCAGGGATTGGCGCTGGTGATTTGCGACCTCGTGCAGGACCCGGGCAATCCGGCGCTGTTCGACATTCCGATGGCCGACCCGGCCAGCATCGACGCCACCATGCAGAACTTCGACCGGCCGGCCGGCATCACCAACCCTGGCGAAAACGGCGCGGCCTCGGGTTACATCGGCGTGCAGCGCGGCACCGCCGGTGAAATGAACCTGATCCAGATCGGCGGCGGGCAGAATACGTTTGGTGAGGCGCTGGCTTCCGGCACCGGCCTCGGCGAGAACGCCGACGTGATCTGCGGCGTCGGCCAGAGCGGGCCGCAGGTCGTGGTTTCCGGGGCCTTCACGGTGCCGAGTACCTGCGGTGACTACACGTTCTCGCTGGCGAACGCGATGGCCAATGTGCTCGTCCAGTGCAACACGCCGCCGGACTTCTCGCCTGTCGCGGAAGCCACCGTGGACACCAGCGCCGCGAGTATCACCATCAGCGTCACGCTCGACGGAGACATCAACGGCGACGGCACGGTCAACCTGGCCGACCTGTCGATCATGCTGGCGAACTACGGTACCACCAGTGGCATGAGCTACGAGGATGGCGATCTCGACGGTGATGGCGATGTGGATCTGGCCGATCTGTCCAGGCTGCTTGCGAACTACGGAAGCTCCTGCTGATCTGACGGTGCAATTGGAGGATGCCTGACCGGTTTCCAACGGGACAATCGGAGGCTGTGGAAAGCTGCAACGCGCCCGTCGATCCGGCTTCGGATCGGCGGGCGTCTTCGTTCGGGGGCTTCGATTGCCCGCGCGTGTGACGGCGGGGCTGCGCCGGTCGCGCGGCGGTCGCTCGATGCCGGGCAGCGTATCGGCCGGGCTCACCGTGCGCCCTGGCCGCCCGCCGAACATGCTACGACGAAACCGCCGGCGGATCGTCCAGCGGCCCCTCGACCGCACGCGGAACCGACCGCCGGCGGACCTGCACGAGCTCCGCGGCGATGCTGACCGCGATTTCCTGGACCGTCACCGCACCGATCGGAAGGCCGATCGGCGTGTGGACGCGCTCGATCTGCAAGTCCGGTACGCCCGACTCGGCCAGATCGCGCAGAATCATGCGGGACTTGCGCCGGCTGCCGATCATGCCGAGGTACGCGGTGGGGCGGCGAATCACCGCTTCGAGTGCCGCCTGGTCGTGCCGATGGCCGCGCGTGACGATCACGACGTACGAGCCGGCATCGAGCGGCAGGTCGCGCAGCGCAGCGGCGATGTCCCTCACGATCAGCTCGACGCCCTCGCCGAAGCGCTCCGGCGAGGCGAAGTCCGCCCGGTCGTCGATCACCACCACGCGGAAGTCCAGATCACGGGCCAGCCGCGCCAGCGCGCGTCCGACATGTCCGGCTCCCGCGATGACCAGCTTCGGCGGGATCTCCAGATGCACGCGATAGCGCACGCAGCGACCCGCGTGCATCACACGGACCGGCACGCGGGCCGGCTTGCCCGCGCGGGCCTGCTCGAGGGCGCGCTCCAGCGGGGCGATCGCGTCGGACGGGACGGGCATGACGGCGATTTCCATGCGACCGCCGCAGATCAGGCCGTCGTCCCAGCCGTAGTCGTGGTCGAGCGAAAAATCGAGCAGCGCGGACTCGCCGCGGGCCAGCAGTTCAAAGGCCCGCCGCGTCACCTCCGCTTCGACGCAGCCGCCGCCGAGCGTACCGACGGTCGTGCCGTCGGCGCGCACGGCCATCGCCGCCCCGGCCGCCCGGGGCGTCGAGCCACGCGTGGCCACGATCACGCAGAGCGCCCCGGGCCGGCCGGCCCGGGCCCCGTCCAACAGCGTCTCGAGTACCGGCAGCAGTTCGCTCATCCGCTTTCCCGGGTTCTGTTCACGAGCCGAAGCGCGAAATCGGTCATTTCATAGATCGTGGTTCCGTCTACGGTCAAGAAGCCGTCGGCGGCGATCAGCGGCTCGGGGCCCTCGCCGACCTGCTTGATCGCCGCGTCGATCTCGACGACGCGGTTGGTGGGGATGACCTGCCCGCGGTAGATCCAGCGGTGCGTCGTGCCCGTGGCGATCGGCTCGAACCGATGCGTGTGCTCCAGCGCCGGCCAGCGACGCAAGGCGGCGAGCTTGAGCAGTTGGATCAGGGCCTCCAGCCCCAGCGAGCCGGGCCAGACCGGGTCCTGATAGAAGTGCGCCTTGAAGAACCACTCGGCCGGATCGACCTTCTTGACGCCGCGCACCAGCCCCAGGCCGTGGGG
>CAYRXN010000271.1:0-2700 GCA_964428275.1 uncultured Planctomycetales bacterium | reverse complement strand
CGGCGGAGAGTTCGTTGATGCTCAGCAGGTGCTTGCGCGTCCAGACCGGTTTGTCCGTGGTGGCCTCGGTCATGCCAGCGTCACCTCGTCCGCGCCGTCCACTTCCTCGAGCCTGACGTGGATCACGTTCTCCGGCGACGTGGGCTGCTGCACGCCGACGAAGTCCGGCTGGATCGGCAGCTCGCGCAGGCCGCGATCGACCAGCACCGCGAGTTTGATCGCCTGCGGCCGCCCCAGGTCGCTCAGCGCCGACAGTGCCGCCCGCACCGAACGGCCGGTGTAGAGCACGTCGTCGACGAGCACGAGCCACGTCCCGGTGATGTCGAAGTCGATCTCCGTGCCGCGCACCACCGCGTTGGGACCGATCGTGGTCAGGTCGTCGCGGTAGAGCGTGATGTCGAGCGCGCCGTAGTGCCGGGGCCCGACGCCTTCCCGCTCCAGCAGCGGCAGCAGTCGGCGGGCCAGGACCTCGCCGCGCCGGCGGATTCCGACGATCGCGACGGGCGTTTCGGCGGGGGCCGCAGCGGCGATTTCGTGTGCCATGCGCGCAAGCGCGTCCCGGAGCTGGCTTGAAGACAGAATGCGTGTCATGGGCGATAGGCTACCGACAAACCCGCGTGGCGAAAAGCGGGTCGCCGAGGCGCCCGCCGGCGGCGTGGCGCGCGCCGCGCGGCTTGCGGCGCGCGGGTTCTCAGCTCGATGGGGGCGTGTCGCCCGGCTGGTGCCCGGCGGGGATCAGGGCGCCTCCTCGCCGTGGTAGAAGAACTCGACGCCGATGAGATAGCCGACCGACGCGCGGGTGCAGTGGCGGACGATGCCGTGGCCGTAGCAGCTCAGCTCGGGCTGGTGGATCGCCAGCGCCAGGCGGGTTGAAGTGGGAATCGGCCGGCGGGTACGCATCGCCAAGCCGTTGAGGCTCAGGTTGTGCAGCGTCGCCAGAATATGTCGTTCGCCGTAACACTCGTCCGGAAGCCACACTTCGACCGTCCCCGGAAACGGCCAGCGCTCTTCGCGACGGGCGCCAGGCGGCTGCTTGGGCTGCGATGCGACGCGCCGGGAGTCGATCAATTCACGAATGGCGTCCGGGGTCAGTCTTACGATTTCGTCAGCATCCATAGTCGTACTTCCATCCGGGTAAGGCGACTCTGGGGCGCTGCCCCTGTTCCCGTGCTCTCCTGCTGTTCATCGGACCGTTCCCCGCCGGGCATCAGTACTCCCGCGCGCCAGAGCGTGATCCGGCCCGCCCAGCGCCGCCGGCGCGGGTTATCAGAAGTCGCCCGGCCACCCCGACCCTCCCCGGCGTGAATCAGGCACCTTTGGCCGCCCGGAACGCGTTTTTTGTCAAGCGCGTTTCTCATCGACGGCGCGCAATTTCGATACTTCAAGCAGTCGTTCTCGCCAGCCCGGCCGCTGACGGGGCTCCGCCCGCGGCCGAACCCAACTCCGAGTCGCGTGAAGGCGCCCGCGGCGATCCCCCCGGATCGCCGGCGGCGGGCTCACGCGGCGAGGAGACCCGCGGGGGCCGAGGACGCGAGGGAGAGGAAAGATGCGACCGCTTCTTATCGCCATCGCACTGATCGCGGGGATGTTCCTGGTACCCGGCTGTACGCCGGAACTCGTGGACCCCGCCGACGGGGACGTGCTGGGTGCCGTCCTGAGCGCTCCGGTCGAGCCGCCGGCGGCCGATAACCCCTCGGCCGACGGAACCCCGGCCGCGGCGGACTCGAACGGCTCGGACGCCGAACCTCGTCAGACGGCCCGCACGTTCTCCGGCACCTTCACCAGCGCGGGGGCCTATCGGCTGTACGACCTCGGCCCCGGCCTGCGCGGCGACTCCTGGACCGTCACCGTCAACGGAACGCTCTCGGGGCCGTTCGTGGTGGTGCTGTTCGACGCCGACAACAACCTGCTGATGCGGACGTACATGTCGTACAACCGCATGCTCCGGCACGTCGTGCGGGCCGACACGGAGCACGTCTATCTGGGCGTGATGCCGCCGGCCGGGTACGACGGCGGTACGTATCACCTCAAGGCCACGCTGCGCCCCGACCAGGCGGTGCCCGCGCCCCGCGCCCAGGTCGTCTGGCTCAACTTCGCCGGCGGGGCCGGCGTCGTGATCCACAACCAGGAGCCGGTCTCGTTCGCACCGTTTGCGGGCGGGATGATCGACGAGATGTACGCCGACGCGACGCGCGAGATCAAGGACACGATCGTCCGCGAAATGCGCGCCGACTATGCCGCGTACGACGTGACGATCCTCTCATCCGACGACGGGCCGATGCCCGAGGGTCCGGTTTCGGTCGTGCATTTCGGATCGCACTCGGCGGGGCTGCTCGGCCTGGCGGACGAAGTGGACAACTACAACCAGAACCGCTCCCAGGCGGCGATGGTCTATATCGAGAACTTCGGGCCCTACCGCACGATGCGGCTGTCCCCCGACGAGATGGGCGTGATGATCGCCAACGTCGCCAGCCACGAGCTGGGCCACCTGCTCGGGCTCTACCACACCGTCAACCACGACGACCTGATGGATACGACCGGATCGGCGTGGGACCTGGCCGGGCAGCAGGACTTCCAGGGCGGTCCGCTCGAACCCACCGTGTTCGCAACCGGGTTCGAGGACGGACCGACGTTGCTGGAACAGACGCTCGGACTGAGCCCCCACGCGGCCAAGGCCGCGCCGCAGGCCAAGGCGCTGCA
>CAYRXN010000270.1:0-5233 GCA_964428275.1 uncultured Planctomycetales bacterium | reverse complement strand
ATGTGGGACTCGACCGGCCCCAAAGGTGGTTTGGGCGCCAAGTTCGAGCGTGCCCTGGTCTCCGAGATCGTGGGCGTTGGCTGTTGCTATCGCTACGACGGCACCGATCGCCCGCCCAGGAACATGGGCATCCGGCGCGATCCGCTCAACGTGAGCAAGGCGATTCCCCTTCGCAAGACCGACGAAGGCTGGGAACTGTCCGACAGCGCCAAGGGAAGCGGTATCGTCCGTCCCTCGGAGATCAACCACGGCAACGTTCCATTCGACGCAAACAACGCCGGGGTCACGATCGAGTACGCCGAACAGACGACCGTCCTGTCGTTGCCGGTCCTGCGCCGCCTGCGTTTCCCCGCCGACGGAAACTGGCGGCCGACGCCCGAACAGCGGGCCCGCGACACGGCGGCGCAGACCGTTCTCGCCGCGCTGGCCCTCTGCGCCGCCGAACTGGCGGCCGGGAAAGGTCTCGATCTGCGCTCGCGCTGCCTGCTCTGGCCCGACGAGCCGCGCAGTTGGGAACTGCTCGACCAGCCCGGCGACGAGCCGGCTCGCTACCGGCTCGATGCCGAGGGCGCCGTGGCGCTCCTGAACGAGGCCGTCGGCGAAGCCGAGGCGGCCGGTCTGAGCTGGCATACCGACCCGATCACGCTCCAGCCCTCGGAAAAACTGGTCAGGCTCGTTGCTCGCAGCCAGGAGCAGATGGCCAGGTCGGTGGAAGCGGGGGAGGAAGCCTGATGGCCCTCGTGATCGGCATCAGGTACCTGCTCGGGCGCGCGGTGGCGACCGACACCGCCGACTACGAGCGTCCCGAATGGCCGCCCCATCCGGCCCGGGTCTTCATGGCGCTGGTGGCGGCATGTCATGAGTCTCCGTCCGCCGACGCCGACGAACACCGGGCCGAGGTGCAGGCCCTGCGATGGCTCGAAGGACTCAAGCCCCCGGAAGTCGCCGCCTCGGAGAGCGATCCCAGGGGCGTCGTGACCCATTATGTGCCCCCCAACGACTTCGAGAGCAAGCGCCAGCAGGACGCCCTTCAGTTGATCCCCCAGTTCCGCACCAGTCGCCAGCCCCGCACGTTCCCCGGCGTGCGCCCCCATGAAGACCGCGTCTTTCTCATCTGGCCGGACGCGGAGGCCAGCGGCCACGCGGAAGCCTTGGGAAAGCTCTGCCGCCGCGTCACGCGCATCGGCCACAGCTCGTCGCTCGTGCAGCTCTGGCTGGCCGACGACACCCCCGGCGCATTGCCGCGCTGGGTTCCGAGCAACGGCCGCTCGCAACGACGTTTGCGCGTCTGCACTCCCGGCCTGCTCGATCAACTGGAGGCCGACTTCGCGGCCGGCATCCGCCCCTCGATCGGCACCTGGCAGGGCTACCAGCGCGCCGACGCCAACGGCCGCCCGATCCGCGGCACGGCGTGGCAGGACGAGCTGCTCGTGCTGGCAATCCGGCCGATCGAATCGCGCCACCGCTGGCTCACGCTGCCGGCCACGCTGGCCCTCACGCGCCGCTTTCGCGAGGCGCTCATCAGCAATGCCGACCGCGCCGGTCTGCTGCCGCTGCCCGAATGGATCAGCGGGCACCAGGCCGACGGGCGCCCCAGCGAACAGCCGCACCTGGCCCTGCTTCCCCTGGCCTTCGTCGGACACGAACACGCCGACGGGCACTTACTCGGCCTGGGCTTGGCCATCCCCGCCCAGGTTCCGGTCGGCGAGCGCCGTCTGCTGCTCAAGCTCGCCCGCCGGACGCGCGAGCTCAAGCTCGGCCACCTGGGCCGCTGGCTCCTGGCGGAGCTGACCTGGGAGCTGCCGCCCTGGAACCTGCGCTCGGCCGCCTGGGTCGCCGGCGACTCCGGAGCACGCATCTGGGGCAGCGTCACTCCGGTAGTGTTCGACCAGCATCCCAAGGCCCGCGATCGCGCCGTCGCTGAGGCGCAGGCCGCCGCGATCGTCGCCGGCGCCTGCGAGCGCATCGGCCTGCCGCGGCCGGCGTGCGTCGAGATCCTGCCCGTCTCGCCGCATCCGGGAGCGCCCGCATCGCGCGAGTTCCCGCGGCTCGCGCGCAAGGACGGCACCCTGCGCCAGCACCGCCACGTCCGCCTGCACTTCGACCAGCCGGTACGCGGCCCCATCGCCATCGGCGCCGGCCGCTACCGCGGCTACGGATTCTGTCGGCCCCTGCGCGAAAAGGAGACCACATGAGCCTTTCTGCGCGCGACTTCCCGGCCTACTTCAAGGCCGTTCACGGCCACGAGCCGTTCCCCTGGCAGCAGATGCTCGTCGAGCGCGTGCTGCAGGAGGGTTGCTGGCCGCAGGGCATCGACCTGCCCACCGCCGCCGGCAAGACCGCCTGCCTCGACGTGGCCGTGTTTACCCTCGCGGCCAGCGTCGGCCCAAACGGCAAACCAACTTTGCCCCGGCGGATATTCTTCGTCGTCGATCGGCGCATCGTCGTCGACGCCGCCCACCAGCGCGCTCGACGCATCGCCGAGGTGCTGCGCAGCGCCACCGATGGCGTCGTTGCCGAGGTCGCCCGGCGACTGCGCGACCTCGGCGGCAGCCCTGAGCCGCTGTTCGTTTCGCGCCAGCGTGGCGGCATCGTCCGCGACGACCGCTGGGTCCGCGATCCGGCCCAGCCCACCATCGTCACCGGCACGGTCGATCAGGTCGGTTCGCGCATGCTGTTCCGCGGCTACGGACCGGGTGCCAGGACGCAGTCGATCCACGCCGCGCTGGTGGCCTGCGACAGCCTCATCCTGCTCGACGAGGCCCACTGCGCCCGGCCATTCCTGCAGACCGCCCGGCGGGTGCGGCGTTACGCCGGCCCCGACTGGTCCCGCCGGCTTCCCGCTCCGCCGCTGCAGTTCGTGGTCCTCTCGGCCACGCTGCCCGAGGATATCGAACAGAACGAGCGCTTCCCCGGCGATCGCGAGGCCGCCCTCGACCACGACCTTCTGCAACGCCGCATCCACGCCGGCAAGCCCGCCCGGCTGGTCGCTGCCACCAAGGCGCCGCCCAGGCCCAGGCGCGGCCAGGCCGGCGTCGGGCAGCTCGTCCCCGCCGCTCAGCAGGACAAGCTCGTGCAGCACGCCGCCGATTGGGCGGTCAAGTTCGCCGCCGACTCCGGCCGTCGGCGCATCGCCGTCATGGTCAACCGCGTGGCCACCGCCGCCGCGATCTGCGAACAGCTTGCAGCGGAACGCGCTGCCGGGCGTCTGGCTGCCGATGTCGTCCTGCTCACCGGGCGGATGCGCCCGGTCGACCGTGACGCCGTGGTCGAGCGCTGGTCGGAGTATCTGCGAGCCGGCAGCGACCAGGAGCCACCCCGCCCGGTGATTCTGGTCACCACCCAGTGCCTCGAAGTCGGCGCCGACTGGGATTTTGACGCCCTGATCACCGAGTGCGCCGCGCTCGACGCCCTGCGCCAGCGCTTCGGCCGGCTCAACCGCCTGGGCGACTTTGCGCAAACCGACGCCGTGGTGCTGCATCGCAGGAAGGCGCCCATCAAGAAACTCGAAGACGATCCGGTTTACGGCACGGCCCTCGACGCCACCTGGAACTGGCTCAGCGACCATCAGGACGCCGACGGCTGCGTGGACTTCGGCATCGAGGCCCTCGAACGGGTATTGCCGGCGGACGGCGAGTCGCTGCGGTCGCTGGCAGCCCCGGCGGCCGACGCCCCGGTCCTGCTGCCGGCGCATCTCGACCTGCTGTGCCAGACCTGCCCGCCGCCGGCGCCCGACCCCGACGTGTCCATCTTCCTCCACGGCCCGCGGCGCGGCGTGCCCGAAGCCCGGCTGGTTTTCCGCTGCGACCTCGCCGCCGGCGATGCGCGCGACCCGGCAGTCCAGGAACAGTGGCTCAGCAGCGTCGCCCTGCTGCCGCCCTGCGCCGGCGAGATGCTCTCTATTCCGCTCTACCGCTTGCGCCAGTGGCTGGACGGGGCCGACCTGGCAGGCACCGCCGACGCCGGCGACACCGAACACCAGCGGGACGATTCCCCGGAGCGGCCCGCCGATCGCCGATCCGAACCTCTCGCCTTTCTCGCCTGGCGCGGACGGCACGAATCGCAGATCAGCCGTGATTCAGCCATCATCCGCCCGAACGAGGTCGTCGTCGTACGGGCCGACGCCGAGGCCGCCCGCCGACTCGGCCCCTGTCTGACGCGTCCGGACCAGGGCGCCCCGCTCGATGTCGCCGAGCGTGCGTATCTGCACTCCGGCCGCCGGCTTGTGCTGCGAATCAGCGACGCCACGTTGTCAGCGTGGCAGGGGATGCCTTCGGTCGACGCGCTGCTCGAATGGGCGGGTCTCGACGCCGAGGAACGCGACCCCGCCGCGCTGGCCGACCGGTTGCAGGCCATGGCTGGCGAAGCGGACGAGCGCCTGCCCGGGTGGCTGCGCGACGTGGCCGGCGCGCTGGCGGCGGTTTTCGACCGCGTGCGGGTCGTCGAGCTGCCGGGCTTGGCGGGCGTCGCGGAGGCGGTTTCCCCCGGCGTCATGTTGCTGACGCGTAGATCGACGCGCGACGGGTCCGACTTCGCCGACGCCGACGACCTGTCCTCCGAGGCCGACAAGCCGGTCTTGCTGGACGAACATTGCCGCCAGGTGGCTGAATGCGTGCGCCGGCTGGCCGGCCGGCTGGTGGACGACCCGCAGACGCAACACGCCGTGGAGCTGGCCGGCCTCCTGCATGACGCCGGCAAGGTCGACGATCGTTTTCAGGAGTATCTGCGTCTGGCCGCCGAAGGCGACCAGGACAGCGAAGCGGCCGCCGGCCGGCCGCTGGCCAAGTCGACCGGCGTACCGCGCACCCCCCTCGCCCGTCGGCGGGCGCGGCAGCTCGCCGGCCTGCCGGACGGCTTCCGCCACGAGATGCTCTCGATGCAGCTCGCCGAGCGTTGCGCAGGGCTCCCCGGCGATCCGGTGTGCAGCGCTCTGGTGCTCCACCTGATCGCCAGCCACCACGGCTACGCGCGTCCGCTCGCCCCGATTTGCGCAGACGATCAGCCGCCGGCGGTGGAGATCGCTCTGGAGGGGCTTTCCCTGTCGATCACCGATCGGCAGCGCCGCGATCTGCCTGCCCATCGACTGGATTCGGGCGTCGCCGAGCGGTTCTGGCGTCTGACGCGTCACTTCGGCTGGTGGGGCCTGGCATTTCTCGAAGCGCTGTTGCGTCTGGCCGACTGGCGCGTCAGCGAATCTTCTTCGCCGGGTGCTGCCCGGCCGCGCGCCTTGCAG
>CAYRXN010000269.1:0-24159 GCA_964428275.1 uncultured Planctomycetales bacterium | reverse complement strand
GGGTGGTGTGGCAGGCAGGAGAGCCAGATGAACGCGAAGTCAAATCGTTACGTGCGGCTGGCGGTGGCGTTGATCGTCGCGGTTCCGCTGATGGGCTGCATTTTTGCGGCCGACCTCATGAACCCCGAATTCTTCTCGTCGCTGGGGCTCGACCCGGCCACGATCGTGCCGCCGGCGGGGCGCGTGATCGTGGCTTTCAAGAACGACACGACCGGCGTGGCGTCGTTCAGCGCGCTCGTGGCGTACACCGAGCAGGTCGATTCGGAAGGCAACGCGTTGGACGTGAGTCGCCTCGCGGCGCTGAACGTGGATGCCGGCGAGACCCGGACGCTGGTGGTGGACTGTCCGTTTGTTTCGGTTCTTCCCGAGCAGTTCGCCGTGGCGACGTCCGGCGGGGTTGCGACGTGGACGTATCAGGGTATTTCGGTCGTGTACGGGAAGGACTTCAGTTGCGGCGACATCGTGGAAATCTCGATCGTGCAGATCGTGAATGCGGACGGGACGCCCGGCTTTGACAATCGCGTGCGTATCCTGCCGGGCCGCTAGGCCGGCGGGCAAGAGCGAGGTGCACGGAGTGCGACGACAGACTACACGAATCGGATTGGTGGTGGTGTTGGCGGGCGTGGCGGCCCTGGCGGGGTGCGTCGGCCTGACCGAATTCCTCAACCCGACGTTCCTGGCGGCTCTCTCGCCCGGTGGCGGGGTGGCGGATGCCCCCGGCGAGGCACCCCTGGTGGTGATCGAAGTCGAGAACGGCACCAGCCGTGTGGTCGAGTATCGCCTCACCTGGCGGGACAGCGAGGGCGATATCTCCGAGCGGACGGGAACGCTCGCCGCGGGGGACAAGTACGGCGAGGCCGTGATCTGTCCGGTCGACGAAATGACGCTCGGCGACGTGAGCAATCTCAACGCCACGTCCGCCGTGGTTCGGCTCGGTGATGGCAGCTCGACCGCGCCGTTCATCGAGGTCGAGCCGTTCGGCGTCCTGCTTCAGGACGGCATCAACTACAACTGCGGGGACGTCGTGACCTTTCGGGTGTTGCCGTCGCAGGCGACGCTCTCGGGCTACCAGGTGTTTGCTTTCATTCGCCGCGCCGGCGTCCCGGACACCGGTACCTCCGGATCATCCGCGGCCGGAGACGGAACCACGCCGTAGGGTGTGGAGGGTTTGAGGATCGCGCGAGCACGGCTCGCCACTGGCAATAAGCAGGTGACCGATGACAGGATTGCGTGGTTTGGCAGCAGCGTTGGCAGCCACCGGGGCGGTGTTGCTGCTTGGCGGTTGTCCTACGAACCAGCCGCTCGAGTTCATCTCGGGTGGCACCGGAGACCAGTCGCAGCTTGGCACCCAGGCTTCCGTGCGTGTGCTCTCACCCACGTCGGACCTGTCCATCACGGGCGGGACGCCGATCGAGGTGAACTGGAACGTCGTCGCGACGACCAATTTCGCGTCGGTCGATGTGATTTTCGACGTGGACCAGAACCCCGACAACGATAACGAGGTCATCGGTGTGGCCGGGCTGGGGATTACCGATTCCAGCACGGTACTCGACACGACGCCGCTCGATGCGGGGACCTACTACATCGGTGTCATCCTCCGCGAGCGCAACGAGATTGCGGCTTCCGATTATGCGTCCGGACGCGTCACGGTGAATCAGCAGGCCCGGTTCTTCTTCACCGCGCCGCGCAACAACTTCGTCTTCGATCGTTCCCCGCTCATTACGCCGCAGTTCAACGTGGCCTGGGAAGTCCACGATCCGGACAGCACGGTAACGGTCCAGATTTTCCTGGACCCGGACGATGTACCCAACGGCAACGAAGTGCTTCTGCGCGAGAGCAACGATCAGGACGGAGACAGTTTTCAGTTCAACCTGCCGACGGCGTCGTTCGAGGCGGGAACCTACCGGATTCTCGCCGTGGTGTCCGACGGCACCAGCACCGCGGAGTTCTACGCCCCCGCAACGATCCGCCTGCGTTCCCGCTTTGCAGGCATCGTCGATCTCCGCGACCTGGGCATTCCCGAGGGCGGTATCTCGGGGGCGATCTTCGAGGGTGTCAACCCGCGGGACAACCTGGGGAGTTTCGTGGACGGCGCGCAGGACCTGGACGCGGACGGCTTCGGCGACTTCGTCTGCGTCGCCCAGTTCGGCAAGGCCGGTTACGCGACCAATTCCCAACGGGTTGGCGTCGGCGAGGTCTACATCATCCACGGGCGGCCCGACCGGTTTTCGGGTCGCATCAACATGAACTCGCTGGGGGCGCTGTTTCGCGGCTGGATTTTCTCGGGCGTACCGGAGGTTCTCGACCCGATTCGACCGAGCCGCGGGATCACCAGTTTCACCGTGCTTTCCGACTGGGATCTGGACAGCGTGCCCGAGCTCGCGTTCGGCGTGCCGTTTGTGGATTCGTTTCCCGCCGACGTGCTTGATCCTCCCGGCTATTTTCGCACCGGGGCCGTGGTGATTGCCGCAGGCGTGGTGCTGCGCCCCGATCTGGGGTTCCCCGGCTCCGCGCCCGCATACGTGCTGAGCCTCGGTGAGATCGGCACGGTGCCGCACGAGCCGATCACGGAGGCCCCGTGCCCCGAAGGATTCGTGGGGCCCAAGGCGGTTTCCGATCCCGGTGTGTTCGGTGGCGGGTGGTCCTCGTTCAACCGCCATCTGGTCGACGTTGCGGGAACGCCCAGTCAGGGGGGGATGGTGATGGGCTGCCGTTTGTCCAGCAATGGTTTCGGGGACCAGTTCGGCGAGCATGTCGCCACCTACCAGTACGACAGCATCATCATTTCCGCTCCCAACATGGACCCGGCCATCGGGACGTTTACGGGCATTCCCGCGGCGGGGGCCGGCGTGGTCTACGTGTATTTCAACCGGACGTACTTGACCAACTATCCCTGGTCGAATGTGCAGACGCCGCCGGCGAATGCGACGTTCGGATACAGCGGTATCCCGGCCAACGCCATCGAGAACAGGATTCCCCACGGCGGTCCCTACCACTACATCATCGGCGACGCAGGGGTCGATGGCGCCACCGGAGAGTTCCTGAGTCCGGGCTACGTGGTCGATCCTGACGATTCGGACAACCCGTGTGACAAGATCTTCTCCGGTGGTGCGCCGCAGATTGCGAACACGCTGCGCATCTGGGGGCAATCGCCCGGCGGGCGGCTCGGGAACGCCGAGCCCATGGGGGACTTCAATTCCGATGGGATCCGCGATCTGCTGGTCGGCGATCCGCTCTCGGCCGACGGCGCCGGCGCGGTGTACATCGTGCTGGGCCGCTTCCGCAATATCGTCATCGGACAGGAACTGCCCGTGGCCGAGTTGGCGCTGCCGATGAACGGGCCGGACGATCCCCAGGGGGTTCGCATATTCGACGGCATCCGCATCATCGGAGAGCCGGGCAGCCGCCTCGGGCAATCGCAGGCTGGCGTGGGGGATTTCAACGGCGATGGACTGGGCGACGTCCTCATCGGTTCGCCGCTGGTCAACAACCGGCACGGCGGTGCGGCGATCGTCTTCGGTCAGCGCGATCTGATCAACCTGACGCAATCCGAAATCGCCTACAGCGACTTGCCCGCGCGCGGGTTGGGGATCATCTTTGAAGGCCGGGAGGAAGGCGACCTGGCCGGGGCGCAGGTGACCGGCGTGGGCGATGTCGACGGCGACGGCCTCGACGACATCCTGATCGACGCGCCCGAGGCGAGCGTCCACGTGGACATCGACCAGGATGGTGTCCTCGACATCGACCGGACGCATTGCGGCGTCATCTACCTCATCTACGGCTCGGCGAGTCTGCGTGGAACGTATCAACTGGCGGATGTCGGGACGGAGCGGCTCCCCGGGGCCGTCTTTGTCGGGCGCAACAGCGGCGACTACCTCGGCGGCGGCCTGGGTGAGCAGGGCGATCGATCCCACGGCATGGCCGCGGCCGGCGACGTGGACGGCGACGGCCATGTGGACCTGATCTTCGGTTCGGTGACCGCGGCGCCCGGCGACCGCGAGCGGGCCGGCGAAGTGTACCTGATCTACGGAACCGGCGACTAGGGGCGACAGTCGCAGCAGATAAAGGACGAGACTCATGCGGTATTCGATGCTGATCGGGCTGGGGACGGCCGTCTGCCTGGCGCTTGTGAGCGGGGGCTGTCCGCAGAACGCGAACCAGACCAACCCGTTCCTCACCGCCGGAGAGAATTACGGCAGTGCCAGCACCGGGATTGCGGGTGGTGATCAGGGGCAGGGAAGCTCGGGGGCGGCCGCCGAGACCAGGTTTCGCAGCACCATCACCGTGACGCTGGAAAACTACGACACGCGCAACGAGCTGAACACGGCCTGGATGGCCTGGGTCAATGCCAACAACATTCGCTCGGCCGACCAGCAGGACGAGCTGCTCAGCGCCGGGTACGTCCAGCTTTCGCGCGAGGTCGCCGTCGGGGCTGCGTACCGGTTGCCGCCGGGCACGTTCGTCTACAGCGGTCCGGGCAAAGGCGGCGCCACGCTCGTCCGGATCGGTCCGGCGACGCCCGGCGCCAGCGACAACGATCCGATCGTGCCGGCGGAGCTGGAGTTCGAAATCCTGGCGCCGGATGTGCTCCTGATTTTCTCGCAACCGCCGGTGTCCTGCGAAACGCCCGCGTTTTTCTACACGCGTGACGGCGTGCCGTTCGACGTCACGCCGAATCCCGACTTCCCCGGCGAAGCCTTCGCGGGCGCGGAGAACGATGGCCCGGTGAAGTCGCTCGCGCAGTTCGATGTGTATCAGTGCGACCCGTTTCGGCCGGGGCTGTTCCTGCGGACCAGTGGCGGCGGGCGCCAGGCGAACGAGTTCCTGGAGGGACAGCACATTACGGTGCAGTTCTTCCGGCAGGCGGACGCCGTGGGGGACTCGGCGTTCGTGACGATTCTCGACGAGTAGGTGCCGGCACCGGACCGGGGGCGCCGTCGCAAAGGGGCCTCCCCGGCTGCGAGCCGGCGGGTGCGGTCGCGGGGTTGTTGGAACGCGGCTTGCGGATGGCGATATACTCATGGTGGAGTGTGCATTGCGTTATCGACCTGGTGACAGAGGCGACAGGCGGGCCTTCCGAGGTGTCTTATGAAATCGAAAATAGCGACGCTGATCGCTGTCCTGGTTCTCACGTGGGTGCCGACCGCGCTTGGCCAGACGGAAGGAAACGTGCCCCCCAGCATCGACATCGTGCGCTGGGCGGTGCTCACCGACTACGGTCTCGTCGTCGTCTACGATCGTGACGCCGGAATCGGCTCGCTCGCCGACGTCTCCAGTTTCCTGCACCACGAGCTTGACATGGTCATCGTGACCGTGGAGCTGGCGGACCCCGATTGGGTGGCGGACGAAAGTGGAAGCGGAAGCGACGACAAGTACTATCTGCGTCTGAAGGTGGAGGGCACCAGCTTCGGCCCGCCGATTGCGACTCCGATCGCGGAGGCGAGTGACGATTTCTTCCCGGAAGACGGTTACGCGGTTCCGGCGGGGCAGACCACGGCGCAAAAAGACATCACGTTCGTCATTCCCGAATTCCTGGGACGCAACCAGGAGCGTCTGGCGGGGGTGGTCGACTATGACGTCTTCTGGTTCCTGAGGTTCGACGCATCCAACGATCAGTCGCCCGAGGCGGGCGGCATGAACAGCGTGTTCATCCAGGTGCAGGCGGTGGAGAACCCCTCGCTGGCCACGCCCAACCCGCCCACGTTCGCCGATGCCGGTGCGGACCGCACGGTGCCGATCGGGCAGGATGTGATCCTCGACGGGCGGCGGACGTTCGACGCCTTCAACGTCGGTTTCGATGTCGGCGACAACAACGTCTTCGAGAAAGACACACTCACGTTCTCGTGGGAGTGGGTCTCCGGGCCGGTGCGGGTCGATCCCGTCCAGCGTTCGCCCCAGGATGCGGTCGCGGTCGTGCGGTTCGAGGTTCCCAACGATCCGGACGATCCCAACGACGTCTATGTATATCGTCTGACGGTCGACGACAACGTCAATGCGCTGCCCAGCACGGACACGGTGCGATTGCGCGTGGTCGAGTCGCTGCCTGCCAAGCACGCGCCGCGGGCCGTGATCGTCGGTCCGGCGAACCCGGTTCCGGTCGGGTCGATCGTGACGCTTTGCGGCCGGCGATCGTGCGACCTCGACTGCGATCCGAATTGCGGGATGGCGCAGACGCACGATCCCTGCGTGGATGACACGATCGTCTCGCCGTGTGATGGCTGGCTGCACTATCGCTGGTTGCAGACCAACGAGCTGGGGCAGCCGCTCGAGCTCGACCAGGTGTCCGCGGTCTTCCAGCCCCTGGCGGGGCTCGACGAGCCGAGCATCACCTGGCAGGCGCTGGTGCCCGGCACGTACTACTTCCGGTTGCTGGTCGATGACGGCGATTTCCAGGCGACGACGACGTTCTCCGTCACCGTGATTGATACGCAGACACAAGGTGAGACGGTGGGCGACTCGTCCTCGAATGATTCGCCCGGCGACACCGCGTCGCCGGATGCCGGGCTCGGATTCGTCCCGGCCCCGGCGCTCTGTGGCGCCGGCCTGCTCCCCGTGGCGATTGTGCCCCTGGCGCTGGTTGCCCTGCGCCGGCGCTACCGCTGACGCGCGCAGAGACAGACGAAACACCGCGGGCCGGGCGTCCTCTCAGCAGTACGCGCGGCCCGCGCTTTTGCGCCCCGGCCGGCGTGACGGCCAGCGGGGCGCGTGTGGCGGTTGTCCCCGGGTCGTTCTCCCCCGGCTGAGCTGAGGGCCGGGGTATGGGTGCGTCGTGGCACACGCGAGCGATGAGGCAGATCGGTCGGCGGTCTTGTCTCCTGCGCTTCCCGAGGCGCTGCGCGTTCGAGAGGTGATCTCGGTCGTTCTGCTGGCTGCGGCGCTGGGGGTGGCCAACCGCGGTCACTTCATCAAGCCGCACGGCGACTTCTACGAGTTCCGCGAAACCGGTCACGCCATTCTTCGTGGCGCGCTGCCGCCGACGTTCAAGCGGGCGCCGGTGTATCCGCTGGTCGTCGCGGCGACCGGGAATCTGCTGCACCGGATTGCGGCTACCGATACGCCCGCCGATCAACTCGCGGCCGAGTGGATCAACGCCCTGTTGCTGCCGGCCAACGCCGCGTTGCTCCTGCTGCTTGGTTGGCGGTGGGGGGGCGGCGGTGCGCGTTGGGCCGCGTGGTGGTTCGCGCTGCTTCCGATCGGGCTCTACTGCACCGCGCACACGCTGGTTGAACCGCTGCTGGTTGCGACGTGCCTGCTCACGGTCTTCCTGGCCGAGCGTGGTTCGAAGTGGGCCTATCTCGCGGCGGCGGTCGCCACGATGACACGCTACGACGCGGCCGGACTGATTATCGGCGTGGCGCTCGCCGATGGGTTGCGCAGCCGTACCTGGCGGCGACCGGCGGGGCGGGCGCTGCTGGCGCTGCTGCCGCTGCTCATCTGGCTCGGGCTTACCGCACTGACCTGGCCGGCGCGTTCGGCGGATCACTACCTCCGCCAACTGGTGCAAACGACGGGCGTCGATTTCGCCTGGCCGCTGGTGACGACGCTGGATTGCGTGTTTGGTCCTCGGTCGCTGACTGTTCCGGTGTGGTTCGCCGAGTGGGAGCCGTATCTGCGCGGGACGGTTTCGGCTGGTCTGTTGGTGCTGACGCTGCTTGGTCTGATTCGGCTTCTCCGGCGACGCGCCGGCGGCCTGATCGCCGCGCTGGTCTTGGCCGCCGGCTACATCGCTGTCCATGCGGTGTTCCCGTTTCGCGAGGGATTCGACCGCTTCTGCTATCCACTGGCGGTATTGCTGCTCGCGGTGGCGGGAGCGGGTGGCGGGTGGCTGGCCGGCGGCAGATGGTGGGGGCGGCGTGCGGGCGCATGGCGGCTGCTGGGGGTCGTGGCAGGACTCGGGGCCGGGGTGTGGCTTTGGGGTGAGGGGGGACGGCTCGCATCGCTCTGGCGGCTGGGGCGTTACGAGGCGACGCCTCTGCCCGCGCTGGCGATTGCGGGGACGCTCCTGGTCTGGGCCGCCGGCTGGCAGCGTGGGGCCGGCCGGACGGGGCGCGTCGTCGCAGTCCTGCTCATGCTGGCCGTCGCAGTCACGCAGATGCGCCTCGCGCTGCCGGCGCTTGGCGACGGGCGCGAACGGGTCAACGACGTGCGCGCGGCCCGCTGGATCCGCGATCACGTCGCGGCCGAGGATGGCGTGCTGTCGCCCTCACCGGGGCTGCTGCGGCTGTACATGCCCGAGCGACCGGCGAACAGGTTCGTCGGGCTGGGCGAGATCGAAGCCGAGCAATGGCCGGAGATACTCGCCGAGTGTCGTCGCCGCCACATCCGCTACATCATCTGGCACGATCAGGTGTTCAGCGAGCAGGGGGCCTACTACATCCGCAAATGGCGCCTGGGGCGGTTCACACCGCTCGAGCAGCCCGGGCGTCTGGCCGGCGTCGAGGTCGTGCAGCGTTTTCGCGATCGGCCGAACCTCTGGATTCTTCGCCTCCGGCAGCCCTGAGCCCGTTCGCCTAACGCATCCTCTGTGCCAGGGCCCGCAGTGCCGCGATGCGCTCTTCGACCGGCGGGTGCGTGGCGAACCACGAGGCCATCGTCTCGCCGGGGGCCAGCGGTTCGACGATGTACAGGTTGTTGAACGCCGGCGGCGTCTTCGTCGGGATGCGCTTGTTGGCGACTTCGAGCTGTGCCAGGGCGCTGGCGAGCTTTCCCGGGTCTCCGCTGAGCTGCCCGGCGTAGGCATCGGCTGCGAACTCGCGTTGCCGCGAAATCGCCGCCTGGATCAGCGCCGCCGCGATCGGCGCCAGAATGATCATCAGCAGCATGCCGATCGCGCCGAGCGGGTTGTTCCGGTCGCGCCCGCCGAAGAACAGCACCATGTACCCGGCGTAGCTGATGAGCCCGGCCATCACGGCAGCGATGGTCGAGATCAGCATGTCGCGGTGCTTGATGTGTCCGAGTTCGTGCGCGATGACGCCTTCGATCTGCTCGGGGGAAAGTTGTTCGAGCAGCCCGCGCGTCACCGCGACGGCGGCGTGACTGGGGCTGCGGCCGGTGGCAAACGCGTTCGGGGCCGGCTGGGGACAGATGTAGACCCGCGGCATGGGCAATCCGGCCCGGGCGGCCAGGCGCTCGATCATGTCGAACAACCAGGGCAGGTCGCTGCGCTGGATCTCCTGCCCGCCCATCGAGGCCAGCGCAATCTTGTCGGAGAAGAAGTAGGCGATCACGTTCCCGAGTCCGCCGAAAATCAGCCCGATCAGCATCCCGTGCGGGCCAAGGAACCAGTGTCCCAGCAACATGCAGATCGCCATCAGCGATGCCAGCAGCATCGCGGTCTTCACAGTATTCAACATACGCATCAACTCCTCTGGCGCTTCTCGGACGCCTGTTTGTGCGATTGTATTCCCCACCGCAGCAGACGGCGCGATGCCTGGGTGGCATGGCGCGCCGACCACGTCCGGGGGCTCGGCTGGAGCATCTCGGTGCAATTCGAGTGCCAGGGTTGGCGGGGTTGTCGCCGTCGGGCGGCGTTACTCGGCTAACTCTTTATGACGAAACAACCTGCAAGCGGCATACGCCCGATGATTCCGCGTTCGGGCTCGGCTGGGCCGTGCCAGTTTGACGCTGGCACGCCAGTCGGGGGCGCGTATGGGGAAGGCGCTTCCGGCCGGCGTACCGTTGCAGTCGAACGCCGCCGCGAGCCTGGTCAGGGGGATGCGAGCGCGGACCGGCGAGAATCGGCGGGGGATCCGGCCCGCTCCTGCGGCCCGCGAATCGCCGGCTGCGCCGCAAGCTCGAAGTGCGGTGCCACCTCAGGTCGCGATCAGCGACGTGCCGGTCATCTCGTCGGGAATGGGCAGGCCCATCATGGTCAGCATGGTGGGGATCACGTCGGCCAGCCGGCCGCCTTCGCGGAGGGACTTGCCGGCGAACGCGTCCCCGACCACGTACAGCGGTACGGGATAGGTCGTGTGCGACGTGTGTGGGCCGCCGGTCTCGGGGTCGATCATCTGTTCGAGGTTGCCGTGGTCGGCGGTGACGATGCCGCAGCCGCCGCGGGAGCGCACCGCCTCCAGCACGCGCCCGACGCACGCATCGACCGTGCGGCAGGCCTTCACGGCCGCCTCGATCGAACCCGTGTGTCCGACCATGTCCGGGTTGGCGTAGTTGAGCACGATGAAGTCGTCTGTGCCGGTGGCGATGCGCTCGAGCATCAGCTCGGTCACCTGCTGCGCCGACATCTCGGGCTGGAGGTCGTAGGTGGCGACCTTGGGCGACGGGACGAGCTGGCGCTGCTCGCCGGGGAAGGGCTCCTCGCTGTAGTCGTTGAAGAAAAACGTCACGTGCGCGTATTTTTCCGTCTCTGCGCAGCGGAACTGGCGCAGCCCCAGTCGGCCCAGGTACTCGCCGACGATGTTGACCATCTTGGGGGGCTTCGGGAAAGCGACCTTGACCGGCAGGCCCTGCTCGTAGGCCGTCATGGTGACGAAATACACGTCCAGCTTGCGGCCGCGGTCGAAACCCATCAGGACTTCCCGGCCGTCGC
This sequence comes from uncultured Planctomycetales bacterium, assembly GCA_964428275.1. Classification (GTDB taxonomy): domain Bacteria; phylum Planctomycetota; class Phycisphaerae; order UBA1845; family Fen-1342; genus JALSRY01. The sequence goes on along the minus strand of CAYRXN010000269.1, from coordinate 13,613 downwards.
GGGTCTTGCCCTTGTACGGGAACTGCTCGTAGGTGAACGCCTTGATGATCTGCCGCGGGCGGTCGCCGCGGAAGTTGTAGAAGATGATGGCATCGCCGTCGCCGATCGTCGCGGTCGGCGTGCGGCCGTCTTCGCTGATGACCGTGGGTTGGACGAACTCGTCGCCGGTCATGTTGCTGCTGATCGGGTGGGCGTAGTAGCGTTCGAGCGCCGCGACGGCGCTCGGTGCGGCGGCCGCGTCGCCGAAGGCGAGCATCCGGTAGGCTTTCTCGGTGCGGTCCCAGCGGTTGTCGCGGTCCATCGCCCAGTAGCGCCCGCAGACGCTGGCGATCTGCCCGACGCCGATGCGGCCGAGCTCGCGCTCGATCTCGCGAACGAACTCGATGCCGCTCGTGGGCGGCGAATCACGGCCGTCGGTGAAGCAGTGTACGTACACGTCCTTGAGGCCCCGTTCGGCGGCAAGCCGCACACAGGCGTAGAGGTGGTGCAAGCGCGAGTGGACGCCGATGTCGCTGGCCAGCCCCATCAGGTGCAGGCGGCTCTTGCGCGCCAGGCAGGCCTCCACCGCGGCCACCAGCTCGGCGTTGCGGAAGAACGAGCCGTCGTCGATGGCCTTGCTGATCCGGACGGCGTCCTGATCCACGATCCGCCCGGCGCCGAGGTTCTGGTGGCCGACCTCGCTGTTTCCCATCGTGCCTTCGGGCAGTCCCACGTCGAGTCCGCTCGTGCGGATCAGCGTAAACGGGCACTCCTTCCGCAAACGCGCGTCCACCGGCGGCTGCGCGAGCTTGACGGCGTTGGCGTGGTCCCATTCGGGATGGGGGTTCTCGCCCCACCCGTCGCGAACGATCAGGATGCACGGGCGATGCTTGACCGTGGTGGAAGACATTTGGGGCACTCCATTTGCCGAAGAATAGGCATTCCTGCATAATAATCGGCCACTTGACAACCTCGACCGAAGGCCGGTCGCAAGATGATAACCGTGTCGGGCGGCCCGTTCGACACGACACGTTGGGAATTGATCGAGGCGGGGTCGCGCTTCCCGCTCGGCGACCCTGGGAGACTGCGAGATGAAGCTGGAAAGCGGACCGGCGGCGTACGACCGGAATTACTACATCATCTTCCTGGTGCTGTGCGTGGCGCTCGGCGGCTACTTCTACTACGACTACAACGCCGGCTACCTGAAGAAGAACCACGAAGAGGCCCGCAAGATGCTCCTCCCGCTGGTCGGCGCCCAGGCCATCCCCGAGCAGCTTCCCGCGCACCCCACCGGGCCGGAGTTCAAGGATCTGCTCACCGGCAATGCGAAAACCCCCGACGCCTTCCGCCAGAAGTTCGGAAAACCGCTCGCCAGCAAGTCGGACGACACCGGCAAGACGTTCGATTACTACGCCAGCCGCTACGGCATGGGCGTCGTCGTGCACCAGGGCGGGAAGGTGCTCACGAAGGAGAGCCGCTGGAACACGTGGTTCAAGAGCAAGGACGAGATCAAGTTCCAGCTCTACTGCGCGTTCATCTGCTTCGTGGTGGCGCTCTACGCGCTCTACCGGGTCGTCAAGGCCGCGACGCTCAAGGCCGTGATCGACGACGAGGGGATGACCTACGGCAACCTGCGAATCCCGTTCACCAGTATGAAACGCCTGTGCGATTACAGCCCCAAGGGCTGGGTCGATTTGTACTACGATGCCGGCGGCCAGCAGCGCAAGCTGCGCATCGACAACCAGAAGATTCGCAAGTTCGACGAGATCATCGACGCCCTGTGCGAGGCGACCGGTTTTCCCGACCCGCGTTCGGCGGGAAAGGGCGAGACGCCCGCCAGCGACGAACAGTAGCCCGGCCGGCGCCGGGGCAGCCCGCGGCGCGATGCCACCCGGCGCCGGCGCGGCGGCCGCGCGGCCTTCGCGCCGGTGTTTCATCGGCGGAAGAAGCTGATCCCCCTACCAGGACTTGTACAGCGCCAGCCCCGCCGCCCCGGTTTCCGGGTCGTTGAACGGCAGAACCTGCATCCCCCAGATTTCCGGGAACCGGGCTTTCTGATCGCGCGCGATCGACGTTCCGACGACGTATCCGAGCATCGCCCCGAACACCACGTCGGAAAAGTCGTGAACGCGCGAATCGAGCCGCTGGTAGCCGACCAGCCCGGCCAGCGCGAACGACGGCACACCCACCCACGGCCCGTAGTACTCGTTGAGCACCGCCGCGACGGTAAACGAGCTCGACGTGTGTCCGCTGGGCCAGGCGAACGGCTCGTTGTCGGGCGCCCGCGTGTTGGCGGCCACCTTCAGCAGCAGCGTACTGGCCCCCGTGACCGCCAGCGCCTGCGTCAGCGCCTTGGCCACTTCGTGCTGTTTGGCGTCCTTCATCAGCGTGCTGGAGAGCCACAAGACGCCGGTCGCCGCGAAATGGGTGCCGGGGTTGCCCAGAATCTGGATCGGCTCGTCGAAATCGCCCAGTTGTTGGTGACGATGGATGCGCCGCCGGACGGTGTCGTCCACGTCGGTGCCGCGAATGGCGACGCTGGCGCCCATCGTGACCGTCAACAGCAGGGCGTTGTCCAGATCCCAGAACGACGTCTTCATCCCCCGCCAGAAGTCGTGCCTGCCGAGCGCCAGCGCCTCGTGCCCCATCTGGTGCCAGACGTCCTTGCGCCAATAGCCTTCCGGCAGCCCGGCCCCGGTCAGGCGTGGCTCGGCGGTCGCCTTCGCCGGCGCGGACGTCGCCGGTTGATCCATCATGCCGAGCGTGAACGTCGGAAGGCTCGCACGCTGTCCCGGCGTCGCGGCTTGCCGCCACGTCCGGGCCACGGCCGGCGGCGCAGCGGCCGCGAGCCTCTCGCCGGCGACGTCGAGGTCGGCCACGTCGCCGGGGGCCCGCGCGGCGTAACGCGCGATCGCGTCGCGAACGGCCAGCTCATCGGTGCGGTGTCGCGGACCGGCACACCCGCCGGCCGGCAGGACGACGACGGGAAGCAGCAACAACATCCGGGGGCAAAGTCGCTTCACGGCAGGACTCCCTGAGTTCGTTTCGGGCGTGATTCTATCGCGCTGCGGCACATTGTGCGACGACCGATCGCGGCGGCGGCGGGCGGTGCCGGCCCGGCCCGAACCGGTCGATCGGTGGAAAGCCGCGCATCGGCCGTAAAGAGGCGCAGCCCCGTGATACAATCTGCGCAGAGTGGCACACAGGAGACCCGACCATGCCCGCCCGGCATCCACCGCGCAGAGTGCTGGCGAACCTGCCCACGCCGCTGGTCCGCCTGCGCCGGCTCGAACGCGAGCTCGGCGCGCGACAGATCTGGCTCAAGCGCGACGACATGACCGGCCTGGAGTTTTCGGGCAACAAGGTGCGCAAGCTCGAGTACGTCGTCGCCGACACGTTCGCTCGCGGCTGTGACACCCTCATCACCGAGGGCACGCCGCAGTCGAACCACTGCCGGGCGACGGCGGCGGTGTGCGCGCGCGTCGGACTGCGCTGCCGGCTGCTGCTCCGTCCGCCCCCGCCGCCGGGGCCGCCCCAGGGCAATCATCTCCTCGATGTGCTGTTCGGCGCCCGCATCAGCACCTACGACCGGGACGAGTTCGAGCAAGGCCGCGACACGATCGTCGCCGACGTGCTGCGCGAGGAGCGCGCCGCGGGGCACGTGGCCCGCTTCACGCCGATGGGCGCGTCCGAGCCGCTGGGCTGCTGGGGGTACATCCGGGCCGCGGCCGAGCTGGCCGAACAGCTCGGCCGGCTGCGCGGCGGTTGCGATATCGTCGTCGCGATTTCCTCGGGTGGCACCTACGCCGGGCTCATCCTCGGGCAGCTTGTCCATCACCTGGACGACTGGACGCTTTGGGCGGTGCCCGTCAGCGACAGCGCCGCCTACCACCGCGGGCATATCGAACGGCTCTGCCGCGCGGCGATCGACGAATTCGAGCTGCCGGCGAAGTACGATCCGGCGGTGGTCAACCTGATCGACGGCTACGTGGGAGCGGGGTACGCCATTCCGTACGACGCCGCGATCGACGCCGCCCGGTTGTTGGCCTGTTGCGAGGCCGTCGTGCTCGACCCGGTCTACACGGCCAAGGCGTTCTGCGCGGTGCTCGACGGCATTCGCGCCGGGCGCTTCGGGCGCCAGCGCCCGGTGGTCTTCCTCCACACCGGCGGCATCTTCTCCGATTTCGCGTGGCCGGAACTCCTGGCCAGCGGCGTCTGAGACCTGCCGCGACCGGCGCTGCCACTCGTGGTATCATGTTCGCATGACACCTTCGCCAACCGCCAAGATCGGATCTCACTCGGTGGGTGCGGGCCATCCGCTCGTGCTGATCGCCGGCCCGTGCGTGATCGAGTCGCGTGACCACTGCCTGCGGCTTGCCGAGCGCATCGCCCACATCGCCCACGAACTCGGCCTGCCTTACGTGTTCAAGGCCAGCTACGACAAGGCGAACCGCTCGAGCCTCGATTCCTTCCGCGGTCCGGGAATCGAAGACGGTCTGCGCATCCTGGCACACGTGCGAAGGCGCATCGGCGTGCCCGTGCTCTCTGATGTTCACGAGCCCGGCCAGGCCGCCACGGCTGGCGAGGTGCTCGACTGCCTCCAGGTGCCGGCGTTTCTGTGTCGGCAAACCGACCTGCTGCTCGCCTGTGGCCGCGCCGGGGCCGCCGTAAACATCAAGAAGGGACAGTTCCTCGCCCCGGAGAAGATGGCGCTCGCGGCCGAGAAAGTGCGCAGCACCGGCAACGCCGACGTCCTGCTCACCGACCGCGGCACGTTCTTCGGCTACCAGCGTCTGGTCAACGACTTCACGGGCCTGGCCGTCATGCGGGAGTTCGCGCCCGTCGTTTTCGATGCCACGCATTCCGTGCAGTACCCGGGCGGGGGCAAGGTCACCGGCGGGGCGCGCCAGTACATCCCGCTGCTGGCCCGGGCCGCGGTGGCGGCCGGCGTCGACGCCCTGTTCCTCGAAGTGCATGACGATCCGCAGCGGGCGCTCAGTGATGCCGCCACCGTCTGGCCGCTGGATCAACTTGTCGATCTGTTGCAGCCATGCGTTCGCATCCGCGAAGCGCTGTGCGGGTAGGAACAGGGCGCAACACCGCACATCTGGCGTTCCACCCCCTCGCTCACCCCACATGTAGCCGCCGATCCCGGACTTGCCGCATTTGCGCATTGTCGCGCATGCACGCGCAGGGTGATAATCTGGGCAGTTTTTCCAAAAAACGGGTCGTTTCGCTTGCATTGTGTGGGTCTTGGTGGTATGTTATCCCTAGCTGGACCTTTCAGTGGTGCTCAGTGGGATCATGAATCGCAATGTTCTTCGTTGGAACTTACGAGCTGACGATCGACGCCAAGAATCGGCTGTCGATTCCTCATGCGATTCGCTCCAAGATCAACTGCGACACCGATGGTCGGGCGTTCTATGTCGTTCCGGGTCAGCGTCGCGGAACGCTGGCGATTTACCCGGAACGCTATTACGAAAAAACTCGGGCCTACATCCCGCCGCCGGAGCAGTTATCAGACGAAGCCTACGAGTGGCGGCAGTTCGAGTTTTCTCAAAGTGCTTTGCTCGACCCGGACAGCCAGGGTCGAATCCTCATCCCGGAACGACTGCTGAAGCGGGCCGGGATTGGAAGAGAGGTCGCGCTGATCGGCGTCCAGGACCGGCTCGAACTTTGGGATCGCGGTGCGTTCGAGGCGTTCCAGAACGAAAAGTGGCCGGCGTACCCCGAACATCGTAGCAGGGCGATGCGGGAACTGCGGGAGCTGAAGGAAAAGGCGACCGCGAACACGCCGGAACAAACGGTCGGTGCTCATGAATAAGTGGTTGGGTTAAGCGAGGGTGGTTGCAGCGGCGGAGCCACAGCCGCCGCTGCAACCAGACGGATTCGGAAGCGCAGGTAGCGGGCCTTTTTCGCCGGAGGGTCCGAGCAAAACGAGCACGGATGCTCGACTGTGCTCCGCAGGCGAATGTGAGCAAGCTCGCCTGGTCCCACAACGGTCGCACGTGTTTCACGGATGAGACGCGTCGACCTCCCCCCTTATTCTGACCCACTACGAACCGCTTTGCAGCCGGAACTATACCCGTTCTTCACGGGCTCGTCCAGAACAAAAACTGGGCGCGGGGTCAAAACCTGCGCCCGCGCGAAGAAGGAAACGCGGTGGCGGATGCGCGGCCCGAGCACGTTCCCGTTCTCGTCGAGCCGATTCTCCGCCTGCTCGAACCGCGGCCCGGCCAGGTCGTGCTCGACGGCACCGTCGGGCTCGGCGGCCACGCCGCGGCGCTGTTGCCGCGGATCCTGCCCGGCGGACGCTACATCGGCGTAGACCTCGACGAGGCGATGCTCGAAATCGCACGCGACCGCCTGGGAACGCAGCCCGAGGATGCCGTCCGTCTGTTCAAGGCCAACTACGCCGAGTTCCCCGCGTCTCTGCGCGAGGCCGGCGTCGAAACGGTGGACCTGATGCTCCTCGACCTGGGAGTGAACTCGGCCCAGCTCGAAGACCCGAGCCGGGGGTTCTCGTTTGAGCGCGACGGCCCGCTCGATATGCGGTTCGACCGCGACGCGCCCGAAACGGCGCTCGACCTGGTCAACCGCCTGACCGAGCGCGAGCTGGCGGACCTGTTCTACCAGTTCGGGCAGGAAGGCGCCAGCCGCAAGATCGCGCGGAAGATCTGCGAGTATCGCCGCAACGCGCGCATTCGCTCGACTTCGCTGCTCGCGCGGGCGGTCGAGGCCGCGTTTACCGGATCGGGTGGCGCCCGGCGCGGCCGGATCCACCCCGCCACGCGGGTGTTCCAGGCCCTGCGGGTGGCGATCAACCACGAGCTGGACAACCTGGAGGCGTTTCTCGGTCAGGTTCCCGACTTCCTGCGGCCGGGCGGGCGCGTGGCGGTCATCAGCTTTCACAGCCTCGAAGACGGCATGGTCAAGCGTTTTCTGCGCGAGGCCCGCGCCGCCGGCACGATGCGTGAACTGACCAGGCGTCCCGTGGTGGCCGGGCAGGACGAACGGCGACAAAACCCGCGCAGCCGCAGCGCGAAACTGCGCGTGGCCGAGCGACTGTGACACTCTGCGGAGCAGGCCGCGTCGGGAAGCGCGACGCGGCCGCCGTGGCAAGGAGGCTGGTATGGTGCTCAGTTCGAAGGTGGCGTTCCTGACCTGCCTCGCATTCGTGTCGGGCATGTGCTGGCTCATCAAGCAGGTGGCCCGGCCGGTGGTCGAGCTGCCGATGCCGCTGGTCGTGCGCGGTCCGCAAGCCCCCGGACCGGCGGTGACGCTCGCATCGGCCGCCGGGGCCGGCGTTCCGCACGCGCGCCCGCACCGCCGTTTCGAACGGCCGAGTCCCGTGGTTCCCCTCACGACCGAACCGCCTGCGAACACCGCCGTGGTGGCGGCCGAACCGCCGTCGATGGCAAGCCCGGTGAATCGCTCGGTGGCGGCGCTGCCGCCGCCGGTCGTCGATGCCGTTTCCGAAGTGGCCCTGGCAGCCCGGGACACCGCCGCCGGCATCGAACCCCCGGCTGCCCCGGCGCCGCTGGCGCTGGCCGAGCCCACGCTGGGAGACGCCCCGGCCAGCGAGCTGGACACGCCCCTGCCGGCAAGCGGCGACGGCGTACCCGTGGCCGTGGTGTCCGACGAACCGCCGCACCCCGCGAGGTTGCTCGCGGCGATCGCCCCGGCTCAATCTCCCCAGACCGCGGAGACACCCCGCGGGGAGCCGCAAGGCCAGCCGGCCAGGCACTACACCGTGCGCCGCGGCGATACGCTGGTGCGCATCATGCGGCGGCACTGGAAAACCGACGACCCGGCCCTGCTGCGCGTGCTGGTCGCCGCGAACCCGCGGATCGCCGCCCGTGCCGATCGCATCTTTCCCGGCGACGTGCTGACGATCCCCCCGTTGGAGGTCGCCCGGCGCTTGGCGGCCCGGCAGGCCGCGCCCACGCCGCAGGTCGCCGCTGCCGCGAATCCGCGGCGCTCGGTCAAGCAGGTGCCGATCCGCTGGTACACTGTTCGCCGGCGGGACTCGCTGGCGAGCATCGCCCGGCGGGTGCTCAAGGATGAGCGTCGCTGGCGCGAGATCGCCCTGCTCAACGGCCTGCGCAACGCGAACCGGCTTCGCCCCGGCGAGCGGATCAAGCTGCCCGCGCGCCCAAGCGACACGTAGGGAGGGGCGAGGGGATCGAGGGATTCAGGGATTGAGGGATCAAGGGATTCAGGGATCAAGGGATTCGGGGATCAAGGGACGGAGGGACGGAGGTGGCGAGGCAGCGTGCCGGCGGAAGGTAATTCGCCATTGGGCATTCGCCATTCGCCATTCGCCATTCACAACGGCAACGAGGCAGCGAAAGGCAGTTTGCTATTGCTCGGTATCCAGCGGGGCGCGGACGCGAGGTGGAACATGCCGCTGCGGCGGACCATCGTCATTCTGGCGGGGGCGGCGGCCACGATGCTGACGGTCGCGATGCTGCGCGCCGAGACGGCGCATCTGCACTACGTGCTCTCGCAGTTGGATCGCCGCGCGGGGGCGTTGCGGCAGGAGCTCCGTGAAAAGCAACTCGAGCTTGCGCGCCTGCGAAACCCGGCGAAGATTCGCAGCTTCCTCGAAGCCGCCGGCGAGCGTTCGCCCGCGGTCAAACCAGAGTAAAATGGCGTCCGCCGGCCACCGGCCCCCGCGGCGGCGGGGGACAGGAGATCCACGTGCGTCTCGCAGACTGCGTATTCGCGCTCGTCGGCCTGGCGCTGCTGGGAACGGCGTACCGCCTGGTACGCATCGAGCAGCAGCGCGGCCCGGCCCTGCGCGACGACGCCCTGCGCCGCCGAACGGCGACGTGGACCGTGCCGGCCCAGCGCGGCGAGATTCTCGACTGCCGCGGGCGCGTGCTGGCCGGCAGCACCAGGCGCCCGTCGATCTTCGTCGATCCGGGAATCGTGCGCGACCCGCACATCGAGGCCCAGGGCGTCGCCGAGGCGTTGCACATCGACGCGGCCGATCTCGAACGGCTGATCCGGGAGAAGCGCGACAGCCGTTTCGTATGGGTGCGCCGCGGCGTCTCGCGCGAAGAGCTGGAGGCGTTCAACCGCGTTCGCCGGGCGGGCCTCTCGCGGGCGTTTCGGGTGCGCTACGAGCCGCAACGCGTGTATCCGTTCGGCCGGCTCGCGGCCCAGACGGTCGGTTTCGTCGGCGCCGAGCAGCGGGGGCTGGCCGGAATCGAGCAGATGTACGACACGCTGCTGGTCGGCCACGACGGCCGCGGCGTCTCCACGGTGGACGTACACCGCCGGCGCTTGCGCGCCCAGCGGGACGAATACCAGCCTCCGGTGGATGGGGCCTCGGTCGTCCTGACGCTGGACACCTACATCCAGCAGCGGGTCGAGGAGCATCTGCGCCAGGCGTTCGAGGAGCACAAGCCGCAGTGGGCCGTCGCGGTCGTGATGGACCCGCAATCCGGCGAGGTGCTCGCGATGGCGACGCTGCCGGCGTTTGACCCGGCGCGGCCGATTCCGCCGGGACTCGACCAGGCCGGGCGCGACGAGGCGCGCCAGCGGCTGCGCAACCGCGTGATCGCCGACTCGTATGAGCCCGGCAGCATCTTCAAGCCCTTTGTCGCCTCCGCGGCGCTCGACGCCGGCCAGACCGAGATCGACGAGGTGTTCGCGATCCACGGGCCCACGCACCGTTTCGGCAGCCGCATCATTCACGACACTCATCCCTACGACCGGCTGACGCTGCACGAGATCATCAGCAAGTCCAGCAACATCGGCATGGGGCTGCTCGGCGCGCGGTGCGGAAACCGGCGCCTGTTCGAGTTCGTGCGGGCCTACGGATTCGGAGATCCAACCGGCATCGGCCTGCCCGGCGAACACCCGGGACTGGTGCAGGCGCTGAAGCGCTGGACGAAGTTTTCGACCCAGTCGATCCCGATCGGCCAGGAAATCGCCGTCACGCCGATCCAGATCATCACGGCGTTCTCGGTGCTCTGCAACGATGGGGTGCTGCTGCGGCCGCGGATCGTGCGCGGCGTGGTCGGTCCCTCGGGCGAGACGATCGAGGACAACTCGCGGCCGATTGCGATTCGCCGGGTGCTGGCGGCGGACGTGGCCCGCACGTTTCGCCTCCGGGCCCTGGTCGAAGTGGTCAACGAAGGCACCGGCAAGCGGGCCCGACTCGAACGCTGGCAGGTCTTCGGAAAGACCGGAACCGCCCAGGTCGCCCGTCCGAACGGCGGCGGGTACATTCCGCGCGCGTTCGTCGGTTCGTTCGTTTGCGGAGCGCCTGCCGACTGCCCGCGCGTCGCCGTGCTCGTGACGCTGTTCCGGCCTTCCGGCGGGAAATACTACGGCGGTACGGTCGCCGCCCCCGCGGCCGCCGCAATCGTTGCCGACGTGCTCGAATACATGCACGTCCCGCCGGACGCTGACGGGACGACGGCAAGTGATCCATAGCGAATGGCGAATCGCCGATGGCAGACAGGGAATCGCGACTCGATGAACTTCTCGCGGGCATCGTCGATGCGCCGCTTTCGGCCGCGGACGGAGCGCGGCCGATCCGCGGCGTATACGACGACTCGCGCGCGGTGCGGCCGGGCGGGCTGTTTGTCGCGATTCCCGGCACGCGGGACGACGGACGCCGATACGTCGCCGACGCGATTCGCCGCGGGGCGGCGGCCGTCGTCGGGCAGGGCCTGGAGACGGCCCAAGGCGCGGTGGCGTTGCCCGTGGACGACGCCCGCGCGGTGCTGGCGCGGCTCGCCTGGCGCTGGCACCGCCTCGACCAGACCGGCCTGCGGCGTCCGCGTCTGATCGGCGTCACCGGAACCAACGGAAAAACCACCGTCGCCACGCTGACCTGCGCGATTCTGCGCCACGCGGGCCAGCGCTGCGGCTTGCTCGGAACCGTGGCGCACGACCTCTGCGGCCGGCAGGTCGAGGCGCACATGACCACCCCCGGCCCGCTCGAACTCGCTCGGCTTCTGGCGGCCTGTGTCGCCAATGGCGCGGAAACGGTCGTCATGGAGGTGTCCAGCCACGCGCTGGATCAGCGGCGCGTCGAGGGGCTGGTGTTCGCCGCCGCCGGCTTTACGAACCTGACGCAGGACCATCTCGACTATCACCAGACCATGTCGCGTTACGCCGCCGCCAAGGCCCGGCTCTTTGCGCAGCTCGCGCCCGACGGTACGGCGGTGGTCAACCGCGACGACCCGCACCATCGCGACGTGCTGGAAGGCTGCCGGGCGCAGGTGGTCACCTACGCGCTCGATCGTGACGCCGACCTGACCGCCGGCGACGTGCGCGAGTCGATCGAAGCCACGCGTTACCGCTTGCAGCTGGCGGGGCGCACGTTCGTGATCGAAACGCCGCTCGTCGGGCGGCACAACGTGTCCAACGCGCTCGCGGCGGCGGGGCTGGCGGCCGCGGCGGGGGTCGCGCCGGTGGAGATCGCGGCCGGACTGCGCGCCTTTGTCGGCGTGCGCGGGCGGCTCGAGCGCGTGCCCAACACCCGCGGCATCGAGGTTTTCGTCGATTACGCCCACACCGACGACGCCCTGCGCAACGTCGGCGGCGTGTTGCGCCGGTTGGCGCGCGGGCGGCTCATCATCGTTTTCGGCTGCGGCGGCGACCGCGACCGAACCAAGCGCCCGCGCATGGCCGAGGCTGCGGCCCGGTGCGCAGACGTTATCATCATCACGAGTGACAATCCGCGCGGGGAAGACCCGCGGGCCATCATCGACGACGCGCTCGCCGGCCTGGATGCGTCCGCCCGGCGCCGCACGCTCGTCGAGCCCGATCGGCGCGCCGCGATCTTCGCGGCGCTGCGCGCGGCCCGAAGCGGCGACGTCGTGTTGCTGGCGGGCAAGGGGCACGAACGCTTCCAGACCATCGGAAGCCGGCGGATCGAATTCGACGACGCCGCGGTCGCCCGCGAGGCGCTGGCCGCTTGCGGAAAACCAGAGGGAGCCGAGTAGGTCGTGATTCCGCTCGTATTCGACGAAGTCGTCAAGGCGCTGGAAGGCCGCGTGCCCGGCGGGCCGCCGCCGGTGAGCGTGCGCGGCGTCTCGACCGATTCACGCACGATCCGCACCGGCGAGCTGTTCTTCGCACTCGGCGGCCCGCGGTTCGACGGGCACGCCTACGTGCTCGACGCACTCGCGCAGGGGGCGGTCGGCGCGGTGATCCGGGCCGATCGCGCCGCGCGGCTCCAGGTCGAGGCAAGTGCCGGCGGCGTCGCGGGCGTGCTGGTCCAGGTGGATGATCCGCTGGCGGCGCTGGGGCGGCTGGCGCGCTACCACCGCGACCAGCTTTCGGCCGACGTGATCGCGGTCGTCGGCAGCAACGGCAAGACGACCACCAAGGCGATGATCGACCACGTCCTCGGCGCCCGGCTGCGCGGCCGGTGCTCGCCCCGGAGTTACAACAACGCGATCGGCGTCCCGCTGACGCTGCTCTCGGCCGAGGCCGCCGACGACTACCTCGTGGTCGAGATCGGCACGAACGCCCCCGGTGAAGTCGCGGCGCTGGCGGCCCTGGTCCGGCCCAAGATGGCCGTCATCACCAACATCGGCCACGAACACCTGGAAAAACTCCGCGATCTCGAAGGCGTCGCGGTCGAGGAGTGCTCGGTGCTCGAACACCTCGCCGAAGGCGGGTTCGCCGCGGTCAACGCCGACTGGCCGGCGATCGGCGAGTACCTGCCCGACCGGCCGATGACGGTGGCGACGTTCGGCAGCAGCGCGACGGCCGACCTGCGCATCACCGATCCGCGCTACGACGCTCCGTGGCTGGGCTTTTCGATCAACGGCCGTTTCGGCTACCGGCTGCGGATGCCCGGCGTGCACAACGCGGCCAACGCCGCCGGCGCGATCGCGATCGCCCGGCGCTGGGGGCTGGAACACGACGAGATCGCCGCCCGGCTGGAGACGTTCGTCCCGCCGCCGATGCGCTCGGAGGTGCTGGCCGTGGGGCAGGTCACGATCGTCAACGACGCGTACAACGCGAATCCCGACAGCACGCTCGCGGCGATCGCGACGCTCGAACAGATGCCCGCGGCGGGACGCCGCATCCTGGTGTTCGGCGAAATGTGCGAGCTGGGGCCGCGCGCCGCCCGGCTGCACCGCGACGTGGGCGAGCGGCTGCGCGGCGCGGCGGTCGATCTGGTCGTGCTGGTCGGCCGCGTGGCGCAGTGGCTCGCGGAGGACTTCGCCGGCGAGGCGTTGTTCGGCCCGCGCGCCCGGACGTGCGAGACGGTGGACGACTGTGCCGCGCTGCTGCGCGAGCTGGTTCAACCCGGCGACGTGGTCTGGCTGAAGGCTTCGCGGGCGGTCGCGCTGGACCGTGTCGTGCAACCCCTGCGTGCGGCGTTCGACGGCGCCGCCTCGGTGTCCTGAAACGATGCTCTATCACCTGTTCTACTGGCTGTTGCACGGCAAGCAGTACGCCTACTACAGTCCGCTGTTTCGCGCGACGATGGCGGTGCTGCTGGCGTTCGTGGTCGTGTGGGTCGCCGGTCCGCGCGTCATTCGGCGTCTGGTCCGCGCCGGGATCGGCGACCAGCCCGAGTTCGACCACGACGTGCTCAACCAGCTCACCACGAGCAAACGCAACACCCCGACGATGGGCGGCGTGATGATCGT
>CAYRXN010000268.1:0-28551 GCA_964428275.1 uncultured Planctomycetales bacterium | reverse complement strand
GGCCGACGAGCCGCTGCGCCGCCGGGCGAACTCGCTGCGCATCGGCGTACCGCGCGAATACTTCGACGAAGGGCTCGATCCGGAGGTGCGCGCGGCCGTCGAAGCAGCGCTCGACGTCTACCGCGACCTCGGCGCCGCGGTCGTGGACGTCGCGCTGCCGCACACCCGCTACTGCATCGCGGCGTACTATCTGATCGCGACGGCCGAGTGTTCGAGCAACCTGGCGCGTTTCGACGGCGTGCACTTCGGCCGGCGCGCCGCGGGAACCCGCGACATCGTCGAGCTCTACAGCGCTTCGCGGTCGGAGGGGCTCGGGCCGGAGGTCAAGCGGCGGATCATGCTCGGCACGTTCGCCCTGTCGGCCGGATACTACGACGCCTACTACCTGAAGGCGCTCAAGGTGCGCCGGCTGATCCAGGAAGACTTCCTCCGGGCCTTCACGCAGGCGGACGTTCTCGTGTGCCCGACGACGCCGACACCCGCGTTCGCCCGCGGCGAGAAGACGGCCGACCCGCTCGCGATGTACCTGGCCGACGTGTACACCGTCCCGGCCAACCTGGCGGGCATCCCGGCCATCTCGATTCCGTGCGCGCGCTCGGCCGGCGGTTTGCCGATCGGTATGCAACTGCTCGCGCCCGTGTTCGGGGAGGTCCCGTTGCTCCAGGCCGCTCGGCTGTACGAACGCGAGGTCAATCCGGCCGGTGCGACCAGCCGATAAAAAGATCAACGTCCGGCAGGCGCTCCGCGCCCGCGGATGCGCCGAACGGGCCGTCCCGACCAGCGCCCGCGCGGCACGGACTGGCCGGAGCACCGGCTCACGACCGGTCCAACCGCCGGCCGGGGGTGGCCGGTCCGTCTTGCCGGCCGAACCGACAGCGAGGACAAGGCATGGAAGCGTCCGACGAGCGATCTGCAATTCGAACCAAGATCGTGGCCACGCTCGGCCCGGCAACCGATGACCCCGAGCGGCTGGCGGCGGTGCTGGAGGCGGGCGTCAGCGTCTGCCGGCTGAACTTCAGTCACGGTACGCACGAGGACCACGCCCGGACGCTCCAGAACGTGCGCCGCTGGGCCCAGGCGCACGATCGCCCGATCGCGGTGCTCGGCGATCTGTGCGGCCCGAAGATTCGGCTCAACGACGTCGCCGGCGGGGCGATCGACGTGCATCGCGGCGACACCGTGCAGTTCGTCCGCGGCGACGCCGAGTGTACCCCCGGCCGGTTCACGACCAACTATCCCCGCTTCGTGGACGAGGTCGACGTCGGGCACCGCGTCTTCATCGACGACGGGCTCGTGCGGTTTCTGGTCACCGACCGCGAACCCGACGCGGTGGTCTGCACCTGCACCGCCGGCGGCAGGGTGTTGAGCCACAAGGGCGTCAATCTGCCCAATACGCCGCTCTCGACGCCGGCCCTGACGGAGAAGGACCGCGTCGATCTCGACTGGGCGATCGAGCACGGGCTGGACTACGTCGCCCTTTCGTTCGTGCGCGAGCCGCGCGACGTGGACGAGCTGCGCGCGTGCATCCAACAGCGCGGCGGCCGGCCCGGCGTCGTGCTGAAGATCGAAAAGCCCCAGGCGCTCGAACACCTCGACACCTTCATCGACCAGGCCGACGCGATCATGATCGCCCGCGGCGATCTGGGGGTGGAGATGGACGTGTGGCGCGTTCCGCTGATCCAGAAAGAGATCACGGCGCGCTGTCGCCGCGCGGGCAAGCCGGTCATCGTCGCGACCCAGATGCTCCAGAGCATGGTGACCAATCCGATTCCCACGCGGGCCGAGGTCAGCGACGTCGCCAACGCGATCCTCGATCTCAACGACGCGGTGATGCTCTCGGCCGAAACCGCGGCCGGCAGCTATCCCGATCTGGCGGTCACGATGATGGGGCACGTCGCCGAGGCCACCGAGCGTTACCTCCGCGAGAACGAGCACTACACGCGGCAGCCCTTCAGCACCACCGACGACCCCGCCCAGGCGATCACCTATTCCGCGGTTCAGGCCGCCCGCCGGCTCGATGCCCGCCTGGTCGCCGCCTGGACCGCGACCGGACGCACCGTGCGGCTGCTCGCCTCGCGGCGCCTGCCGATGCCGGTCGTCGGCCTGACGTTCGACCCGCACGTCTATCGCCAGTTGAGCCTGCTCTACGGCGTGATCCCGCTGCGCACCGAGCCGATGAGCCATCCCGGCAAGATGGCCCGCGTGCTCGATCAGAAACTCGTGGAAAAGCGGCTCGCGGCACCGGGCGACGTGATCGTGGTCGTGACCTCCACCCAGCCCAACCAGCCGGGCGCCACCGACACGACCCACGTCCACCGCGTGGGCAGCAACCTGGCGGCCGAAACCCCCTGACCCGCGACCACCCCCCGGAGCGGGGGGCCGATGTTTCGCGCCAATCAACCCGCGCGGCCTGCGGGGCCCGGGCGGCCACGGCCCGGCGATACGGTCAGGGGGCGCCGTCGCCGGTGTCTTCGACCGGATGCGAGGCGGCCGGCGCGGTGGCGGGGGCCCGGGCGGCCGCCACCCGACGCTGGGCGCGGGTCGGCAGCGTGTCGAGCCGGTCCTTGAGCATCTGGAACATCCGCTCGATCGGGGCGTTGATCTTCTTGTACTCGGCCAGCGCCGCCTCGCGCTGCTCGGGCGTCTCGGCCGCTTCGAGCGTCTTCGTCACGCGCACCATCTCGGCGGACTTGCGCCGCAGGTAGCGGTCGCGGGCCTCCTGCTGCCGGCGCAGAAAAGCGTAGGCCTTCTGCCGCTGTTCGTCGTTGAGCTGGTACTGCTCGATGAACCGCTCGGTGTAGATCGCCCACTCATCCGTCAGGTTGCCGTCCGACGATGCGTCGCCGTTCTTGCCCCGGGCCCTCCGCTCCTTGTCGATTCGGCGGGCCTCCTCGATATCGGGCCTGGCGGAAGAGGACGAGCGGATCCACTCGGTTTCGGGATCGTAGCCGCCGGTGGCCCAGACGCTGAGCTTGGCCTGGGCCATGCGCAGGCCGGTGTCGAACGCCGTCAGCTCGGCGCTGAGCATGTCCTGTTGATCTTCGGTCAGGAACTCCGCCATGTCGTCGGTGATTTCGTGGCAGACGCCGCCGAACTCCTCCACCAGCGGCTGGAGTCGCTGGGCCCACTCCGCGACCGCCTCGACCGACGGGGGCTGATCGTCGAGCAGGGCCTCGAAGTACTGGTTCATCAGCGTCTGGATTTCGGCGCGGTTGTCGTTGAGGAACTTCGGGAAACGCGCCTTGATCACCTCGCGCGTCAGGCGGAGTTGCTCTTCGTCGAACTCGTAGTGGTTGGCCATCTCCTCGGTGACCCGGTCGATCATGCGATCGAGCATCTTCCGGGTCGGCCAGAAGCCGGCCGAGGGGATCTCGGTCGCCTTCTTGGGGCGGTCCTGTCGCTCCGCGGGCTGCCCCGGAGCGGCGGCGGCGAGCACGAGCAGCATCAGCACAGAACCGGACAGGCGTTTGGACATCATCGAGACTTCTCCTGGACGCAGTGCCGTCGGCCGCCGCGGACTTCGCAACCTACTGCTTCGACGGCGGTTTTCCCGGCGGAGCCTTGCGGTGTCTCGACCGCTCCCGGTCCGCCGCGGCGGCGGCGCGGCGCTGGGCCCGCGTGGGGAGCGTGTCGAGCTTCTCCTTGAGCCGCTCGAACATTCGGTCTACCGGCTGCTGGATCACGCGCTGGTAGGCCGCCTCGGCGATCTTCAGCTCTTGGGGATTCGCCGCTTTGTCGTAAAGCTTCGTGATTCGTTCGATTTCGCCGGCGCTGCGGCGCAGGTGCCGGTCGCGCTGTTTCAACTGTTCGCGCAGAAACGTACGGGCCCGCTGCTGCTGCTGGTCGTTGAGCCCGTAACGCTCGATGAACGCCTCGACGTAGCGCGTCCACGCGTCCTTTTCCGACTTGGGGGCGGCCTTGGCCCGGGCGGCCGCGGGCTTCCCGGTGCCGGCGGGGGCGCCGCCGGACTTCTCCATCGCCGTGACGCGCGCCTCCTCGGCCATGCGGCGCAACTTGCGGGCGTCGGCGCGGTTGCGCTTGCGGGCCCGGCGGTTGCCGGGCCAGTGCAACTCGGGATCGAACCCGCCCTCCTTGAACAGGTGGAGGCGATCGCTGACCCGATCGGTGACGGTGTCGATGCCGGCGAGGTAGCCGTCGAGCAGGATCTGCTGGTCGTCGGTGAGGAACCCGCGCATGTCGTCCGACATGCCGTGCACCATGCCCTTGAAGTCCTCCACCAGCGGCAGCGCCTCCTCCGCCCAGCGGGCGGCGTATTCCGCATCGGGCGGCGCTTCGCCGGAAGCCGCTTCGAGCCATTCGTTGGTCAGCTTCTGGATCTCGGCCTGGTGCTCGCGCAGAAACCGCGGGATGCGCTCCTGGAGCACCTGCCGCATCTGTTCGCGCTGGAACTCGTCGAAACGGTAGTCCTTCGCCAGCCGGTCCGCCGCCTTGTCGAGCAGGTTCTCGAGCAGGCGGGGGGTGAGCTGGATGCCGATGATCGGCTGGTTGTCCCGGTCCCGATCCGCAAACGCCGGGTCGCGTTCGTCGTTCTGCGCCCCGGCCGGCAGCGCACACAGCATCGCCAGCCCGAGCAGCCCTGCCCAACGCATTCGCATGGCCACCTTCATCACCGATTCGTCTCCGTCCAGGTTCCGGCACAATCCGGCGGCGCGCAACGCCACCGCATTCGCGCATAAGTGTAACCGCTTGTCGCCGAAAAGTTGCAGCCCTCACCCCCGTTTCACCCCTTGCACGACGCGCCCCGCCCGCGACACAATGGCCCGGTGTCGGGGGGCTGACGGCGCCCCGTCCCCGGAACCGCGCCCCGCGCGCGGGACGGCCGCCCGTCCGTTACGCCTGTCGCGCCGGTAACCCTGCGCGGCTGTCCTCTGATCCGCCGGCCGACTGTCCACCGGCCGGCCGAGGTTGGCATGATGACTCCCGCCGGCAAAGCCCGTATTCGCGTTCGCGTACTGGTGATCGACGATGACGCGGCGGTGTGCCGGCGTCTGGCGGAATGGCTCACGCGGAGCAACTACGAACCCATGACGTTTACCGACCCGCGCAGGGGCCTTGGCCACGCCGCCCGCCGTCCGTGCGAGCTTGCCCTGATCGACCTGATCCTGCCCGACGAGGACGGCGTGGCCATCATCACCCAGTTGCGCACGATCTGCCCGCGCGCGCGCCCGATCGCGATGAGTGCGTTCCCGCAGGCCAAGCAGGTTCGGCGGGCGATCCGGGCCGGGGCGCGCGACCTGCTCGAGAAACCGGTGGAACGCGAACAACTCTTGCGTACGCTCGATCGCCATCTGGCGGAAATGGGCCTGCCCGCGCTCACGGAAGCCGAGTTCAACCGGCGCCTGGGAGCCCGGCTCCGCGCCCTGCGCCGCGCGATCCCCCTGACGCAGCAGCAGGTCGCCGAACAGGCGGGTATCACCGCCGCACAACTCTCCCAGATCGAATGCGGCAAGACCGCGACCTCCACCTGGACACTCGCCCGCGTCGCCGGAACGCTGCGCGTCACGCTCGACGATCTGTTTCGGGGGTGGTGAACCGCGGCGCGCGCCAACCGGCACGCGAAAAAACGACGCGCACGGCCGGCTCCCTCACCTGGTGGTCGGGCCCGCTGCCCCAAAGACCAAGCTCCCGCCGGTGCCGTGACTGGCCCGCCAACGGCCTACGGCTCTTTGTCCGCAGACTTGGCAGCCTCGGCAGAGGCCCGCTTCGGCGCCGGCAGCTTGGCGAGCCGCTCCTGGGCACGCTTGCCGGGCAGCGTGTCGGCAAAATCCGCCACAAGCCGCGCGTAGGTGTCGCGCGCCTCGTCGTAGAACTCGATCTTGGCAAAGTGGTCGGCGATGTCCAGCAGACGCCAGGCCTGCTCGCGGCGGCGCTGTTCGGCGATCTTCGCCTGGACTTCCCGGTCACGCTTGAACTTCCGCAGCCGATCCTTGGCCTCCTCGGCGGCGTCGGTCTTGGCGTACTTCTTGATGACATCGAAGTAGATGCGCTTGGCGGCGAGATAATCACCGTCTTCGGCCAGCCGCTCGGCCCGGTCGAGCATGAGCTCGCCCCGGGCGTTCTTGCGGGCCTCGCGGATCAGCTTCTTGAGCTTGCGGTCGCCGTTCATGCGGCCGATTTCCTGCTCGGCCTTGCGCTTGATGTTGTCCTCGGTCTCGCGGTTGGAGGACGACTTGCCCTTGTTGTCCTTGTTCTCCTCGGGGTCGTGAAAGCGGACGGCGATTTCCGCGACGATGCGGGCGGCCTCCTCATAGTCCCTGTCCTGCTCCGCCTGGATGGCCTCCTTGAGCCACTTGGCGGCGGCACGCTCACACTTGTTCATCAGCGCGGCGGCCTTGCCCGCCAGCGGGTGGCGGTCCTCGGTCATCTTGTAGAGGTCGTAGGCGATCGTGTACGCCTTGCCGTATTCACGCTGATCAAGCAGTTGCCCGGCCTTGCGAAGCTGGCGTTCGAGCCAGTCGGTATCGCCGAGCGGAGGGTGGGTCCGCTCGATCAGGTCGTCCAGCCGCTGCTGCAAGTCGTCGCCGGGAAAGCCGCGCCACAGCAGCCGCCCGCGGGGACCGACGATCGAAACGTAGGGTTCGGAAAAAGCGCCCAGCAGATAGTAGAGGGCGGTCGCCTGCCACCACGTTTCCTGAAACTCGGGCAGCTCGTTGTCCTTCTGGAACTCCTTGACGGCCTCTTCCGAGGCCGCGGTGACGGCCACGAAGTGTACGCCCTTCTTCTCGTAACCCTTCGCGAGTTTGTGAAGCTCCTTGTACTTCTCCACGGAAAGCAGGTTCGACGGGCGCCAGAAATAAAAGACCGTGATCGCGCCGCGGAGGTTGCTGAAATAATTGAGCTCCTTTTCGCCGCCGGGGCCGTTGAGCTTGACCTTGATGTCCGGCACCGGCTTGCCGAGCGTCGCGACCTGTTGGGCAACGGCCGGCGCCGCGAGGAGCGTGGCGACAAGAAAAACGGTCAGGGGAGCTTTGCTGCGCATGATTTCGATCTCGGAGGCCTTCCTTTTCCTGGTCCGAATGACTAACTCTACCCGGAACGCCGGGCCGTGCCAACGCGGCCGGTTTGCCCGCGCCCCCGGGCAGCCATAGGATAGTACGGGTTGGCGAGTCGGCGGATTGCTTCGGTTTGTGATTACGGGAGAAAACGCATATGAAAGTGAGCATCAAGTACTGCGGCGTGTGAAACTACCGACCCACCGCCGCCAGTTTGGCGGCCGCGATCAGGGAACGGTTCGGCATCGAGCCGGAACTCATCGAGGGCTCGGGCGGGGTCTTCGACGTAACCGCGGACGGCCGGTTGATTTACAGCAAGCACCAGACCGGCAGGTTCCCGGAGCCGGACGAGATCCTCGAAGACCTCCAGGCCGCCAAGGCCTGATCCCCACGACCCACCGCGATCAAGAACCCGAGCGGGCGTCCCGCTACTGCGCGGGGCGCCCGTGATCTTTGACCATCGGCAGGCTCTTGGCACCGCCGCCGGCGCCACCGGGACTTCACCGCCCGTGTTCGCGGGAGCGCGGCGTCGAGCGCGACGCCGCCGGCTCGCGGGGGACCGACGGACGCGCGGCCTGCACCGCCCGGCGAACCGCGGCGGCGATTCCCGGCGTGTCGATGCCCGCTTCGTGGAGCTGGCCGGCACGCGTGCCCTGGGCGTAGAACACGTCGGCGGCGTGCCCCAGACGGATGATCGAATCGGTCGGCAATCCGAGCCGGTTGGCGGTTTCGAGCACCGCCGAACCGAACCCGGCCTCGACCGCGTGGTCTTCGACGGTGAGAATCGGCCCACCGCGGGTGACGGCGGTGGTCACCATGTCGGCATCGACGGGCTTGGCGAACCGGGCGTTGACGACCGATACGAAAATCCCCTCGCCCGCCAGGGCGTCGGCCGCCGCCAGGGCGTACTGGACCTGCGCTCCGTAGGCCAGGATCGTGGCGTCGGGACCGTCGAGCATCGTGCGGCCCTTGCCGAGCTCGAACGGAGGGGCGTCGCCGAGCGGATCGGGCACGCCGTCGCGCGGGTAGCGGATCGCGCTGGGACGGTCGAGCGTCAGCGCGAAACGCAAAGCCTGACGCAGCTCGGGCTCATCGGCCGGCGCCATGACGACCATGTTCTGGAAAACCCGCAGGTACGCGATGTCGAGATAGCCGTGGTGGACGGCGCCGTCGCCGCCGACGAGCCCGGCACGGTCGATGCAGAAGACCACCGGCAGTTTCTGGAGCACGACCTCCTGGAACACCTGGTCGAAAGCCCGCTGGAGGAACGTGGAGTAGATGCACACCAGCGGACGCAGCCCCGAGCGGGCCATGCCCGCAGCCACGTCCACCGTGCAGCTCTCGGCGATGCCGCAGTCGAGCACGCGGTCGGGCATCCGGTTGCGCACTTTCGCCAGACCGGTGCCGTCGGGCATCGCGGCGGTGAGCGCGCAGACGCGGTCGTCCTCGGCGGCGATCTCGATGACCGCATCGGCCAGGGCGGCCGTCCAGCTCTTCCGCTCGCTCTTGATGACTTCGACACTGTCGCCGGAGATCCGCAGTCTGCCGGGGCTGTGAAACGCGCAGGGGTCCTTCGACGCCCACGCGCAGCCGCGGCCCTTCTCCGTGTTGACGTGCAGCAGGACCGGGTGGTGCACGTCGCGCAGCATCTCGAACGTCTCGATGAGCTGGGCCAGGTCGTGTCCGTCGATCGGACCGACGTAGACCAGCCCGAGCTGGTCGAAGATCTGGTGCGGCGAGATCGACGCGCGGAAACGGTCCTTGAGGTTGTCGAGCGCGCCGTAGACGCTCTTGCCGACCAGCGGCACGCGCGGCAACCGCTGCTTGATGCGCTGCTTGGTTTCCTCGTACAGGTCGCTGACGCGCAGCCGCGAGAGATACGAGGCGAGCCCGCCCTGCGTCTTGGCGATGCCCATCGAGTTGTCGTTGAGCACGACGAGGAATTGCCGGTCGAGCGTGCCGGCCTGATTCAGCCCCTCGAACGCGACGCCGTTGACGATGCTGGCATCGCCGACCAGCGCCACGACGCGCGTGTCGCGCCCCAACGCGGCATCGCCCCGGGCCAGGCCGACCGCCGTGGCGATCGAGGTGCCGGCGTGGCCGACATCGAACAGGTCGTAAGGGCTTTCGCGGGTGGAGGGGAAACCACTGAGCCCGCCCGATTGCCGCAGCGTGTCGAAACGGTCGTTGCGGCCGGTGAGCAACTTGTGGACGTAGCACTGGTGACCCACGTCCCAGAGCAGGCGGTCGGTCGAAAAGTCGAACACGCGGTGCAGGGCGAGCGTGATCTCGGTCACACCGAGGTTGCTGGCCAGGTGCCCGCCGTTGCGACCGACCACCTCGATGATGCGCTGGCGGATCTCCCCGGCCAGCTCGTGGAGCTGCCGCAGCGACAATTCCCTGAGGTCCGCGGGCGACTGGATGGTGTCGAGTATCCGGCTCATCATGCTCCCTGTCGGACGGGCGATCGGCCTGCGGCGTCGCGCGGCTCAGCGATCGCGTTCGACGACGAACCGGGCCAGGTGGCGCAGATTGTCGGCCGCGGGGCCGAACGGTTCGAGCGCGTCGCACGCAGCGGCGATCTCCCGGATTGCCTGCCGGCGGCTCTCGTCGATGCCGTGCGCCGCCGGGTACGTCTGTTTGGCCTCGCCGGCGTCCTTGCCGACTCGCTTGCCAAGCTTCTCCGCATCCCCCGTGGCGTCCAGCAGGTCGTCCGCGATCTGAAAGGCGAGCCCGAGGTGCCTCCCATAAAGCGCGAGCGCCTCTTGCCGGGCGGGCTCGGCCCGGGCCGCGATGGCTCCGAGCACACACGCCGTCTCGATCAGCCGCGCGGTCTTGTGCCGGTGGATGAACCGGACCAGCTCCGCGTCGGTCGGACGTTGCTCGCCGGCGATGTCGGCACCCTGGCCAACGATCATATCGGCAGTTCCGGCGGCCAGTGCCCGCGTCATTTCGGCGGCCGCCGCGGGTTCTACGCCGCAGCCCGCCAACAGTTCGAACGCGTGGCTGGCGAGCCAGTCGCCCGCTAATATCGCCATCGCCTGGCCGAAGACCTTGTGGTTGGTCGGCCGGCCACGCCGCAGGTCGTCGTCGTCCATCGCGGGCAGGTCGTCGTGGATCAGCGAGAACGTGTGCACGCACTCGATGGCCACCGCCGGCGGCAGCGCCAGCGCCTCGGCGCCGCCGCAGATCAGGCACGATTCCACGACGAGCACGGGACGCAGGCGCTTGCCTCCCTGCTGCAATGAATATTCTACGGATTCGAGCAGCGGACTGTGCGGTTCGTGCCGACCTTTCAGAACGTTCAAATGTTTTGAAATCGCCTCGTCGATCTGCCGGCGGCGGCGGTCGAGCCAGGCGCGCCACTCGGCGGGAACGCCCGGGAACCCGGCCGGGTCGGGTTCCCCCGACGCCGGCGGACGCGGGGACGGTTCGGATGGGTCGCGCTGGACGCTGCACATGCACTAAGCATAAAGTGTCTGCGGAGCGTTGGCCACGCGGCGGCGCAGGAACGCACCAGAGGTTTCCGACCGGCCGCAGGCCCGAAGGACCTGCTGGCTAACGACCTATGCAACCGGAACTTACGCCCGAAATCCTGATCTGCGGCTATCAGATGGGCCTGTTTCCCATGGCCGACGAGGACGGCGAGATCGGCTGGTACAGCCCCGATCCGCGCTGCGTCTTCGAGTTCGAGCGCTTTCACGTACCGCACGGACTCAAACCCGTGCTCCGCCGCGGCCTGTTCGAAGTCCGCATCAACACGGCCTTCGACGAGGTGATCCGGGCCTGTGCCGACCGCGCGGAAGGTACCTGGATCTCGCCCGAGATCATCCGCGTCTACAACGAGCTCCACCGTCTCGGATTCGCCCACACGGTCGAAACCTGGCGCGACGGCCAACTCGCGGGCGGACTCTACGGCGTCGCGATCGGCGGGGCCTTCTTCGGCGAATCCATGTTCCACCGCGTCAGCGACGCTTCAAAGGTCGCGCTCGTCGCGCTCATGCGGCGGCTCGAATCGCGCGGGTTCGTGCTGGTCGATACGCAGTGGGCGACGCCGCACCTTCAGCGGTTCGGCGCCGTGGAGATCCCGCGGGCCGAGTACCTGCGCCGGCTCGACGCGGCACTGAAACTCGCCTGTCGTTTCGAACAGTGAGCACACCGGCGCGATTCACGGCCGGTGGGCCAGCAGCACGGTGATGTCGTCGGGCTGCGTGCCCGACTCGGTGAACTGCTGGAGATCGTGGAGCATCTCCTTGAGCATGTTGCTGGCCAGCTGGCCGAATCCATCGCAGAGGATGTTGACGAAACGATCCTCACCGAAGATCTCGCCCTTGGCGTTGCGGGCCCGGGCCACGCCGGAGGTGAACATGGCGAGCGTTTCGCCGGGATCGAGGGACTCGGGCAGGAGCGTGTACGTCGCGTCCCTGGTCACGCCGAGCGGCGGGGTCCGTTCGGGTGTTCCGAGGAAACGCTCCTCGCCGCGATTGGAGATGATGTAGGCGCCGATCTGGCCGGCGCGGGCATAACGCATCTGCCCGGTCGGCGGCTCGATGACGCCGACGAAGCAATCCAGCGGGTGATCGCGCTGGCCGTCGTACATCAGCGCGTTGAGCGTCTTGAGGAACAGGTGCGGGGCGTCGAGGTGCATCGCCGCGACGCGGAACGCGGCCTGGGCCTGGGCCATGAGCATGCTGGGCAGCGGTCCGGTCGCACTGGTCTGGGCGATCATGAACAACGCCATCTGGTTGGGAAGCCGCACGACATCGTAGATATCGCTCGAACGCTCGCGGCCCATCTCACGGAAGGCGCCGAACTGCAAGTCCTCCCACTGAGGCAACTTGCGCGGTGTCAGCCGCGACTGGATCGCGTGGGCCACCGCCACCTCGCCCTCGAGCATCGCGGCGCGGGTTCGGGCCAGCTCCTTGAAGATCGCGTCGAGCTGGGCCGCGAGCGCGTTGAGCATCAGAATGAACAGGTCCAGATCGGCGTCCGTATACGTCGGCTTTCTCTTCCTCACCTCCCCCGCGTCGAGAAAGACCATCCCGAGCGGACCATCCGGACCCAGCAGAGGACCGGCCAGAATCGGACAGCGATAGCTGTCGTCGCCGCGCGGCAGCAGCACGAACTGCGCGCGGTCGAGGATACGCGGCATGAGTTTTTCGCCGGGCTCGGGCAGACCGGCGGTCTTGCCGGTGGCCAGACGCCCCTCGACGTATTCCATGCCGCCGTAGTTCACCCGGCGCACGCCCATCCAGACGCGCTTGGCCCCGAAGCACTCGAACAACTGCTCGATGCATTGCTCCATCAGCTCTTCGACCGTGACGCACCGCCCGAACGCCACGCCCGCGCGGCCGAGCTGCACGAGCCGGGTTCGGTCGGCCGTCACGGGGTCGTCGGGCTTTTTCAGCACCGACCCCGGGGGCAACTGGTAACTGACGAACTGCGTCAGGCGGGCCACCGACACGCGCCGCTTGGGCTTCCTGGCCGGTTCAGAGGCCGGTTGGGGTTCCTCGACCGGCGGCGGTGCGGTGTCCACCTCGGCCCGGATGATGAAGTCATGGATCTTGATCTGGTCGCCACCGGCGAGGCGGACCTTCTCCTTCAACAGGGCGCCATTGAAGTGGACCGGCTCGTTCTCGGCGATCTGCTCGAAGACCCACCGGCCGTCATCTTCCGCATAGATTACACCGATCTGCCCCGCCAGGTCTTCCTGGGGCAGCCGGATCTCGCACTGTTCGTCGGAGCCGATGTATACGGCCTGCTCGTGGCAGACGAACTCGCCCAGATGCGTACCACTGCCGATGACGATCAGACGCATCATATGAATCTCGCACCACCGCGGTAAGGAGTCGTTGCGACGCCGGCCTGCCCGGTCTGACGCGGCCGCCTGAAATGTCGTTGCTCCCTGTCCTGACGCAACCGCCGGCAACAAGGCGGGCCGCTGGGCCGCCTCAACCGCCTCTATCGGTAGTCTACTGAGGCCGGCAAGTATTGACCAGCAAACGCCCGTACCACGACCGACAGGCGGCGGGGCTGCCGAGCCCAGGGTACAATGCGCGGCGATGCCCGAAACACTGCTCGCCGGATCGATCGTCGCGGCCGACCCGCCGCTGGAAGTGCAGGTCCACGACGCGCTGCGCGCCGGCGCGGACCTCATCGAGCTGCGCGTCGATCGCATCGGCGACGTCGCCGCCGTGGAGCGGCTGCTGCACAAACCCCACGTACACCCGTATATCCTGACCGTCCGCCGCCGGGAGGAGGGCGGCGCGTGGCGCGGCGACGAGCGCTCACGCCTGCGCACCATCGAGCGGCTGGCGGCAGCCAGGCCCGGTTTCGTGGACATCGAGGCCGCCGTGGAAAACCTGCCCGACATCGGCGCCAACCGCCTGATCCTCTCGCACCACGACACCCACGCGACTCCCGCCGATCCGGGGGCGGTGATCGACCGGCTCGCGGCGCGCGGGCCGGACGTGGTCAAGGCCGTGTTTTCCGCAACCGACTCGCGCGAAACGCTGCGCGTGCTCGACGCCCTGCGCCGGAGATCCCGGCGGCACCCCACCATTGCGCTGGCGATGGGCGAAGCAGGGCTGGCCACGCGGGTTCTGGCACGCAAGTTCGGCGCGTTCCTGACGTTCGCCGCCCTGGGGCCCGGACGCCAATCGGCCCCCGGACAACCCGCGATCGACGTGCTCCGAAACCGCTTCCGGTGGGAATCGCTCGGCCCCGATACGCGCGTCTTCGGCGTGATCGGCTGGCCCGTCGCCCACTCCCGCGGGCCGCAACTGCACAACGCCGCGATGGCAGCCGCCACCATCGACGGCGTCTATCTGCCGCTGCCGGTCAAACCTTCGTATGACGATCTGGCGGCGTTTCTCGACGACGCCTCGACCAGCGAATGGCTCGACCTCGCCGGTCTGAGCGTGACGATCCCGCACAAGGAGCACGTCGCCCGCTGGCTGGAACGGCGCGGCGGCGCGATGAGCCCGCTCGCCAAGCGCTGCGGGGCGGTCAACACGCTGGTGCGCTGCCCGGGCGGCCCCTGGCGCGGCGAGAACACCGACGCACGGGCGGTCGCAGCGACGCTCGAGGCGCATGCGGCGTTCGCCGGCGGCCTGAACGGCGTCGCCGTGGATGTGCTCGGCGCGGGAGGCGTGGCCCGCGCCGCGGTCGCGGCGCTCGTCGAGCGGGGCTGCGCCGTGACGATCTACAACCGGTCCCAAGCGCGGGCGGCCCGGTTGGCGGGCGAGTTCGGCTGCCGGTGGTTGCCGTGGGAACAGCGGGCCCGCGGCAGCGGCCGCATCCTCATCAACTGCACGAGCGTCGGCATGGTGCCCGAGACGTCCCGTTCACCAATGCCGGCGGAGCGCCTGGCACCGCCGCTGGTGGTGTTTGATACGGTGTACACGCCGCGGGAAACGCGCCTGCTGCGGGAGGCGGCGGCGCGGGGTTGCCAGACCATCGACGGCGAAACGCTGTTTCTCGGCCAGGCCGCGGCGCAGTTTTCACTCTGGCACGGTTGCGCCGCGCCGGTCGAGACGATGCGCGCGGCGCTGTCCCGATAATTCGCGGCGGCCTTCCACGCGTCCTGTTCCGCGGCGGATCTCGGGCCCGTGCGGCCGCTTGCTTCGGACTTTTCATTTCTTGCGCAGGGGCAAAGAGTTTTCACTCGGGGCGTTTGCCTTGCGGATTTTTGTTTTGAACGCTTGGGGTGTCGATCGGTCAGGGATCAGACCGCAGATCGGCGATCGCGCCGCCACCGGCAGCTTCCCGCGGGAACGGGACGCGGCGTGTGAACCAGGTAAGCCTTGGTGAGGGCCCGCGGGTGTGGGCCCGGCTTTCCGGAAGGGAGTTGCCTGCTTATCGGGCGGGCAGACCGACGTAGTTCAGGTGGGTCAGGCGGTTTGGGTTCCGCCGAAACGTGAGAAAGGGTTGCAAATGAAGGCATTGGTACACCGGGTCAAGAGCTTTCTCGTCAGCGAGGATGGACCGACCGCGACCGAGTACGCGGTCATGCTCGCCCTGATTATCGTGGTCGCCATCGCGGCGATTACCACGCTGGGGCAGAACGTCAACAGCACTTTCCAGGACGTGAACAGCAACGCGTTCAGCTAATCGACCAGCACATGTCGGTTGGCGTGTGGGGACTATCGGACGGCGGCGCCTCAGAGGCACGGGGCGTCGTCGTCTGTCCTTGTTGGCCCAGGGGAGAGAATCGACCGATGTAACGGGTGGCCGGTCCGTGCCGGCCTTCTCGGCGAAACATTCTGGGACACGACAGACAGGCGGAAAGGTCTATGAGCTTCGGGTACTGGGAAGTCACACTGGCCGTCTTGATCCCCGCGATCCTCTACGCCTCGTGGATCGACTACAGCGAACGCCGGGTGCCGAACTGGCTCAACGCCCTGATCGCCGCGGCCGGACTGGGCCTCCAGTTCGTCTACTTCGGCGGCCACGGCCTCGGGCAGGGAGCGCTCGGGATGGCGGTGGGCTTCGGACTGCTGATTCTGCCGTGGGCCGTACACGGCATGGGCGCCGGTGATGTCAAACTGATGGCCGCCATCGGGGCCTGGCTCGGTCCGTGGCTGACGCTGTGGAGCTTCGTGATCGGTGCGATCATCGGCGGGGTGGTCGCCGTCATCATGATCCTCGCGACCGGCCGCGCCGTACACGCCTACACGAATCTCCAGACGATCATGACCAAGTTCCGCCGACTCGACACGGCGTTCGGCGAGTTCGGCGGCGCCAAGACGTTCGGAAACACGAGCCAGCTTCTGCCTTACGGGGTTCCTCTAACGGCGGGCACGATCGGCGTGCTGCTGACCGCTTACTTCGGAGGATGGTTGCCGTGAGTTGGATGCGTGGGAAGAAGCGAAATCGTTGTCTACGCCGCGGAACCGCGGCGGTCGAGATGGCCGTCGTGTCTCCGCTGCTGTTTGCGATGCTCTTTGGCATCATCGAGTTCGGCTGGTTGTTCAGCGTGCAGAACACGCTCGTCAACGCTGCCCGTGAAGGCGCCCGGCTGGGGATTCTCCAGGGGGTCGGATCGGACGAAGTCGAAGCCCGGGTCGTGCAGTATCTCCAGCCGATGAACCTGGACAACAAGGTGACGATCAACGTGACCGAAGCCACGGCCGACGATCCCTTCGTCACCGTGGTCATCACCGTGCCCCGCGAAGACGTCTCGCTCGTCGGCGGGTTCTTCGGTTTCGTGGGCGGCACGCTCGAAGGCCGGGCGTCGATGCGCAAAGAAGGCATGTAACGCCGGCGGCGCGCGGCGCCGCCGGGGCGGCAGGGGAAATGGAAGCGTCACAAAGCGCGAGCCGGCCCGCCGCGGCGGGTCGCTCGATGCTTGACTCGAGGCCCACACGGACGGAACGAGGACCATGAACGCGAAAGCCATCATCCCCCTGGTTGTCGGGCTGGGCATCGCCGGCGTAGCGGCCAAGCTCGGCTTTGACTACGTGAACAAGGCCAAGGGCGAAACCGTGCAGACGGTCAAGCTCTGGGCGCCGCTCCAGGACATCCCGCGCGGCGTCGCCATCAGCGAGTCGATGCTCAAGCCGATCGCCTTTCCCAAGTCGATCGCCCCCGCCGGCGCCCTGCGCGACCCCAAGAAAATCGTCGGCCGCGTCCCGCACACCAACGTGCCGGCCGGCGTGCCGATCCTCGATTCGGAACTGCTGCCCCCCGGACAGCGCCCCGGTCTCCAGGTGCCCCCCGGCTACCGGGCCGTCGCCGTCAAGATCGACGAGAGCTCCGGCGTGGACAACCACCTCGAACCCGGCTGCCGCGTCGACGTGGTCGGCGTGTTCACCGTGCGGCGAAACAACCGGGCCGAGACGCTCGCCAAGACGCTGATCGAGAACGTCGAAGTCGCGGCGGTCGGCCAGCGCATCGCGCCGCCGACGCCCACGCCCGCGGAAGAAAAACAGGGCAAAAAGGGCGGCAAGCGCGAACGTCCGCCGCGGGCCGTGACGCTCTACGTGCGGCCCCAGCAGGTCCCCGTGCTCCACCTGGCCGAGCAGAAGGGCAAGATCAAACTGGCGATGCGCGGCCTGACCGACGCCGAACCCGCCGACGAGGTGGCCCAGATCGACGAAGACACGCTGCTGGGCGACGGCAAGCAGGACAAGGACGAAAACGCCGGCCCGTCGCTGGCCGAGCAGGTCAGCGGTTTCTTCGGCACCCTGCTGAAGTCCGACGAACCTCCGGCGCCCCAACCGGCGCCCGAACCCGAACCCGAACCGGTCGTCCAGACGCCGCCGCAACCCAAGTGGGTCATGGTGGTCTGCAACGGGGACGACCGCCAGATGCTGGCGTGGATGGAGATGGACAGCTTCCAGCCGATCGAGCTGGCCTCCGGCGAAACGAACATCTTCGAAGACCAGCCGCCCCAGTCGCCGGCCCAGCCCCGCCGGCACGGTACCACCGCCGGCGGCCGCGACGGTGCGGTCGGCGCTGACCGCGACGGCGCGACCGACCGCGCCCGCCGCGACACCAAGGCCCGCCGCGCGACGCGCAAACCGCCGGCCGACGACCCGGCACCGACGTGTGGCAGCGGCTGCGACGAAAACAAGGACGAAGGCGAATCCCAGTCCGAGCCCAAGGAGCTCCTCGAATGAACCGCAACCCCACCCGAGCCGTCATCCGAATCACAGCGCGGGCCGCTACGGTGCTCGCGATTCTCGCCGCGACCGCCGCGCCGCGGGTCGCCGCCCAGTCCACCGCCACGGTCGTCACCCCCGGCGCGCCGGCGCCGGTGAAGATCACCGTGCGCGATGTCGCGACCGAAGGGCAACTGGTCCGCGTGCCGGTCAACAAGTCGGTACTCGTGGACTTCAGTGTCCCGGTGCGCGAGGTGCGTCTGGCCAAGCCCGAGTTCGCCGAGGTGACGGCGATTTCGCCGCAGCAGATTCTCGTGACCGGCAAGTCGTTCGGCACCACGCAGATGATCGTCTGGATCGACGGCGACACGCAACGGGTCTTCGACGTGGCCGTGGACCTCGAACTCGATCGGCTCAAGGCCAGTATCCGCACGGCGGTGCCGCGGGCCCGCGTCAAGGTCCACGCCCTGCTCGACGCGGTCGTGCTGACCGGCCGCGTGCCGGACGCCGAATCGGCCGCCCGGGTGATGGAGATCGCGAAGGTCTTCTCGTCGCGCGTCATCAACCAGATGCAGGTCGCCGGCACGCAGCAGGTGCTCTTGCGCGTGACGGTGGCCGAGGTGAACCGCCGGGCGATTCGCCAGCTCGGGTTCAACGGCTGGATGGCGGGCGAGAACTTCCGCGACGCCCCGTTCCTGAGCAACCTGGACGGGATCAACCCGTCGAATCTCGGCGTGCCGCAGGGGGCGCTCGCGACCGCCAACATGCCGTTCCTGATCGGAGAAAACGGTATCCCGGTCACCGGCAGCACGACGCTGAGCCTGGCGTTTCCACGGGCCCAGATGCAGGTGTTCGTCCAGGCCCTGCGCGAAAACGGCATGCTGCGCGTCCTGGCCGAACCCAACCTCGTGGCGCTCAACGGCCGCGAGGCCAGCTTCCTCGCCGGCGGCGAGATCCCGATCCCGATCGTGACCAACGACCGGATCAAGATCGAGTGGAAGCAGTTCGGCGTGCGGCTGAACTTCACGCCGGTGGTCCTGGCCGACGACAAGATCCGCCTCAACGTCGCCCCCGAGGTCAGCGAACCCGACCTGACCAACGCGGTGACCTTCGGCGGCGTGTCGGTGCCGGGCTTCGCCACCCGCCGGGTCGAAACCAACGTCGAAATCGGACCAGGCGAGACCCTGGCGATCGGCGGGCTGCTCAACGAACGCACGCGGGCGATCGTCCGCCGCGTACCCGGCCTGGGCGACGTGCCGGTGCTCGGCTCGCTGTTCCGCTCCGTGCAGTACCAGAAAGAAGAGTCGGAACTGGTCGTGCTCGTGACGCCGGAACTGGTCAGTCCGGTGACGCCCAACCAGATCACGTGCGTTCCCGGCGCGAACCACGTGGCCCCCAACGATTTCGAGCTGTACCTGATGGGCGAAATCGAAGGGGCCGCCGGCAAGGAACTGCCGGCGCTGCGACCGCGGTTGCACCAGAACTGGCCGGTGCGCCCGGCCGAACTGTACGACGACGACATGACAGCCATGCGGCTGCGCGGTCCGCTGGGACCGTCGGGAGGAGCCGAAGGGAAGTAACGCAGGACGAACCGGTGGATTTCGACCGTCGGCCGGGCGGCACGCGCTACGGCGTGCCGCCCGGCGGCGGACTGCTGCAGGTGGCAGGTGTTATTGGGGTTGGAAGCATAGCGGAGGTGGAAAGATGTCACGCAAGAAACTCTACGCGCGCCGGCGGCTGCGCCGCGCCGCGGTCGCCGTCTACCTGGCCATATCCATGACCGTCGTCATGGGGATGGCCGCCCTGTCGGTGGACCTGGGGGCGCTCTACCAGGCCCAGGCGGAGTTGCAACGCACGGCCGACGCCGCCGCGCTCGCCGCCGCGTCCCAACTCGTCGGCGTCGAGGCCGAGGATCCCAACGACCCCAACCAGACGGTCACGCTCGATCCCGAGACGGCCGCCATCCAGGGCGCCCGCGAGATCATCCAGCGCAACTACGTGCTGCGGCATGTCCAGGATCTCGATTCCGAAAGCGACGTCGAGCTCGGCCGGTCGGTCTACATGCCCGAAACCGGCCGCTTCGCGTTCCAGCCCGGCGGCAGCGTCTACGACGCGGTGCGCGTCACCGTGCGGCGCTCGAACGGTTCGTCGGGGGGACCGGTCCAGCTCATGTTCGCGCGGTTCCTGGGCCACGACTCCCGCGACCTGCAGGCCCAGGCGTCGGCGGTGCTCGTGCCGCGCGACATCGCCATCGTGATCGACCTGTCGAACTCGATGAACTGGGACAGCCAGTTGCGGTTCTGGAACCGCAGCGACGGCGGCTACGCCAACACGCGCGACATCTGGGCCGCCCTCGACGGCCCGGAACCGTCGCGTCCGTATCTGCCCGGCGCGGAGACCGAAACCGAGTACGCGTCCGACACGGGACCGGCCATCGGCGCGATGAGTACCTGGGGCGATCCGCTGCTGCCCGGCGCGTACAGCGTCTCGAGCGATCCGGGACTGTGGTATATCCGCCGGGATCACGACACGACCGATTCGGACCTGCTGGCCAACATCGCCGCCCGGGGCTACAACGCGGACGAAATCGCCGTGCTGACCGATTCGTCGAACGACGACGACAACAAGCTCTGGCGCAACCGGGTGGCGGTCATGCTCGGCCTGGCCGAGTGGAGAAGCGGCAAACCCGGCGCGCTGCACTCCGGCGGCGACGGCGACGACCGCGTCGAAAACAACGAGATGATCTGGCTGCCCAAGCCGAGCTTCCGCGTCGACTGGTCGT
The DNA here is from genome assembly GCA_964428275.1 of uncultured Planctomycetales bacterium. Classification (GTDB taxonomy): domain Bacteria; phylum Planctomycetota; class Phycisphaerae; order UBA1845; family Fen-1342; genus JALSRY01. The sequence continues at coordinate 8,152 of CAYRXN010000268.1, read as the reverse complement.
GGACCAGCTACATCAACTGGATGCAGAGCAGCAGCCGGGGCAGTTTCCGCTACTACTACGGCCTCAAGACCTTCACGGACTTCCTGCTGGAACACGAGCCCTGCTCGTGGGAAACCAACAATCTGTGGGCGACGCCGCAGGAACCGCTGCGGGCGATCAAGGACGCGGTCAAGACGCTCTCGGATGTGATCGACGCGCTCGACAGCCTCGATCACATCTCGCTCGAAGTGTTCGCAACCAGCTCGCGTCACGAGATCGACCTGTCCGATGACCTGCTCTCGGTCCCGGCCCGCCTCTACGAGCGCCAGTCCGGCCACTACGACCGCTGCACCAACATCGGCGCCGGCCTGGCCCAGGCGATCATCGAGCTCCAGTCCAGCCGGGCCCGCCCCGGCGCCCACAAGGTCATCGTGCTGATGTCGGACGGCGTGGCCAACATCGACGAAAACGGCGACTGGGTCGGCGACGGAAACTGGGCGGCGCTCGACTACGCCTACCGCAAGGCCCACGAGGCGGCGGACCTCGGATTCCGCATCTACACCGTCAGCGTCGGCTACAACGTCGATCGCGACATGATGCAGGAGATCGCCACCATCGGGAACGGGCAGGAGTTCTACGCCGCCGGCTCGCCGGAGGAATACAGCGACCAGCTCGAGGCCATTTTCCGGATGCTGGGCGGCAAGCGGCCCGTGGCGCTGATCGAGTAAGCGCCCGGGCACCTCAGCCACGCGCGCCCGGGGGCCCGCGTGGACGCGGCCGCACCCCCGCGGGTCGGGGCTCGGCCCGACGTCGGAATCGGTTTCGGTGGCTCGGGTCGCCGTCCGATATCGGGGTCGGCGAGTTCCGGCCCGCGGTCGTGCCGGGGCGCGGCGCGATGACCGAGAAAGACAGCGCCCCCGCGGCCGGATCGGCGAAATCGCCCCGTAGATACAGCGGGGCCGGATTTGGCCGATGAAACCCATGACGCACAGCCAAGCGAGCGAGGCGCGCCGACACACGGAAACTCCCGTGCCGGTGCGCCCCGCGCGGAGTGACACCAGACGCCGGAACCGGGAAGGAATCGCACCAGCGTGAGTCAGAGTATGCGAGTCATCGTCGTCAACACGGACGAGGAAGTCGCGCCCGATCTGCGGGCCGTGTTGCTCTCCATCGATGGCGTGCGGATCGTCGCCGAAATCGACGAGCCGGCGATGCTCGCCCAGGCCGTCTCCCAACTTCCCGCCGAAGTGCTGCTGCTGCACCTCGACCCCAACGCCGCGGCGATGATGGACATCGTCGCCCCCGTGATCGAGGAAACCCGCGGCCGGCTCGCGGCCGTCGCCATGACCGAAGACCGCGACGCCGAACTGGTCATGCGGGCCATGCGGGCCGGGATGAAAGAGTTCCTCTGGAAGCCCTTCCCCCCCGAGCAGCTCGCCGAAACGCTCCAGCGCATCGGCGGCGAGATGGCCGGCAGCAACCGCAAGCTCGGGCGGCTGATCGCGGTCGTGGGAACCTCCGGCGGCGTCGGGGCGACGCAGCTCACGACCAACCTCGCCGTCGAGCTCACCCAGATCGAGAACTGGGAGGGCGCTTCCGGCCCCGAGGCCCGCCCGCGCGTCGCCGCCATCGACATGGACCTGCGCTTCGGACAGGTGGCGATGCAACTCGACATCCAGCCGACCTACACCATCGCCGAGCTGTGCGAAACCGCCGAGCAGATCGACGCCCACATGATCGACCGGGCCATGTGCAAGCATTCCACCGGCGTCCACGTGCTGGCGCGGCCGAGCGATTTCGCCCAGGCCGAGCAGATCAACGCGGCCCAGGCCGCGGGCGTGCTGGCCGCCTTGCAGGAACACTACGATTTTCTCGTGGTCGATCTGCCGCCGCGCTTCGACAGCAGCGCCCGCTCGGTCTACGACATGGCCGACACGTACCTGCTCGTGCTGCAACTGCTGGTGCCCTCGGTGCGCAACGCCGACCGCATCCTGCGCGAGCTGGGCAGTACCGGCTACGCCACGGAGCGGGTGCGCCTGGTCTGCAATCGCCACGGCCGCGAGTCGGGCTATCTGGACCAGGAGGACGTCGAGGCCACGCTCGACCGCAAGATCGATTTCATCATCCCCGACGAATGGAAGACCAGCGCCGCGGCCGTGAACGTCGGGGCCCCGCTGCTGACGATGGCGCCCCGCGCGCGGCTGCGCCAGGCCTACGCCAAGATCGCCCAGGCCGTGGCGAGCCGCGAGGACGAGCAGCTCGCCACGGAAGCCGCGGCCCGGGCCGAGGCCGGGAAAAAGGGGCTGTTGTCGTTTTTCGCCGGATCGAAGTAGCGGCGCGGTCGCGTCGCGCAGAGGGAGTCGTCGATGGGTCTGTTTACGAAGAAGCCTGCCACCCCCGCGGCCGCCCCGGCCGCGGCCAAGCCGGCGCCGGCCGCACCGCCGCCGGCCGAGCCCGCTCCGCCGGCGCCGCCCCCGGCCGAGCAGCCGGCCGCCACCAACACCGCCCCCGCCGCCATCAAGGTCGCCGCGGCCCCGAAACCGGCGGTGCTCAAGAAGCGCGCCAGCAGACCCTCAGACGAGAAACTCCAGCAGTTCTACTAACTCAAGGGCACGATCCATCGCAAGCTGGTCGAGCAGCTCGACATGAGCAAGCTCGGCGGGGACGCCTCCGACGAACTGCGCGAGCAGGTCCGCACCGTCGTCCTGGCGCTGTGCCGCGAAGAGGACACGCTGCTCAACGCCAGCGAACGCGAACGGCTCGCCCAGGAAATCCTCGACGAGACCTTCGGCCTCGGGCCGCTCGAACCGCTGCTGGCCGATCCCAAGATCTCGGACATCCTCATCAACGGCCCGCGCCAGGTCTACGTCGAGCGCGGCGGCCGGCTCGAGCTGACCGACGTGAAGTTCAAGGACGACAGCCACCTGCTGCACATCATCGACAAGATCGTTTCGCCGCTCGGGCGGCGCTGCGACGAAGTCTCGCCGATGGTCGATGCCCGGCTCAAGGACGGCAGCCGCGTCAACGCGATCATCCCGCCGCTGGCGATCGACGGTCCCTCGATGTCGATCCGGCGCTTCGGCAGCAACCCGATCACCTGGGACGACTACATCCGCTTCAAGTCGTGTTCCCCGGAGATGGTCGAGTTCTTCGAGGCGTGTGTCGTCGCCGGGCTCAACATCCTGATCGCCGGCGGAACCGGCTCGGGTAAGACGACGCTGCTGAACAACCTCTCGGGCTTCATCCCGGCCGACGAGCGCATCGTCACGATCGAAGACGCCGCCGAGCTGCAACTGCGGCAGCCGCACATCGTGCGGCTCGAAACGCGCCCGCCCAACCTCGAGGGCAAGGGCCGCGTCACGATCCGCGACCTGCTCGTCAACGCCCTGCGCATGCGGCCCGACCGGATCGTGGTCGGCGAGTGCCGCGGCGGCGAAACGCTCGACATGTTGCAGGCGATGAACACCGGCCACGAAGGCTCGATGACCACGATCCACGCCAACAACACCCGCGACGCGGTGCAGCGCGTGGAGACGATGGTGATGATGTCGGGCTTCGAGCTGCCGCAGAAGGCCATCCGCCAGCAGTTCGCCTCCGCGATCGACATGATCGTCCAGGCGGCGCGGCTCACCGGCGGCCGCCGCAAGATCATCTCGGTCACGGAAGTCCAGGGGATGGAAGGGGACGTGGTCGTCATGCAGGACATCTTCAAGTTCGAGCAGGACGGCGTGGACGCGGAAGGAAAGGCCTACGGTCGCATCGTTTCCACGGGCGTGCGGCCGTTGTTCATGGATCGCCTGATCGCGCACGGCGCCAAGATCGACCCGTCGATCTTCCAGCCGCGCGATCTGGTGGCTGATTTCGAATGACCGGCGAACCGTGGAGCAGGAGATTGCAACCATGACTCTGCTGGCCCTGGGCAGCGATACCCTCTTGCTCGTGCTGCTGGTGGCGGGGCCGCTGATGGCCTGCTACGGCATCTACCAGCTCGTGGCGGACTTGCGCAGCGCGCCCAAGAAGAAGATCGCCGGGCGTCTCAAGGGACGCTCGACGGCCCCGGCGGCGCAGGCGATCGACCTGACCAACCTCCGCAAGGAGGCCCCCAAGGTCGAGGGCGTGCTCGCCGGCATGTTCGCGCGCATGAAGTTCACCGAGCGGCTCCAGACGATTCTCGAACAGGCCAACATGCCCTGGTCCGCCTCGCAGGTGCTCGTCAACATCACGCTGGCGGCCAGCATCCTGCTCGCCGTGCTGGTCGTGTTTCACGTGCCGCTGCTCGTGGACCTGGGCGCCGTCGTGGCGGTCTACGTGCTGCCGATCCTCTATCTGGTGTGGAAACGCAAGAAACGCATGGCCGCGCTGGTTCAGCAGTTGCCCGACGTGTTCGAACTGCTCAGCCAGGCCCTGCGCGCCGGCCATTCGCTGGCCAGCGGGATGCAGGTGATCGCCAACGAGCTGCCCGAGCCCGCCGGAACCGAGTTCGGCCGCGTCTTCCACGAGCAGAACCTCGGCCTCAAGATCGAGGACGCCCTCACCAACCTGGCCAACCGCATGGACGTGCTCGACGTGCGCTTCTTCGTCACCGCCGTCCTGATCCAGCGCCAGACCGGCGGCGACCTGGCCGAAGTGCTCGACAAGATCAGCAGCGTGATCCGCGACCGCATCAAGCTGCACGGCACGGTCAAGGCCCTGACGGCCGAGGGCCGGCTGTCGGGATACGTCCTGCTGGCCCTGCCGTTCCTGGTCTTCGGCGCGATGCTCAAGATCAACTACGACTACGCGAAGGTGCTCTGGACCGACCCCACGGGCCAGATGCTCTCCACCTTCGCGATCGTCTCGATGCTGATGGGGTGGGTGATGATCAAGAAGATCATCAACATCAAGATCTGACCACGGGAGCCGACCGCCGCGGAAGCGCCCCGGTTGGCGGGGCCGGAACAAGGGTGTCGTCATGGATATCGTGAGCATCATCGTACTGCTGGTTGTCGGCGCGGGGCTGATCCTCTACAGCGTGCTGCCGCGCAAGGGCGAATCGCGCGACGCGGTCAAGCGGCGGCTCGAGGGCCGCGGCTCGGTCGATCCGACGCGCGACATCCAGGAACAGGCCAAGGCCACCGCGACCAAGAAACTCGTGCGCAAGGCCACGCCGATGCTCTCGCGCATCGTGCTGCCCGTCTCCGACCAGGAGCAGTCGCAACTGCGCGAAAAGCTCATCCAGGCGGGGTTCCGCTCGCCGCAGGCCCAGACGATCTTCCTGGCCAGCAAGACCGCCGTGCTGCTGGTCGGGTTCCTGGCGGGGGCCGCGATCGGGGCTTCGCTGGGCTACGGCACGCGCGGCATTCTGGCGTGCGTCATGTTCGCCGGGGGGGCCGGCTTCATCGCGCCGGGGATGTGGCTCGACATGGCGATCAAGTCGCGCAAGGACAAGGTCCGCCGCGGCCTGCCCGACGTGCTCGACCTGCTGGTCGTCTCGGTCGAGTCGGGCCTGGCGCTCGATTCGGCGATCAAGCGCGTCGGCGAGGAAATGGCGCTGGTGCACCCGGAGGTGTCCGAGGAGTTCCGCATCGCGACGATGGAAACGCAGATGGGCATCCGCCGGGCCGAGGCGCTCGACAACATGGCCCGCCGCGTCGGCCTCGACGAGTTGCGCTCGCTCGTGTCGGTGATCTCGCAGGCCGAGCGGTTCGGCACGAGCGTCTCGGCCGCCCTGCGCAACCAGGGCAACGCGATGCGCACCAAACGCCGCCAGCAGGCCGAGGAACGCGCCCAGAAGACCGCCGTCAAACTGATGATCCCGCTGGTGATGTTCATCTTCCCCGCGATGGGCATCGTGCTGGCCGGTCCGGCGGGAATCCAGCTCATGCACGCGTTCAGCAAGTAACCCGCAGGCCCGAACGCCAACGGACCGACTCCGACCGGGTGGAGCAACACGCCCGCAGCGCACTTTCCCTTCGGCCGCGCGGCGCCTCGGCTTCCAAGAACCAGCCCGCCACAGATTGCCACGTCCTCGTTTTGCCCGGGATCCCCGTGCATCCAGCCCGGACAGACGTACAATGGCACCCGATGAGACGCTCTGAAACCCGAGAAGGGAGGTCATCATGCCCACAGTCGGTGTCGTACTCTCCGGTTGCGGCTTTCTCGACGGCGCGGAGATTCACGAAGCGGTTTGTACGCTGCTGGAACTCGATCGCCACGGGGCGACGATCGTCTGCTGCGCGCCCGATATCGACGTGAAGCAGGTCGTGGACCACGCTACCAAACAGCCCACCCGCGAGTCGCGCAACGTGCTCAAGGAGTCGGCGCGGATCGCACGCTGCGACATCCGCGACGTCGCTGCGGTGGCGGCCGCGGAACTCGACGCGCTGGTGCTGCCCGGGGGGTTCGGGGCGGCCAAGAACCTCTGCTCGTTCGCGGACGACGGGGCCGAGTGCAGCGTCAATCCGGATGTCGAAAAGCTCGTCGGCGAGATGCTCGAGCAGAACAAGCCGGTCGGCGCGATCTGCATCGCCCCCGCACTGCTGGCCCGAATCGCGGGCAAGCGGGGGATCAAGGCCCGCGTCACGATCGGCAACGACGCCGGTACCGCCGGGGCGATCAACGCGATGGGCTGCGAGCACGTGGATTGCGCGGTGACGGAGTGCGTGGCGGACGAAACGCACAAGGTGGTCACGACGCCCGCCTACATGCTCGGCCCGGGACCGGCGGCCATCCACGCCGGCATCGCCAAACTCATCGAGAAACTGCTCGCGATGATCGGCTGAGCACCGGGACGCCCGCCGCGTTTCAACGAAACGCCGCGGCGACTTCCTTGCGCTGTACGAGCGCTTCGATCAGGCGGGCCGGCAGGTCGGCGGGGGCTGCGACCACGTCGGCGGCTCCCAGCTCGCGAGCCACTTTCGGCATCCCGTCCACCACGCACGAGCGGGGATCCTGCGCCGCCGTCAGTGCGCCGCACTCGTGCAGGCGCAACAACCCCCGGGCGCCGTCGTCCCCCATGCCGGTCAACAGCACGCCGATCGCAGCGGCGCCGGCCGCCGCCACCGCCGAATCGAACAGGACATCCACGCTGGGACAGTGGAGGTTGACCCTGCGCTGATCGGTGTAGTGAGCGAACCAGCCCGCGCCGCCACGCCTGACGGTGAGGTGCGTATCGCCCCGGGCGACGAGAACCCGCCCCGGCGCGAGGGGGTCGCCCTCGCGGGCCTCGCCGACGCTCAGGACACCCGCAGCGTCGAGCCGCTCGGCAAAGGGCCCCGTAAACATCGCCGGCATGTGCTGCACGATCGCCACCGGCGGGGCATCAGCCGGCAGGGCGCCGAGCAGCTCGCGCAAGGCCTCCGGGCCACCCGTCGACGCACCGACCACCATCAGGTGGCGTCGCGGGTCGATGCCGGCCTTGCGAAACGACAACGCCGGGCGCCGGGAGCCCTCGCCGGCCAGCAAACCCACCGGGCGGGCGTGCCGGATCGCGGCCCGCAGCCGCTGGGCCAGATCGGCGGCGAGGCGGCGCCAGGGGCCGCGTCCCAGGCCGCGCGGCTTGATCACCACGTCGAGGACACCGTGCTCGATGGCGCTCAGCGCCGGCGTGCGGTCGCGCCGACCACTGCTGCACGCGAAGATCGGTACGGGATAGTGTTCGCGGAGGTTCCGCAGAATCGGGACCGCGACCGGCTCGGGCAGCGCCAGATCAATCACAACGGCGTCGGGGTGCGCAGCCAGAATCCGCGCCCCCAAGGCGTGCGCACTGGCGGCGGCCTCACAGACGCGGATGCCCGACTGCGCGCCCAGCGCGCCGGCCAGCGCGGCGTACCAGCGCGGCGAGTCGTGTACGATCAACACGCGAATCGGGCCACCGGTTTGCAAGGGTACCGTCCCGTGCGTCAGCGACTTTCTGAATGGCGAATGACGAATGCCGAGTGGCGAATTACCCTGCGACGCCTGCGTCCCTTCGTCCCTTTGTCCCTCAATCCCCTAATCCCTGTTCCCTTCGTCCCTCGCTCCCTTTCTGAATGGCGAATGGCGAATGCCGAGTGCCGAATTACCCCGCGCCGCCTCACCCTTCGTCCCTGTGTCCCTCCGTCCCTGTTTCCCTGAATCCCTGAATCCCTGCTCCCTCAATCCCTTTCTGAATGGCGAATGCCGAATGCCGAATGGCGAATTACCCTGCGCCGCC